>DATJVZ010000325.1:0-18423 GCA_035501575.1 Terriglobales bacterium | reverse complement strand
GAAATGTTGGTGGGTCAAATCTGCAAGGATACTCGCTAGAGCTTCCCAACTGAATTGTTGGCACTCATGGTTGATGAGTGCTAATTGTAAGGACATTGATCCTGTGCTGTCAAGCCTACACCCATGCTATCTATGTAAGTATATTATCCTTAATAGTTTATAGATAATTAGATGAATGGCGTCCGCAAGGTCGGATGGATAATTCGGGAAGGGAAGACGGGTTCAAAATCCGATGACAAGAGCCTTGTCAAGGCAGCCGATGGCCGGGCGCTCCCTGCCGCCCTCAATCAACTTGGGCGGGAACATACGAGCTTAGCTGGTTGCCAGCGTCGAATCGGAGCCTGGCTGGCGATGTCAATTCCTGCGCAAGTTCTTCTAAGGCCGCAAACCTCTACACCTGGGCGTTCAAACTGAAACCAGTTCGCACACTCGCAAGCGAACGGCGTGGAAAAATTGCCAGTTCCCAAAGTGCGCTTACTCAGGTTTTCTTAAACAGGAGATTCATTTTCGCAACCGGGGATTCTCCGATACTCACATGATCGTTGACCAGTGAATCTGCATCCAACTTTTAACCTCATTCTTCCGAGCCGTATTAGCAAATCTTGTGGGCTGGCTCGTTGTGAACAAACTGGAGTGCGTTGAACGATGTCTTTGCGAACACCTGCGATTAGGCCTGGGGAATTCCTTGAGGCATGGCGCAAGATCCTTGCCGGCAGAGCCCCGATGCTGTCAATCGAGATAACCCGGGAATGCCCGTTGAGCTGCCCGGGTTGTTATGCCTACGGGGATACGCACCTCGGCGACGGCGTGACCTTACGGCAACTGAGCGACTTTCGGGGAGACGCGCTGGTTGAAGGTGTACTCGACCTGGTACGGAAGCACCGCCCCATTCATGTCTCCTTGGTGGGCGGCGAACCGATGGTGCGGCAGCGCGAACTGAGCCAGATCCTTCCGGTGCTCGGTCGGATGGGGATTCACACTCTCGTCGTTACCAGCGGCGTGGTCCCTATTCCGCGAACCTGGATGAGCATTCCGCGGCTGCGGGTCGCAATTTCGATCGATGGCCTGCCCGAAGATCACGATATTCGCCGCAAGCCGGCAACCTATGAACGCATCCTGAAGAATATTCGCGGCTGCAAGGTCAACGTGCACTGGGTTATCACCAGCGCCATGCTCCGACGTCCGGGTTACCTAGAGGATTACGTGTCTTTTTGGAGTGCGCGTGCCGAAGTCGATCGAATCTGGGTAAGCGTCTACACTCCGCAAATTGGTGAACGTAGCCCGGAAATGCTCACGGCCGAGGATCGGGAAAGGTTAGCCGAGGAACTGCCCGGGTTCAGGCAGCGCTACCCGAAGTTTCTCACCGGTGAGCGCTTCGTTCGGGCTTATCTTGAGCCTCCGAAGAGCCCTCAGGAATGTTTGTTTGCCCGCATGTCGACGAACTATTCGGCGGATCTGCGGACCCGCGTCGAGCCCTGTGTATTTGGCGGCACGCCGGACTGCAGTCAATGCGGTTGCGCGGCGAGTATGGGATTGCATTTGTTCAAATCCGTGGCGATCGCGGGCCGGTTGAGGTTCGACCATCTCATCCGAGCATCGATGGCGGTAGGCACCATGCTGGGGCGCCTTCGCAGCCACCCCAACACACCTCAGCGCTGGCAGGCCGCTGCGGCTGCCCAAGAGGGCAAACCGGCGTTGTCCGAACTGAATCCTTAGCTGTTTATATTTTGTTTCTAGCTATAACCGACTCAATAACTTAGCTCCATCCAGGGCCACAAATTGACCGCTAAACCCCGATTTTCGCCCTTTTATTGTGATGTTCGTGTGCTTCTGCTCGCCCTTCAATAGGATAAGCCGAGCAAGTTCTCGGGAGTGGTCCGACCGACCATTCTCCCAGGTAAAGGTCAATACAGCGGTCGCTAAAGACGTATCTCGTTGCGTTCTAGGGTGTGGAACGGGTAACCCAGGGACCGGCACAGCCACAACTTTGAAGCCGTGGAAAGCGAGAAGAGATGCATAAGCCTGTCAAGTATGTCGAGAAGTGCTTTACGGTTGGCGCAACCCTCGTGTGGCACGTTTTCGAAAGACTCAACCGTATTCGCCCCAATCCCGCTCCGACTCCCAAGTGGTCGGACAAGCCACTGCTGAAGTCTTACGAAAAGTCCAAGCCGCCACTGGGCTGGCCGCGCAGTACGGACTCGCTGTGTCCGAAGTGCGTCCCGGAAATTCGCCAGCAGATTCTCGACGGCAAGTTGCCTTACGAAGTCCTGCTCAATGAAAAAGTCGGCGAATTGAAAGCGCAAATCGTGGAGCGCGACGGCAGGATCCTGATGGTTAAGGAATGCCCCAAGCACGGCCAGTTTGAAGATGTGATGTCGATCGACCCCCAGTTCTCTCGCCACCTCGAGCAGGTTTTCCCGGGCCGCGACATTCGCGCGCACAACGACGAAAAGCTGCACCATCATGGCTCGAGCACGATTAAGTATGGCCGAGGTTCGGTTCTGACCATCGACCTGACCAACCGCTGCAACATGATGTGTGACCCCTGTTTCATGGACGCCAACCAGGTTGGCTTCGTGCACGAACTCACCTGGGAAGAAATCAAGCAGATGCTCGACAACGCCATCACCATCAAGCCCAAGCGGCAGATGTCGGTGCAGTTCTCAGGAGGCGAGCCCACGCTTTCTCCCTATTTCCTGGATGCCATTCGCTACGCCCGAAAGGTCGGGTACAACAGCGTGCAGGCTGCCACCAACGGAATCGAGTTTGCCAAGAGCTTCGAATTTGCCCAGCAGGCTGCCCAGGCCGGACTGCGCTACGCCTACCTGCAGTTCGACGGCATCGGCAACGCGGCCAACGCCCACCGCAAGGTCGGCAATCTGTTCGACGTCAAGCTAAAAGCCATCGACAACCTGCACGCCGCCGGGGTGGAGATTATTCCGGTGGTCACCATCGTGAATGGAATCAACAACGAGCAGGTCGGGCGCATCATCCAGTTCGCGCTCGACAATCCCAAAAAGATCGGCTTCCTCTCGTTCCAGCCGGTCAGCTTTACCGGACGCGACGAGGCCATTACCGACGAGCGCCGTTTGGCTCAGCGCTACACCCTTTCCCATCTGGCGCATGACGTGAAGCAGCAAACCGGGCTCGGTGAACCCGCCCGCGATTGGTTCCCCATCTCGTTCATGGGGACGTTCTCCGATTGGGCCGATCTCATGCACGCCAACGACGCCAACAACAACTGGGGCCAGCTCTCCTGTGGCTGCCACCCCAACTGTGGCACGGGAATGGCGGTGATGATTGACAAGGAAACCAAGGAGTGCGTTCCCGTCACCGCATTTCTCCACGGCGATCAGCTGGCCAAAGACATCGCCAAGGTCAACGACGCGGCTCGGGGCAAGTTCCTCTCCGGGGTGGGCATGGCCCTTTGCATGATGAAGAATTATGATCCGTTCCGCTCGCCGACCCATCTGCGTCTGATTGACCTGCTGCAAAAGTTTGACAAGAACTACAACGTGACCGGTCGCAACTACGGCAAAGTCGGTCCCGATCGCACCATCGAAGACGTGATGAAGCGTCGCAAGGATCGCTGGAATTTCTTGTTCATCGCCGGCATGTGGTTCCAGGACCTGTTCAACTACGATTTCCGGCGAACCGAACAGTGCATCATTCCTTATGCCACCCAGGAGGGCGAGATTTCCTTCTGCGCCTACAACACCGGCGTGGGCTGGCGCAACATTATCGAGAAGATGCATATGACGGCCACGCTCACCAAGTGGTACGAAGAGCACGGTCGGCATGAGATTTTTGCCGGCGGCAAGAAGGTGAAGATGGAGTCGACCGAGCACTCGCTGCTGCTGCGCGATGGAATCGTGACTACGGAAGAGCAACGCGACCTGGATAAACTCGGCATTGCCAAGAACGCGCGGGAGGAAAAGATTCGAGCGCGGGACGCCAAACAGAAGAACGACCCTGCCTACGACGCGCGTATGGCGGCCCTGTACCGCGAGGTCGTTTTGAAGGAGAAGCCGGCGGTGTCACAGAATGGGTTCATACCGCTAGGTGTGCTGCAAAAGGCAAACGGAGAGAACAATCGAGAACAGGTGCCTGTGACCAAGCCGGAGGTTGAGTTCGGCGTGCCGCTGGCCGGAGACTAAAAACTCATTCCAGCTGAGTTCTCGTGTTTATCGAGGGCGGAGTTCAAGCCGCCCTCCTTATTTGCCCTCACCTTCCTTTAGCAACAACGGCCAGTCATGAAGCGACTCGCGCCCCGCGTAGCCAAGCCAAAAATTGTTTGGGTTCTCATAAAATTGTTGCCGTCGTCGGCCCCGCACCTTTACAGCTTCCATGGCAACCTGTTACCATCGATGGCGTTACAAGAAAATCGAACATAAGACAGGAGTACAGTAGGGTAGTGCTAGCGAGAGCGCAAAAACAATCCCTCATTGACCAGTACCGAACGCATCCCACCGACACGGGCAGTCCCGAAGTCCAAATCGCGTTGTTAAGCGAGCGCATTGGTCAGTTGACGGAACACTTCAAAGCGCACCAGAAGGATCATGGCTCGCGCCGCGGTCTCCTCATGCTGGTCAGCAAGCGACGTCGCCTGCTCGACTACCTGAAAATCTACGATTCCGAGCGCTATAAGAGTGTCGTTGCCAAGCTCGGCCTGCGCAAGTAGCAGCTCACCGAGTGCCGCATCCTTTTGCTGCCAGCCGCTTTTCGTCTTTTCGCCAGTTGCGCGAGGCCGGCAAGAGGGTGCCGGAAGGTGCCGGATCGACGGCAAAGCCAAGAATCTGGTTTGCTTCTCACTCATCCTCGGTCTCGGCAGTTCCTCCACTGCGCCATCGTACGGATCGGCTCACCCTGCCTCCTGTTCAAAGGAATGAACTATGAAACAAGAAGTTTTTGTTGAGCTCGCCGGCGGTAAACGGATCTCTTTCGAAACTGGGAATTTGGCCAAGCAGGCCCATGGTGCCGCGGTGGTTCGTACCGGGGACAATGTGATCCTGGCTACGGCCGTCGCCAATGCTGAACCTCGGGAGGGAATCGATTTCTTCCCGCTAACCGTGGATTATCGCGAGTACACCTATGCGGGTGGTCGCATTCCCGGCGGATTTATCAAGCGGGAAGGCCGGCCGAGCGAACGTGAAATTCTCACCAGCCGCCAGATCGATCGTCCCGTCCGCCCGCTTTTCCCGGAAGGCTTTCGTAACGAGACCCAAGTGATCGCCTTTGTCCTCTCCGCCGACACCGAGAATGATCCCGACGTGGTCGCGATCAACGGCGCTTCCGCCGCGCTTACGCTTTCCGATATTCCTTTCGGTGGTCCGATCGGGGCCGTGCGCATCGGGCTGCTAAACGGGCAGTTCATCGTCAACCCGACCTACAGCGAGATGCGGGACAGTTTGCTGAACATCATGGTCGTCGGCACCTCGGATGGAATTGTGATGATCGAATCGGGGGCGAAAGAAGTACGCGAGGAAACCGTGGTCGACGCCATCGAATTTGCCCACGGCGAAATCAAGAAGATTTGTGCGCAGATCAACGTGCTCCGGGACAAGGCCGGCAAGCCGAAGCGCAAAGTAGACCCGGTGGAATTTGATCAGGCCTACTACGACCAACTCAAAAACAAGATCGGCCGGGATCTTTCCGAACGATTAGACACCGAGAAGCATCCCAAGTCCGAGAGCTATGCTCTGGTTCGAGAGCTGAAAAAGACCCTCCTGGCCGCTCTGCCGCCCGACGATGAAGACGCGCAAGCTAAGCTCGAGACCTATTACGAAATCCTGCGCGAACGCATTTTCCGCGAGGAGGTGCTTGAGCAGCATCGCCGTCCTGACGGGCGTGCCTTCGATCAGATTCGCGACATCTGGATTGAAGTGGGGGTGTTGCCGCGCACTCACGGTTCCGCTATCTTCACCCGCGGCGAAACCCAGGCGCTGGTGACCACCACCCTGGGCACCAGCGAAGACATGCAGCGCCTCGAGGTGTTCGAAGGGGAAGCCAAGAAACGCTTCATGCTGCACTATAACTTCCCCCCGTTCAGCGTGGGGGAGGTGGCCTTCCTGCGAGGGGCAGGGCGGAGAGAGATTGGCCATGGTGCGCTGGCCGAGCGCGCGCTGGCCGCCGTGCTACCCGGCGAAGATAAGTGGCCGTATGCCATGCGCGTGGTTGCCGACATTTTGGAATCGAACGGATCGTCGTCGATGGCGACCGTTTGCGGAGCCTCGCTGTCGATGATGGATGCGGGCGTGCCGCTCAAGTCTCCGGTGGCAGGGGTGGCGATGGGGCTGGTCAAAGAAGCTGATCAGTACGTCATTCTGACCGATATTGCGGGTGCCGAAGACCATTACGGAGATATGGATTTTAAGGTCGCCGGTACCAAAGACGGAATTACCGCGCTGCAGATGGACATCAAGGTCAAAGGAATCACGGCACAGATCATGCGGGAGGCCCTGGCCCAAGCACAGCGGGGCCGACTCTTCATCCTGGAGAAGATGGCGGAGGCCATAGCCGCTCCGCGCGAGAAGGTGTCGGCGTATGCGCCCCGCATCTACACCTTGCAGATTCCAGTCGACAAGATTCGCGATGTGATTGGACCCGGCGGCAAGATGATCCGCAGCATCATCGATCAGACCGGAGTCAAAATCGACGTCGAGGATTCGGGCAAGGTCAATGTCGCTTCGAACGATGAGGCCTCGGCCAACAAGGCTCTGCAGATCATTCGTGATCTGACGGCGACGGCGGAAGTAGGGAAGACCTACCTGGGCAAAGTGACGCGGTTAGCTGATTTTGGAGCGTTCGTTGAGATTCTGCCCGGCACCGAGGGACTGCTGCACATCAGCGAGGTTGCCGAACACCGGATACGCGATGTGCGGGACGAACTTAAGGAAGGTGACCAAGTATTGGTGAAGGTGCTGGCGGTTGAGGGCAACCGTATTCGCCTCTCGCGCAAGGCAGTCTTGAAGGAGCAGCGCGCGAAGATGGGAGGAACCGCCGAAGCCGGCGGCGACAATCGCGGCGAACCTGGGTTGGCTCCCTCCTTGACCATCGAAGGTGGCGGAGAGTTTGCCGACGAGCCTGAGCCGAACTTCAATCGCGATGATGTGCAGCCGGTCGGTGGAGACCGCGGTGGAGACCGTGGTGGCCGCGGCGGAAGACCCGGAGGAGGCCGTCGGCACCATCGCGGAGGCCGCGGTGGTCACGGCGGACACGGAGGCGGTCGACACTAGCTCTTCGGCTGCCATTAGCAGGATAGCAAGGTCAGTGCGTGATGACCTCCCGGCGACCTCTCCGTGCCGATTAGTAGGTCTTCCGCCCTTTCACCTCCGCCAATTTGGCCTGCCGCCCGTCGAAAATCCACAAGTGCGTCGCTTGGAGTTCGCGTGCCCAAGCCACGTGCAAGCTGCCTAATCAACTGATTTCGTCCCGGTACCGACCCCGTTTGCTTGCCAATGGGCGAGAGACTATGATGTTGGCGTTTTTCACCGAGGAGACCATTTTGAAATCCAAAAGGGAGACCATATTGAAATCCAAAGTTGTTACCAGAATGTTCAAAGTCCATGAGGCGCACTGGAGAGTACGAACCGCATACACTCTTCTGATTCTTAGCGTAGCCTCGGCGATCGCGTCGGAGGCGCAGACTTACAACGTGCTCACCCGGCTCGTACCCGGGGATGGCCTGATGCCTAAGAGTCTCGTCCAGGGTCCCGATGGGAACTTCTACGGAGTCGGTGCAGAAGGCGGGCATAACGGTGGCGGCAGCATTTTCAAAGTCAGTCCCGCCGGTACCGTAACACCTCTTTACATATTTTGCGCTACGAAGCCGTGTCGAGATGGAAGTACGCCCAATGGAATAGTTCTGGCAAGCGATGGTAATTTCTATGGAACTACCCGCTCCGGCGGAGCGGCAAATGCCGGGACCATATTCGTAGTGGGCCCGGCCGGCGGCTCAGTGGGCACGCTCTACAGTTTTTGCGCCAGCAAACAAGTGTGTACGGACGGCGTGTTTCCAGAGGGAGAGTTGATTCAAGGCACCGACGGCGCCTTATACGGCACAACGTTCCTGGGCGGAAATCACGATGGTGGCACGGTTTTCAAGATCACGCTCGCCGGCTCCGGAGGAGTTTTCACGTCGCTTTACAGCTTCTGCTCCAAATCCCCTAATTGCGCCGACGGAGCGCATCCCTTGGCAGGCCTGGTGGAGGCTAACAACGGCCTGTTCTATGGGACAACTGGGGGAGGGGGTGTGGGTTCGTGCGCAGGACCTGACGATATTCAAGGTTGTGGAACGCTTTTCCGAATTAACTCGACCGGCAGCTCGTTTACAACGTTATACAACTTTTGTGTGCAGCCAAACTGCGCAGATGGCAGCCTGCCTGAGACCAGTTTGATCCAGGCCGCGGACGGCAAGATTTATGGAACAACCGGCGCAGGCGGATTAGTGGAAGGAAGCTGCACCGAGGGCTGCGGAATCGCCTTCAACATTTCTAAGTCGGGAGGACCGCTGACCATCCTGCATGCATTTACTAGCATCGAAGGTGTTCAGATCCAGAACTTGATTCAAGCAACCGACGGTAGTTTTTACAGCACGGCACTGTCAGGCGGACTCTCAAATCAAGGCACCCTCTTCAAGATGGATTCTGCGGGGCCCGTCGCGGGGTCCGTCACGGTTCTCTTTAACTTCTGCAATGTCCAATCCTGCCAGCGTACATCTGGCCCCTCGGGGGTCATGCAGGCGACCAATGGTCTCCTTTACGGGACAACATTCGGTATCGCCAACGGCGCGGTGTTCACCTTTGGCTTTCCGCCTTTTGTAAAACTATCTCCGGCTTTTGGTCCAATCGGCACAACCATGAATATCTACGGTACCGACCTATCGGGCGCGACAGGGGTTACCTTCAACGGGGTGCCGGCAACATTCACGATCGTTTCCTCCGGCGAGATTGCTACGTCAGTGCCTGCCGGAGCAGCGGGGAGTAGTGTCGTGACAGTCACGACACCTTCTGCCACGTTAGCGGGGGACGTAAAATTTCTCGTCACCCCGTAAACATCTGAAAGGGGGAAGTGAACCCCTTCCGGAGTCGAAGCAGGAGGGCCTCACCATCGAAGCTCTCCTGCTTTACCAATTGTTGCCGGCATTGGCCACGATCACATTATCCCGCCACCTTCGCCATACCTGATCGTAACGATCTGAAGCCCGCGCGAACCTCTTGTGAGCAGAGTTGTGGCTGTTCCCAGGCCGCAAAGTGCCCTTGTCGACCTTGTTGTAATGGATCAGTTTGGGATACGCCCGCTCCGCCTGGCCGTGATCCAGGCGTTTGCCGCGTGGTCGGCAACTCGAAATAATAAGGGCTGGGAGTACAAGCCAGCGGCGTTCGAAGGCCGGATCTGCAGATCCTCCGCGTCATCCGCGGTATTTCCAGCGGTATTTCTTGACTCGCAAATGCCCCGTCCGTAAGATGAATTGGCCCCAGAGGTACGCCTCTCCCATAATGGTTGGCGAAACCATCTCACACTACCGGGTTGTGGAAAGAATCGGTGGCGGGGGTATGGGTGTCGTTTATAAGGCCGAGGACACACGCCTCGACCGGTTTGTCGCTCTGAAATTCCTCCCTGACGATCTCGCCAAGGATGCGCAGTCCCTTAGCCGCTTTCGGCGCGAAGCTAAAGCCGCCTCCGCGCTAAACCATTCCAATATTTGCACCATCTACGACATTGGAGAAGAAGGTGGAAAAGCCTTCATCGCCATGGAGTTCCTCGATGGCCGGACGCTGAAGCACCACATTAATGGCCGACCGCTCGACATGGAAGAGCTGCTGCCTATTGCCATCGAGATTGCGGATGCCCTCGATGTCGCGCACTCGGCAGGAATTGTTCATCGCGATATCAAGCCGGCGAATATCTTCGTCACCAAGCGCGGCGTGGCGAAGGTCATGGACTTCGGATTGGCGAAGGTTACCGCGCGGCCTAGTTCCTCAAACCAGATCGCCTCGGCCAACACTCTCACAGCAGCATCGGAGGATCCCGACCTCACCAGCCCAGGTTCCACGCTCGGCACCGTTTCTTACATGTCGCCGGAGCAAGCGCGCGCGAAAGAATTGGACGCTCGCAGCGACCTCTTTTCGTTCGGCGCGGTTCTGTACGAAATGGCTACGGGACAGTTGCCGTTCCGCGGCGACAGCACTGCAACGATCTTTGAGGCCATCCTCAATCGCACCCCCACCCCCCCGGTTCGACTGAATCCCGATGTCTCTTCCGAGCTGGAAAGAGTTATCAACAAAGCTCTAGAGAAAGATCGCGACCTTCGTTACCAAGTTGCGTCCGAGATGCGTGCCGATTTGAAGCGCCTGAAGCGCGAACTCGATTCGGGCAAGAGCGCCGCAGTTCTTGCTCCCCTTCAGCCCTCGGCTGCCACCACGATGCCCTCTTCACAATCGGTCCAGGCGCCGTCTTCGGTTTCGAGTGCCGCCTCGTCGGTCCCCGCTTCGCACGCAGACTTGCGAATTACGCCGCCCAGCAGTTCCTCGATCTCGTCGCCTCCGAGCTCGACCCCAGAAGTACTAAAAGTACGCCATCGGGGCCTGCTGTTCGCCGCTATGGGCGTCGTGGTCGCTATTGCGATTCTCGCGTTTGCCTATTTCGGCGGTTGGTTCGGCAGGCACGGTCCGTATTCGCAGGCCGAGCTTAAGCCGCAAGCGCTCACCTCGAACTCCTCCGAGGATCCGGTGGCGAGTACGTCTATCTCTCCTGACGGAAAATATCTTCTCTTCGCTGATCTCGAAGGTCTTCATCTCCGTTTAATGACCACAGGTGAAACGCAGACTCTCCCCACTCCCGATGAATTTTGTTTCCGTTGAGCACGGGTTGAATGGTCCCAGGATGGGACCAAGCTTTTAGTCAGCGGCCCTGTTGCGCAGGAAAAGTTGGGCATCTGGATGATCTCCATCATCGGCAGCTCGCTAAAGAAGCTTCGCGACGACGCCCAGGATGCCGCGCTCGCCCCCGAGGGTTCCCAGATCGCCTTCACGGATGCCGATAGGAGCACAATCTGGGTCATGGCCACGGATGGCAGTCAGGCGCGCCCGGTAATCAAGGCCGACCCCGACGTCAAACTTTACGCACCGACGTGGTTCGCGAATGGTACGCGCTTGTCGTACGCGAAGGTGCGGCCCTCGGACCCTGGTTTCGTGTTGGAAAGCCGCAATCTCGAAGGCGGCGATCCGGTTGTCCTGCTCGAGAATAAAAAAATCACCGATTTCACGTGGAACCAACCCGGCCGCGTCGTTTATTCCCAGAGTGAGCCGCCGCCTAATCGGTACGACTCCAACCTCTGGGATCTACGTTACGACCTAAAAAGCGGCAACCCCCTAGGAACTCCGCGTAAGCTCACCGATTGGACGGGCTTCTCGTTCGAGAGCTTTGGGATGACCACGGACGGAAAACGCTTCGTCTTCCTGAATGACAGGGTGCAAAGCGCTGCGTACTTCGGCGAATTGGCAGATGGCGGGGATGAACTGAAAACGCCGCAGCGATTGACGTTGAATGAAAACCTCAATTGGCCAGGTGGATGGTCTTCCGATAGCAAGACTCTGTTGTTCTATTCCAATCGCGAAGGCAGCTTCAACATTTATCAGCAAGCGATAGCCGACCGTACGGCGCAACCGATCGCGACTGGACCGGAAGATAAATGGGCGCCGCAAATCACTCCGGATGGAAAATGGGTAATCTACTTGCAGTGGTCGAAGGCGGCGGATGGAACCTTGGTGTCGGGAAAGTTGATGCGTACCTCTGTAACCGGCGGAGCGCCCGAGAGCGTGATGGATGTTGAAGGCCATCCCAACGTGAACGAATATCCCGGCACGACGGCAGGTGGCTTCCCCAGCTTTCGGTGTCCGCACTCGGGTTCGGATTGCGTGATCGCCGAAAAACATGAAAAACAGATTGTCTTCAGCGCCTTCGATCCGGTGAAAGATCGCAAGGCCGAGCTGGTCAGAGTTCCTTTTAATGGGGTTCGCACGGCTTGGGATCTGGCCCAGGATGGCAAGCGGCTCGCAATTTCCGAGTTCAGCTACCAGAAAAGCGAAATCAATCTGGTTTCAGTCGACGGGAGTACACCCCAGAAGATTTCGGCCATGCCGTGGACCGAACTCACCACGGTTGCGTGGGCCGCCGACGGCAGGAGCCTGTTCCTCGCCAGCTTCTCTTCGCGGGGCACCGCCATTGTGCACCTGGACTTCGCTGGTCACACCAAGCTCCTCATCAAGCCGATTTGGCATATTCTGACTTTGGAGCCGTCACCCGGCGGCAAATACCTTGCTTTCGGTCCGGTCATTTCCAACTCCAATGCTTGGAGCATGGGTTCCTTTCCGGCGAAGTAATCTTCTAAAGTCTCCCGAAACTTCCGGATTGCCGAGGAACGCAATCCCGTCGATGATGGATGATTCGGACTCTGATCAACCGACGAGCCAGCGCGCGCTGATGGTGATGATGAACATCTGTTGACTATAGTAGTGGCATCTCATTGCGATTGCCGCTTTGAAACGTGCGGTGACCTGATTACAAGAATCGTCGCCGAGTGGCTGGCCGCGCCAGCAGCAGCTCGTTTCAGCATGGCCAAGCGCGAAGCCGGTGAAGCCATCCCCGGCGTAGGTGGGCAGTAGGCGAAGTAGCCAACATACCGTCTCTTGTAGTAGCATTACCGGGATGGATAGGAGATCATGAAAGAGCCGCGCCTTTCCAAAGCCGAGACTCGCATTTTGGAGCAGTACTGGAAACTCGGCACCGCGTCGGTGCGCGAGATCCTGGAAAGCTTGCCTGAGGATGAACGGGTTGCTTACACCACTGTGCAGACGCTCGTCTACAGACTGCAGGAGAAGGGTGCGCTGCGAAAAGTAAAGAAGATCGGCAATGCCCAGCTCTTTCAGCCATGCCTCAGTAGAAGCCAACATCGCAGCAGGCTGGTTCAAGATTTGCTCGATTTGTTCGGGGGCTCGCCGCGTTTGCTCGTCTCCAATTTGCTCGAGAACGGTGCGCTCACCTTACGCGACCTGAAGGCATTGCAGAGTGCGGCCCGCACTGACAAGAGTGCTGACAAGAACGGCCGCAATCGCGGAGGGAAACGTGCATGAGCATATCGCACGCGCGATCTACTACTTCAGCGTTCATCTGTTGTTTGCCTCGATTGTCGGGTCGGCAGCGTGGGGACTGACAGCAGTCCTGCGCGCAAGCGCCAGCACGAAATATTGGATTTGGGTTGCGACCGCGTGCAATTTCGTTGTCCCTTTAGGAGCACTGGTCGATAAGCTTTGGGCGCCGCGCTTGACATGGGCTCGACCGCTCGCTCTGATTGGCGGGCCGGTATGGGACTTAACAGAAGGCCGGACGGCCGTGTTTCTTGGCGCGATATGGATGACGGGCACTTTCTTAATGCTTAGCCGATTGATATCGCGTATACGGAGAGAGTGTCGCGAGGCGCAAGTGTCAGCCCAGTTGAGCGATCAGGCAGAGACCTCTCATTTCCGAGCAAATGGCACCCCGGTGAGCTTCGGCGACGGACATCGGAGTCCCGCAGTTCGTGGCGTCCTTTATCCTCGCATCGTGCTTCCCATCGGCATCGATCGGTTGCTCAACCAATGTGAAATCGATGCCGTTCTGATTCACGAACTGGCCCATGCAAGACGACGCGATAATTTAATCCGCTTGTTTTATGAAGTTTCGTTGTGCACCTTATGGTTCCATCCGCTCATCTGGCTCGCCGGAGCGCGGATTGCACTTTATCGCGAGCTCTCTTGCGACGATTCTGTCATCCGCCATGCGCATGGACAAGCACTGGTCTCAGCGCTCGCCAAACTTGCCATTCCGGAAGAAGCGGGATTTCTGCAAGCAGCAGCCTCATCGCATCTGAGCTATCGCCTGCCCCGGCTGACCGAACCGGCACAAGCGCCACACCGCGCCGCTACTCTTCTACTGAAATCACTGTTCGTGGCTGTCATCGTAGCAAGTGTCTTTGGAACGGTCGCACATACGGCTTGCTGTTTCCGCCTGAGCCATTGACCACTGTGTAATCCCCAAGACGAAGCTGCTCACCAATCGCTCGCTCTTCCGTCTAAATCGCAACGTATACGCGGAATGTAGTAGTACTGCTGTAGTATGTAGTAGTAAGAAACTGACGAAATGCCAAGACCTTGGCTTGCCTTAAGGGGGCGGGGCATTCTTGTCAGCTGCCCCAAATCCGGAGGCGAAGCCGAAGTAATTTGCGGCAGGTTAGCGCGCCGCCACCGATTTCCATTAAGGAGAGTCACTCCATATGAAGCCCATTCGAATCTTCTTTAGGCTGGCAGTTGCCATCTTCGTCGGAACCGCCTTGGGACAGGGCATAAACCGTGCCGCTACCGCGAGCACGCCTCAGCAAGTCCCCGCTGTCCGCGTGGTGGCCCTGAAGACGCCCGATGGCATCGTGCTGAAGGCCAGCTATGTCGCCGCGGCGAAGCCTGGTCCGGGTGTGTTGCTCTTCCACCAGAGCAACCGCACGCGTCAGTCCTGGGAGGATGTCGCCAGGCTGATGGCGTCGGCCGGCATCAACACGCTCACAATCGATGTGCGCGGCTATGGCGAAAGCGGCGGCAAAAAAGAGGCGAGAGAACTGTACCAGGACGGCGATCTGGACGCGGCTTTCGAATATCTGGTTTCTCAGTCAGGCGTCGAGCGCGATGTAATCGGCGCGGGAGGAGCCGGATGGCTGGGTGTCGACAATTCGGTTGAAACGGCACGCCGTCATGCCCAAGTGAAATCGCTCGTACTAATGTCGGGAGAAACGTTACTGCCTCAACTGCGATTCCTGCGGCAGACATCGCAATTGCCCGGGTTGTTCGTCGTGTCCGATGATGACGAATACCCGCCAACAGTAGAGGCGATGGAGTGGCTCTACGACTGCTCCTCCAGTCCGCAAAAACAATTCATCCATTACATGGGGCCGAAAGCCCCTTGGTTGTGGTATGAGACCTCTGATGCGAGCAAAGTCGCGGCGACCGGAAGTCACGGAACCGATTTGTTCCAACGCCATCCTGAGCTGCCCGCCAGCATCGTCGATTGGTTTGTCACCACCTTGATCCGAACACCGGGCCACGCCCCAGCCGATGCGGTGGCCTCGGCCGGAATCCTGAATCAAATTGAGATGCCCGGAGGGATCGCCCAAGTCACACAACAATTGAGGGAGGCCCGGGACAAAGACCCTAAGGTCGAGTTGTGGCCAGAAGTCAACGTAGACATCATCGGCGAGGGCCACATGCGCTTAGCCGATGTCGAGAAGAAGGCCGGCCATCTGCAGGAGGCCGAAATGGAGAGGAAAGTCGGCATTGAGATCTTCCAGCTCAATCTGCTCGCATATACCGATTCGGCCGACGCGCACGCTAACCTCGCGGACGCCTATCTGGCAGACGGACAGAAAGAGCTCGCCCGCGAGTATGCTGAGAAAGCTTTAGCGATGATCGATTCCCACCAGGCGCCCTTATCTTCCTGGTCCGACACCGAGCAAAGGCGAACTGAGGTCCGTAACGATGTTCTGGATATACTCAAGAAACTGGGAGCGAGCGAAGCTGCGAGCAGGCCGGAACGCGCGCCTGGCGACGTCCCTTAAAAAGCTAGTTAGTTCCCGTCTTAACCAACCGTGCTCCATCCACCTCTCTAAGCTCCATCCTAGCTACCGCAAGAGGAGCCGGCAGACGAGGCGTATACTGATCTTGCGTGCCGCAAAAGACCTTCTACCTCGAGACCTTTGGCTGCCAGATGAACGTGCACGACTCGGAAAGGGTTATCGGCACGCTCATTTCGCAGGGGTATCGCCAAGTCTCTTGCATCGAAGCGGCAGACCTGATCCTCTATAACACCTGTTCCATACGCGATAAAGCCGAGCAGAAAGTCTTCCATCGCTTGGCGGACCACAAGCGACTCAGGGCTCAAGGGAAACGCTTCGGCGTGCTTGGCTGCGTGGCCCAGCAGGAGGGTGCCAAAATTTTCGACCGGGCGCCCCACGTTTCCCTGGTTTGC
Source organism: Terriglobales bacterium (assembly GCA_035501575.1). Taxonomy (GTDB): domain Bacteria; phylum Acidobacteriota; class Terriglobia; order Terriglobales; family Acidobacteriaceae; genus JAFAGX01. The sequence goes on along the minus strand of DATJVZ010000325.1, from coordinate 2,373 downwards.
GGCTCCGCTTCGTACCGCAATTTGCCGCAAATGTTGGTCCAAATCGAGGCAGGGCAGAGAGTTACAGGTCTCGATGATCGCGAAACCGACGAGTGCTTCGAAACCGAGTTCACAGCCCGTACGAATCCGCATCGCGGCTACATCACGATTATCGAAGGCTGCGACAAATTCTGCGCCTATTGCGTCGTGCCCTTCACCCGCGGCAAGGAACGTAGCCGGGCCTCCGATTCGGTGCTGGCCGAAGCGCGTCAGATGGCAGACCTGGGATATCGGGAAATTCAGCTGCTTGGCCAAAACGTCAATTCCTACCAAGATCCTACTCGCAAGAAAAGCTTTTCCGAGTTGTTGGCTGCCGTTGGTGGAATTCCCGGGATCAAGCGGGTACGGTTCACCACCTCCCATCCCAGAGATTTTGGGCGAGACATTATCGAGGCGATCGAGGCAGTGCCTACCCTTTGCGACCACGTTCACCTGCCCGTGCAAAGCGGCTCGACTCGCGTGCTCGACGCTATGCAGCGGCTCTATACCCGCGAGCAGTACCTTGAACGCATCTCATGGATGAAGGGGGCGCGACGTCGGATCAGCATTACTACCGATGTCATCGTCGGATTCCCGGGTGAGAGCGAGGCCGAGTTTGAGCAAACTCTATCGCTGGTAAAGGAAGTCGAGTACGACGGAATTTTCGGCTTCAAATACTCTCCGCGACCCAATACTCCCGCCCTGAATCTCGAAGATCGCGTTCCAGACCCTGAAAAAGTCCGCCGACTGGCGATCCTGAACGAGCATCAGAGGGAGATACAAAGGCTATCCAATAAGAGATACCTAGGTAGTATTATTGAAGTAATGGTTGAAGGAAAGAACGAATTACGTCAACAATGGACAGGCCGCACCTCGCAAAATAAGGTGATGAATTTTACTGCTGCAGAGGGACGGGAACCTGGGTTGGGCACGTTCGTCCAAGTAGTTACCACCGAGTGCTTTCCCAACAGTTTGGCGGGTGAAATGGTGGTATAAGAAGCCAGGCGTTCCGGGACAGGGCGGGAGAACACACAATGGAAGTCGAAATGAAAATCCGGGGCTTAATGATGGATCCGGTGACCAACATGCCAATCGTGATCCTGAAGGATTCGGGCAGTGACACGGTGCTGCCGATCTGGGTGGGGATCTACGAGGCCAACGCGATTGCGCTCGAAATCGAAAAGGTCAGCACGCCGCGGCCCATGACTCACGATCTCATCAAGAATGTCCTGACCGGACTCGATACCCAAGTACACAAGGTGGTTGTGACCGAATTGCGCGAGGATACCTTTTACGCGGTGATCTGGCTTGAGCGCGACGGGCACGTGATCAGCATTGATTCCCGGCCTTCCGATGCCTTAGCCCTGGCGCTGCGGGTCGATTGCCCGATCTTCGTGGAAGATGAAGTCCTGAAGAATTCAAAGCTGGCGGCAAGCTCCTCGGATCGAGTCAGCCAGGAGGAGCTGCGCAAGTGGTTGGAGAACCTCAACGACGAGGACCTGGGCAGATACAAGATGTGAGGTGGGCCCGAGCCCCACATCTGTCATGAAGCTCTGAGCGATCGCGGGGCTACCGATACCACACCGCCCCTGGCGAATCCTCCCAAGATTCAACTTCCTCATGCCTGACCCAGCCCAGCAATTGCAGCAAGTCTATCTCGCTGGTTTCAAACTGAAGACGTTTGACCGGTTTCCTCACTGTGTCGGAGTGGTGCGAGACAACTGCATCGCCCTGTTCATAGCCGGGCCGGACGGACTACGGATGCTGGGCACGCCCGGCTGGCAAATGGGGGATGCCTTGGGGGTGCTGACCGAGGTTGGCGGACGGAAGGTTTTCCAGGCCAAGCAGGAGATCATCGAAGCTACCGCAGAACGGCTCGAGGAGCTAAGCCGGTTTCGTGCCGACATCGAGCGACTGCTGGCCGCACCATGACCGGCGTGCGACTTGCCAGGCAAGCAGGGAAGTCTTTGATAAAACAGAAGAAGAGCCGAAGTCGGTTCGCCCGATTTCGGCTCTTTGTACTTTGCTAGGTTAACTTTCTAGCAGCGAGTCCGGTTCCCTCTGTGCTTGCTCTCATGGCGCAAATGTAAAGAGGTCAAACAGGTCGCTGATGGCCGGTCGGTTGGCGTCTCCCACGACTATGCCGACCACGTTGATAGTTGAAAGGCTAGGGCCGGGCGCCGGAACGGCGGAGAAGTTGGATGACTTCCGTGTTGCCGCGGGTGGTGGCCCAGGACAGCGCGGTGTAGTCGTTACGGCTGCGGGTGTTGACGTCGGCACCAGCAGCCAGCAGGGCCTTCACCAGCTCGGGTGGAACATGCGGCATGCGGCAAGCGATGATGAGTGCAGTTTGGC
>DATJVZ010000324.1:0-22104 GCA_035501575.1 Terriglobales bacterium | reverse complement strand
TCAAGGAACGCTGCCACGGCCACTTCATCGGCGGCATTCAGCGCTACGGTGTGCGCCCCGCCGGCCTCGGCTGCCTTGTAAGCCAGCTCAAGACAAGGAAATTTTTCCATATCCGGAGGGCAGAATTCGAGGTGCCGCAGGTCCATGACCGGGAAGGGCCTATGCGACTCAATTCGCTCCGGGTAGGTCAGCGCGTAAAGGATCGGTAGCCGCATGTCCGCCACCGAGAACTGAGCAAGCAGGCTGCCATCTACAAACTCCACCATGGAATGGACGGTAGATTGGGGGTGTACGATCACTTCGATGCGGTTGGTCGGTAAGTTGAACAATCGACAAGCCTCAATGACCTCGAAGCCCTTGTTCATCAGGGTAGCGGAGTCGATTGTGATGCGGCGCCCCATCTTCCAGGTGGGATGATTGAGTGCCCGCTCGGGGGTAATCGTGCCGAAGGCTGCCTTGGGAGTATGGAGAAAGGGCCCTCCCGAGGCGGTCAGCCAGATGCGTCGTACCTCTTCAATCCTGCCGCCGCGCAGGCACTGGTGAATTGCATTATGTTCGCTATCGATGGGCAGCAGCGGCTTGCTCTGGCGGCGCGCCTCAGCGGTAATCAGATCTCCGGCCGCGACCAGGCACTCTTTGTTGGCCAGGCCAACAGTCTTACCCGCGCGGACTGCTTCGTAGGTCGCCTCGAGACCAGCCACGCCCACGATCGCGCTGACCACGAAATCCACTTCGGGATGAATGGCAACCCTCACCGCTCCCGCTGCTCCCGAAGTTACCTCGACCCCGGAAACTTGATGCTGGCGAAGTCGCGCGCGTAGGAGTTCGGCATCGGACGGGCCGGCCATGGAGATAAGGCGAGGTTTCCAGCGCAGGGCCTGCTCGCAGGCAGCTTCGAGATTCCTTCCCGCCGCCATCGAGACAACCTGAAAGCGCTCGGGATGCGCCTCCACCACGCTGAGCGTGCTTTGCCCGATCGAACCGGTCGAACCAAGAATGGCAATATGCTTCATGAGTTAGACAGCTTGCCGTGCGGGGCGTACGGGGCAGAGTTTGGGCATTCGGCACCCGGTTCGCCGCAGGGCCCTCTTACTCTCCTAGAAGAAAGCCTCACGGCACGAATGGCGCCTTCGCGAAGTGAGCCGTACCTTCCTGGGGTCAGCTTCGGGCGCTTGTCACTGCATCACGCGCCAAGCCGCATAGTACCACACGACTGGAGCGGCAAAGAGCAAGGCATCGATACGGTCGAGCATTCCTCCATGCCCGGGAAGGATTGCCCCCGAATCCTTTACCCCCGCCCCTCGTTTGATCAACGACTCGACCAGGTCACCTAGCTGCGCCGCGACGTTGATGGCAGCGGAGAGCAGTAGGGTTGGTCCGAGCGGAGGTTTCTCGAGGGCAAAGTAGCCGTCCCGCCGTTCCAGCAGGTGCGCGTTCAGCAACGCCGAACTGATCGCCCGGGCATGGTTGGCGAGCAACATGCCGACCACCAGGCTGGCAATCAGAGAAGCCAGTGCGCCTTCCCACGTCTTGTTGGGGCTGATGCGGGGCGACATCCGGTGGCATCCCAGGAAGCCTCCGACAAAGTATGCGGAGATGTCCCCAACCCACACCAGCAGCAGCAGGTAAAGCAGCAGAACTGCGCCCGCCCACTGTTCTCGAATCTGCACTAGAAACCCGAGCGGGAGAGCGATATAGCCAAAGGCAAAGACCGACACGGCGGCGGCCGGAAAGCCGGTGCGCAAATCCGTGCGCCGCGTACCCGCGGTCAGAAAGACGAAAGGAGCAAGCGCCGAGGCGAATCCCACCGTGTACAGGAAAATTGCAGTTGCCAGCAGAGGCTGATGAGCAGGCTCCAGAGCCAGGAGGAGAAACAGCAGACCGACGAAGAGGTAGGTAGGCCAGCGAAAGGGTCGGATGTTGTAAGCTTCCGCCAGCTTGAGCAATTCCTCAACCGCCAAGAGCGCTACCAATGCCGCGACCAGCGCAACCATCGGAATCGGTGCCCTCAGGACTAAGACTAGGACGATGGGGATCAGAACGACTGCGGTGAGAACCCTCTTGAGCAGGTTCAAATGCCTCAGCTCCGCACCGTTTTGGAATGCTTCGCGTTGTGGGTGGAAGCTCCGTCGCCGGTCAAGCCCCCATAGCGACGCTCGCGTTTCTGGTATTCCGCGATGCCCTCGAGCAGATGCATGCCCCGAAATTCCGGCCAGAGCGTAGGGGTCACGTAGATTTCCGCATAGGCAAGCTGCCACAAAAGAAAGTTGCTCAGGCGCATTTCTCCGCTGGTACGGATGACCAGGTCGGGATCGGGCAGTTGACGGGTATAGAGGTGGCGGCAAATCGTATCTTCATCGATCTGCAGATGCTCAAAGCCACCGTTATTGGCGGCGGCATCGACCATCGAGCGAAACGCGTCCACGATCTCGCTGCGGGCGCTGTAGTTGAGCGCCAACGTGAGCACCATCCCCCGGTTGTGGGCGGTCGCTTCCCGTGCCCAGCGCATCTTTTCCTGCACCACCGGAGGCAGCTCGTATTGTCGCCCAATGTACTCCAAGCGAATGTTGTTCTTGTTCAGGGTGGGCAATTCCGCTTTCAGGTAGCGGCAAAGCAGGCCCATGAGGAAATCCACTTCGCTCTTCGGGCGCTTCTTCCAGTTCTCCTCTGAGAAGGCATATAGCGTGAGCGCGGGGATGCCGATGCGCGAGGCGGTTTCAACCGTTGAGCGCACGGATGCAACCCCAGCGCGATGGCCGGCGATTCGAGGCAAATGACGCCGCCGCGCCCAACGGCCGTTGCCGTCCATGATAATCGCGATGTGTTTTGGGAGCCGCCCCGGATCTAGCCTCTGATAAACCTCTGCTTCCCTACGATCCAGGCCGGCGGGAGCTGTCGGTTGCAACGTAACCTCTACTGTGTTTTGAAACTAACACAGCTCTCCGGTGGTTGCAATGACACTCGGGTGACGGAAAAATGACCGCTGGTTGCTTATTCCTGAAAGCTACGACCTGCCGTGCGTTAGCCTCTGCTTCGAGCATACGGTTAGCCCGCAGCATCGATTTCGTTGGGTCTGAGGTTAGTGGTGAGACCGATTCTTCGGCGCGTATACTCCAAATTGGCCGGGATCAGAAGAGCAGCCTCTGCCGGGAGTCGGAAAACCTTGCAAATCGTGGGCTCACCCAAGCTGTACGACGTTTGCATCATAGGGTCAGGTGCTGCCGGCGGTGCGGCAGCCAAGGTGTTAACCGAAGGTGGGGCTAGCGTGGTCATGCTCGAAGCCGGGCCGCCCCTCAATCCGGCCAAGGACTTCAAGGAACATCTCTGGCCTTACGATCTCCCGCATCGCGGCGCCGGCGTGGGCGGAAAATTGCGAGGAGAAGAAGCCGATGAGCTCATGGCGCCAAACGGCGCCTGGGAAATCGAGGGTGAGCCCTATGTCTCGGCGCCGGGTTCTACCTTTCGCTGGTTCCGCTCGAGGATCGTTGGCGGCCGCACCAACCATTGGGGAAGGGTGGCCCTGCGATTTTCGCCCGCTGATCTCAAGCCCCGCTCCACGCAAGGGATGGGAGACGACTGGCCGCTCAGCTACGATGAGCTGGCACCCTACTACGACAAGGTTGAATCCTATATCGGCGTTTTCGGTACCCGAGAAAACATTCCCAGTGCGCCGGACGGGGTTTTCCTTCCGCCGCCCAAGCCCCGCTGCACCGAGACCATCCTGAAGAAGGCCTGCGACAAACTGAATATTCTTTGTGTGCCCGCGCGCATGGCTATCCTCACCCGGCCCCTGGGCGACCGCCCCGCCTGCCACTACTGCGGCCAATGCGCTCGCGGATGCAAATCCGCCTCGAACTTCAGTTCCAGCCAGGTGCTGATTCCACCGGCCGAGGCTACCGGCCGTCTGACCTTGCTGACCAATGCCATGGCTCGAGAGATCAGCGTGGGCAAGGATGGTAAGGCCGAAGCTGTTCTCTACATCGACCGCACCACAAGATGTGAAAACCGGGTGCATGCCCGATGTTTTGTGCTAGCGGCCAGCACCTGCGAAAGCGCCCGACTGCTGCTCAACTCGCGCTCGCCCAGCTTCCCCGATGGCTTAGCTAATTCTTCGGGGGTCGTGGGGCGCAACTTGATGGATAGCGTTGGCAGTTGGGGTTCCGGTTACTTTCCCCAGTTGGAGAAAATGCCGCCCCACAATCACGACGGCAGTGGAGGAAACTATCTGCCCCATGTTTATATGCCCTGGTGGAAGTTCAATCGCAAAAACGAATTTCTCGGTGGCTATCACATCGAACCCGGCGGTGGTCGCTTTATGCCTGTCGTAGGCCAGTTCGACGATGAGTGTGAGCGCTCCGAGGCTTACGGTGCTTCCTTCAAGCAAAGTTGTCGTCGTTCGTATGGAGCTTCGATCGGCATGGAAGCCCTGGGGCAGATGATTCCCAATGAACACACCTATTGCGTACTCGATCCGAGCGCCGTGGACGAGTGGGGTATACCGGTATTGCGCTTCCATTGGCGAGCCGGCGAGAACGAGATCAGAATGGCGAAGGACATGCAATCGACCTTCCGCGCCATCGTCGAAGCCGCCGGCGGCACGTACTCCACCGAAACCACGACCGACGGCCCCGCTCCTTATGGCCTGTATGACGGGGGCACCGCCATTCACGAATCGGGCACGGTACGCATGGGAGACGACTCCAAGAGCTCTGCCCTGAACAAATATTGCCAGGCGCACGATGTGAAGAACTTGTTCGTAACCGATGCCGCTGCGTTCGTGAGTAGTCCCGATAAGAATCCGACTCTCTCCATCTTGGCGCTCTCCTGGAGAGCCTCGGAGTATCTTCTGGAGCAAGCGAAGAAAGGCAATGTGTAAAGGCTTGGAAACCGACGACCACTTCTCGAGGACGATCGATGTCGATTTCGCGACGTGATCTTTTGAAATCGCTCGGTGCGACCGCGGCGGCCGGGTCCGTGCTGCGCGTCGTTCCGCTTGAGGCGGCGGTGAAAGCCCGCCGCAAACTGGAAAGAAAGGCGTCCGTTCCTGGCGGCTACTCTCCCAAGTTCTTCCCGGCCCGGCAATACGAAACGCTGCGTGGGTTGTGTCAGGCGATCATTCCAGCGGACGAGGAAAGCGGCGGAGCGATTGAAGCTGGTGCACCCGAGTTCATCGACCTGCTCACGAGCGAGAATCGAGAGCTTCAACTCCAGCTGGGTGGCGGAATCATGTGGCTCGAGTCCACCTGTTCGGAGCGCTACGGAAAGGCCTACCTCGAGTGCGCTCCGGAACAGCAGAAAGAAATCCTTGATCTCGTCGCTTTCCGCAAGAACGCGGACAAATTTCCGCGGCTCGGTCCCGGTATCGAATTCTTCGCCATCCTCCGGAAGTATACCGCCGACGGCTTCTTCACCAGCAAAATCGGCATTGAATATCTCGGCTATAGGGGCAATACCTACCTGAGTGAATTCCCCGGCTGCCCCGCCATACCTGAAAACTAGTTACCCAACTCCAGGGACACTCCTTCCAGGCTCAGGGAAGCTGAGGGGTTTTTGCTGAAGAAGTTTCCACCCCTTAACTTCTGGAGAGTGCGTTGCTGAGCCGGCACACAAAAAATTAGACTCTTAGCCAGCCACGGAACGCCCTAGCGGCATAATAAGATTCGGCGCCGTTGTGATACACGAAAACCGTGTCGAAGCGGCGATCGCAAAAGAGTGCGCCGCCGAGTTTTCTAATATGGGATGGTGTTTTCACCCAGCTCGAGGTTTTCGTATCGAAATTTCCAAGTTTCTGTAACTCTCGATATTGTTCTTCCGTCAAAAGCTCAATACCCATGACGGCTGCCATACCCATCGCACTATCTTTTGGTTTATGTTCTTTCCTTGACTCGAGCGCTTCATGGTCGTAGCAAACACTTCTGCGGTCTTTGGGGCTTTCCGCTGAACAATCGTGAAAAATGTATTCGCCCGTCCTTTTATCATGGCCCACAATGTCCGGTTCACCCCCAGTTCTTTCCATTTCATTGAGTGACCACAGTTTTTCAGCATTAGCTTCCAGCTTTGTTTGTATTTGAGCCCATGCAAGACCTTGATGGCGGTTCATGTTGTTCTCAAAACGGGTTTTCAATGTGCTGAGTAGTTCTTCACGCTGTTCTCGGGACAAGTCCTTTTTGTTGCTATTGATGTTTTGCGCTCTTGTTGCTCTCATAGCCCCTCGCTTCCCGCGTTCGAAGGATTCGGACAATGGGGTACGGAAGGCTGACCGACAACCACGGATCACCCGGACGCTATGACTCTTGCACTTCTTCCGGTAGAACCTTCAGTGCAAGCTTTTCCGTCCGGCGCAGCACGGTGAGTGTACTCGTGACACCGACCCGGGCGTCAGTCAGCAGCCGGTGCAGATCGTCGACGCCGGCTACCGGCTTACCATCGAGCGCAAGGATGACGTCTCCTTCCCGCAATCCAGCTTGTTTAGCAGGACCGGGGTCCTGCACCGAGATAACCACCACGCCACTTTCCTGGGGCAGATCGTAGAAGCGCACCAGCCGGCGGTGCAGCGGCAAGGTTTGAGCCTCCACTCCGATGTAGCTCCGGCGGATCTTTCCGTCTCGCAGCAGCCGACCGGCCACAAACTTGGCGGTGTTGATCCCAATCGCAAAGCATAGACCCTGGGCGCCCATAATGGTGGCCGTGTTGACCCCGACCACGCTTCCGTCGGAGGTTACCAGCGGGCCGCCGGAATTTCCCGGATTGAGCGAGGCATCGCTCTGAATCACATCATCGATGAGACGCCCGGAGTACGAGCGCAACGAGCGTCCTAGGGCGCTCACCACCCCGGCAGTAACGGTGTACTGAAACCCGTAAGGATTGCCGATGGCGATCACCAGCTGCCCAACCCGAAGCCGCTGGGAATCGCCCAAGGGCGCCGCCACCAGAGCGGGAGCATCAATGCGAATCACCGCCAGGTCGGTCGCGGGATCATCGCCGATGGTATGCGCCGGAAACTGTCTTCCATCGGAAAGCGACGCCCGAATTCGCTTGGCGCCGTGCACCACGTGGCTGTTGGTCAGAATCAAACCATCCGGCGTGAACACAAAACCCGATCCGCCGCCTGCCTGTTCTCGGGACTTGCCGGAAGAGGTCTTGGCCAGGTGGACGGCGTCAATTTTTACCACCGAAGGGCTGATCTTCTCCGCCGCACTGACCACTGCCTGCGAGTAGGCGTCGAGCAGTGCCGAGTCGCTCGCGGCGCTCGCCGTAGTGGGTGCAGCGATCGGTTGCGAGAAATCCGCGAGGGTTAGAGTATCTGCTGCGGGGTCCACAGTTATTCCTCTTCTCGGGAGCACCCACAGTAGATGAAAAAAAGGCGATTCGCGATTCAGGCCGCGTTCGGTTGCTCGGAAACCTATCGTCTTGGCCGTAGCCGCGTGGTTGCGCTCGGCAGTAGGCAAGTCGTCGCCTTCAGCAACCCATCGAGCTCCCGACCTAACCGCGCCAGTTCCTCGGCGCTCATCGCCTTCTGCATGCCCTCAAACAGTACTCGCTCCTCTTTGCGGATATGCTTGGCCAGGGTTTCCCCGAAGACTGCCAGGTCAGTCCTTTCGAGCTCATGCGATCCGGCCCGGCGGAACAAACCTCGTAAGGCTCGGTGCTCGGCACGTAGTTCCTCTACGGTTGCCGATAATTCGGAAAACCGGCTGGCTGCGGGAAAAAGCACCTCTTCCTCGGCCGAAAAGTGACTTCCAATCTCTTGCTCGAATATGGCTTGAATCTCGGCCTGCCAGGCGATCAGATCCACCTGGTCCGATTGCAACCCACGATCGATTCGCACGCAAAGAGCCAGAGCGTGCTGGTGCTGGCGAGAAAGGGGAATGAGGTTCTTGTCGCGAAGCATCGAAAACGGGCCGCCGGACCCCCGGCGTACGATCAGTCTACTCCCACTTTTTCCAGCAATCCATCGGCCGCAGGACGCAGAGTCAGCCAGTCCGTGCGCACACGTTCCCACTCTTGGATCAGCATTCCATGAGATTCGAAGAACTCGCGGATGCGCGGTCGTTCCCACCCCACCACATCCTCGAGAATCGGCGCCAGCACCGACAGGGCACTGCTGCTGACAATAGTCCGCTTGGCGACTTGCGACACATGCTTCGCTTCCGAGACTGCGATGGTAAATCCGTCGCGCGTGTTGACATGCAACATGACGTGCACGTCGGAACTGCCGTCGCCCACGTAAATGACGTGGTCCGGCCCAATTTGTTGCTGGGTCTGCAGCTCATCAAGGACGGCAACCTTGCCGTATCCGGCGGTAGCGTGAGCGATGGAGGCAATCTGTCCGGTGTCGGTGTAGAGAAACTCCGTCCCAAAGATGTGATCGCGGGGGACAACTCCTTCCAGGGCAGAGTGGATCACTTCGACCGGCGCGGCGGAAAGCACATAGAAATCGAATTGATAACCGTCAATCCCGGTGTTCAGGATTTCGTAGAGCAGGCCAATATTTTCCTTCAGGCGAATTCGCTTGCCAACCTGGTAAAGATGCTCTTTCCGTATCTTGCTTTGAAACTCCGGATCGTGGAGCAGCAAATAAGCGAGCTCCGCTCCTTGCTGCACCAGGTTAAGCTTCGCCATGCCTTTGGCCTTGCGCTCGAACTCGGAGGTGGAGATCCCAACCAGTTCGGCCAGCACGTAGCCTGAGTCATTGAACGTCAGCGTCTGGTCAAAATCACTAGCAAAGAGGTACCGCTTTAAAGGGTTATCGTTCATAAACCTATTAGATTCAGTATCCACCGGGAAAAGATCAAGAAATGGATAAAAAAGATTCAATAACCAGGATCAAAACCACTACTGTGAGGATGGGGAGATTAGATCTCGGCTTGATCGAAGTACTTGGCGGATGGGTCCATTCCGTCTGGCGATCTCGGAATCTGCTTCCATCATGGGTTTCGCCCGGCTCAGGGGCCAAGGGCGAGGAAGCAAGGCGGCCAATCTTCGAGCTCTGAGGGAGCGACCTTGGTACCTTCTCTGACAGCCGTTAGCCTTTACATGAATGTGGGAGAGGCTTGAGAATAGTTGCCACGATTGACAACAGATTACCTCAGCTGAAGCGGCTGGGCATAGGAGCAAGAGCACCATGGCAGCTACGGGAGAACTGATTCGTTTAATGAATTACGTGGACGACATCGTTACCACCTTGCGCCGCATCAGCGCCTCCATTCCGGTGATGGATGCCGACGAGCGGAAACGCCTCGCGGAACATCTGCGCGCCGCGAACTCGAATTTCACTACCATCCTAGGGCAGCTCGAAAAGGGAGGACAGTAGTGGCCGAGATCAGAACCGTGGCGGTGATCGGCGCCGGAACCATGGGCCGAGGAATCGCCTACGTGGCTGCCCTGGGGGGGTATCGCACAATCCTCGAGGATTTGCTCCCGAGCGCCCTACGCAAGGCGGAAGATGAGATCCGGACAAACCTCGGCAAGGCCGTCGAACTGGGAAAAGCTTCTGCCCAAGAAGCCGAAGCTGTCCTGGGGAGATTGCAATATGCCGGCAGTATCGAGGAGGCAGCGCGGGAAGCCGACCTCGTCATCGAGGCGGCGCCCGAGGAAATGGAATCCAAGATCGAAATCTTTACCCTGCTCGACAAGATTTGTCGGCCCCAGACCATCCTGGCTTCGAATACTTCTTCGCTCAGCATCACCGAGATTGCCAGCGTCACTTATCGTGCCCGCAAGTGTCTCGGCATGCACTTTTTCAATCCCGTCCACAAAATGAAGCTGCTCGAAATTGTCCGCGCACTTGAATCCGACGACGACACGGTAACCACCGCAACCGAGGTTGGGCGCCGCATGGGAAAAGAAGTGGTGGTCATCAAGGAGTCGCCAGGCTTCATCACCAGCCGCATCAACGCCATGATCGGCAACGAGGCCTTCTACCTGCTGCAGGAGGGAATTGCCTCCCCTCAGGATATCGACAAGGCACTGAAGCTTGGCCTCAATCACCCCATGGGACCGTTCGAGCTGGTGGACCTGGTCGGGTTAGATACCCGTTTGCATATCCTTGAGTACTTGCACCGCAGTCTGGGGGAGAAGTACCGCCCTGCGCCTTTGCTGGTTCAATACGTCAAGGCAGGGCGGCTGGGCCGCAAGAGCGGACGCGGTGTCTACGACTATCCTGAGCAGAAGGCTCAGCCCGAGATGGCATCGCCCGCCTGAGTCAACTCCCAGCCGTCCCTCGAGTAGGTCTAGTTCACCTTGTTGATGTCCTGTTTCGCCTCCAGCTTCTTGACCAGCGGCTCGTAGAAAATCTTGTAGTTGTCGGGGGCACCTGCCAGCGAGATCTTCATTTCCTTGAGTGCGCTGTCAAAATCCCCTTGCGCCGAATAAATCCTGGCGGTCCCATCGTGCACCGCCCAGTCCGATGGATCCTTTTGCGCGGCCTGGCGGTACAACTCGAATGCCTGGTCCTGCTTGCCCTGTTGTTGCAACTGACGACCATAGAAATAAAGCTGGGCGGCCGTCGCCCTCTTCAGGGCCTGATTCTTCGCCACCTCCGCGTCGTCCTTACGTCCCATGGCGTCGAGAATGTTCGACTTGGTTAAGTAGTTGTCGAAGCGGGGCTCGATGCGGATCGACGTCTCTTCATATCGCAGCGCCTCGTCCAAATCAAATTTTTGTCCCAGAAGATAAGTCGCGGCGTCATCCCAGCCCTCCCAGGTGTATTGCGCCAGACCTTGCAGTTGATTGTGCAAGCTGGCTTGGACGACGGCGTGAACATTGACGCCCATCTTGACCGGAAGCGACAGTTTCTCCCAGCGCAAGGTAGCCACGGCCGAATCCGCCTTCACATCCTCGAAATCGTAGGTCAGTGCCTCGTGCATCTCCGAAGGCTGGGGTTTGACCGTGACGCGGAGGGCGTCATCGGCTTCGCGGTAGGTGAAACTGCCCCAAGCGCTGTCGATGTTCGAAAAGATGATGGTCCACTCGTTCTCCTTGGGGATCATAAATAGGCCGTAGGTGCCCGCCGACAGGGCCTTTCCCTCAATGCTGACGGGGTCGCTGAAAGCAATGGTTGTGTTCTCATTCGCCCCTGCCCGCCACACTTCTCCATAGGGCACAACTTTGCCCCAAATGGTTCGGCCCTTCACCAGCGGGCGATGATAGGTAATCGTGATCTTGGTGATCCCGATGGTTTGGCTCACCGCGGCTTGCTGGCTGTCGAGCGGCAGGTTCAGAACCGCGGACTGGGAAAAGCCGGCAGGAATGCTCAACGAAAACCCTGCCATTGCGAGCAGCATCGTAAGCATACGTTTTTGCATAGAGTGCCTCCCAATTCTTGAGATGAAAATCGGAACTTTAGACGCTGGCTGGTGGCGCGCGATAGCAACTTGTAAAAGTTTGTGAAGCAACCCTTGCCGGCCGCCCGATCAAACGTCTAACCAAAGGCAGCGCTTGGTGCGTAGAAGCTCGATTCTCGGGAACTTGCGCCGGTCTTGATCCGTATTAGAAAGTGGGGTTTTCACCGCCCGGGAAACTAATGGCATCGAAGGGCCAACGGGCGATGCCGGAACTATGAGAGCACTCGCGGACATTATTCGCCAATCCCTGGCTACGCTTTGGGCCCACAAACTGCGCTCCTTCTTGACCATGTTCGGCATTGCCTGGGGCGTGGGCTCGCTGCTTCTGCTGGTCGGTTTGGGCGAAGGCTTTCGCAGCGGACAAGCCAGACAGCTTGCGACTCTCGGTCAAGACATCATGTTTGTGTTCCCGGGGCGCATCCCGGCCATCGCCGGCAGCCTCGAGTCCGGCCAGACCTATCACTTCACCTACGATGACTACCAGGCCATCCAGGCGGAAGCGCGCAGCCTGAGGGCGGTCTCACCGGTCATCAATCGCGAGGACATTCGCGCAGTCAGCGATTACGGATCGACCAGCGGTCAGGTTTTCGGCGTCGCCCCCAACTACAATCAGATCCGCACGGTTCCGATCAGCGTCGGGCGCTGGTTTAATGACGAAGACAACCGCGAGCACCGGCGGGTGACGGTGGTCGGTTGGGAACTGCTGCAAAATGTGTTTCCCGGGAGGCCCGCCGTTGGCTCCAGCATCCTGCTCAACCAAATACGCTTTGAAGTCATTGGCGTGGTGGCCAAGGTGGGTCAGGAGGGCAATAATGGCACCAATGCCCGCCTGTTCGTTCCGCTCGAAACCATGCGGGAGCTATTCCCGATTACGGGTGCCAATGTCGAGAATGCCGTCTCCTTCATCAACTACCGGCCCTTGAATAAGGCTGAGCATCTGCAATCGAAGCAGGAGGTCCACCAGATAATCGCCCGCCGGCACCGTTTCGATCCCCGCCTGGAAGACGCCTTTGAAGATTGGGATACGATCGAAAACTCCCAACGCGTAGGCAGGATTTTCGACGCCATGGACTCCTTCCTGGGAATCGTCGGACTGGTCACGCTGGGTTTGGGCGCCATCGGAATCGTGAACATCATGTTGGTTTCGGTGACCGAAAGGACGAGGGAAATTGGCCTGCGGAAGGCCTTAGGTGCCAGTTACCGAAATATTCTGACCCAATTTTTCGTCGAAGGAATGTTCCTGACCGTGTTCAGCGGAGGTATTGGCTTGCTGCTGGCCGTAGGATTCATGACTTTGCTTGCACAGCTGCCGTCGCCGGAGGGATTCGACACCCCCCGCATCGTGCCCTTTTCGGCCGTGGCGGCCATCGCTTCCCTGGCGATTGCGGGAATCGCGGCTGGGCTGTACCCGGCGCGAAAAGCGGCTCTGCTGGCCCCAGTCGAGGCTCTGCGACAGGAATAGAGAAGATTTGAGACCCGAAGGTTTTTGCCCATGATGAATGATCTCTTCATCGAAGCCTACCGCGGCTTGCGATTCAACAAACGCCGCAGCGTGCTGACCATGCTGGGTATGGCCTGGGGTATTGCCACAGTGGTCCTGCTGTTGGCCTATGGTTCCGGATTCGAGCGCGGGCTGTGGGTGGCGTTCCGCTCTTTCGGAACCAACCTGGTTTTCCTCTTTCCCGGGCGCACTTCGCTGCAGGCGGGTGGCACCAAGGCCGGCAGCGAGGTGAAGCTGACCACCAATGATCTCGATTACGTCCGTGCCGAAGTTCCACTGCTGAAGCGAGTTTCTCCGGAAGCCTCCAAGCAATCAAACGTAGCTTACGGAACCCGGAGCGGGAGCTACGCGGTCAGCGGGGTCTACGCGAATTATGCCCGCATGCGGCGCATGGAGTTCGCCGAAGGCAGCGCTTTCGGCGAAGCCGACGACTTCACCCATACCCGCGTGGCTTTCATAGGAGCCGACGTCAAGAAGAAGTTGTTTTCCGGGCAGAATGCGATTGGAGAAGACATTCGCGTCGATGGCATTGCTTACCACATCGTGGGTGTGCTCAAGCATGTGATCAATAACATGGATGATAACTTGAACGGACATGTCTACGTGCCCTTCACGGCCTTCGCCGATCTGAAGGATACCCATTATCTCGCTGCGATTGTGATGGAATACGAAGGAGATCACGCCAAAGTCGTCGAAGCCCTGCGTCGTTCGATGGCCTTCCATCACAACTTCGACCCTAAGGACAAGCGTGCTGTGTTCGTATTCGACGTATTCGCCGACCTCGCCGATCTCGAGGCCATCACGACGGGCATCAAGATCCTGCTGGGATTCATCGGGCTGCTGACACTTGGCATTGGGGGCGTGGGCCTGATGAACATCATGCTGGTGGCGGTCACGCAGCGTACGCGGGAAATCGGGGTGGAGAAGGCCCTGGGAGCGCGCCAATGGCACATCCTTTTTCAGTTCTTGGCCGAGGCCCTGGCCATTACGGCTCTGGGCGGCCTCTTGGGAGTGGTGCTCGCCTACTTGATCTCCTGGTCGGTGGGTTCGATGGTTCTGTGGAGCGCCTTCGAAGAAAATGCCGGCGAAGGCGACATTCACCTGCTCATTGATTCGACCACGCTGCTGTGGTCGACGGCGATTCTCAGCTTCGTCGGTATCCTAAGCGGGATGCTGCCCGCGGTGAAAGCGGCAAGGCTCGACCCTATCGAGTCGCTCCGGTACGAGTAGGCGCCGGTTCCCGGCGGAAGCGGAACAAAGCGAAAACCTACGAGGATTCTGCCTTCCGACCACAACCTGAGGAAAGGGTTGGCATCCACTGGGCTGATGGAGCCCCGCTACAATAGGGAAGTGACCGCCTCTTCTCGGCTGGAACGTGTACTCGAGCAGCTTCGCCTCTACGAGCACCCCCTGCTCGCTTTCAGCGCCCGGCAAAAAGGCCAGGGCGTAGAGGTCATCATTCAATTCAAGAATCCGTCGGTTCCGGTTCACGATTACTACTTTGAAATTCATCCACGCGACCTGGACCACACCCAATTCGAGTGGAGCTTTCAGCGCCAGCTCTACGATTGCCTGCACGATTACCTGATCGAGATGTTTACGCGCACGCCCCAAAACCGCGCCGAGCGCTGGCAGGAGAGCCCGTGAACCTTCGCCAGACAATCGTCGACGAGATACGCGAGTGCGGACCGATTCCTTTTTCGCGGTATATGGAACTCTGCCTGTACCATCCGGAGCTCGGCTACTACTCGCGCCATGCCGAGCAATTTGGCAAAGCCGGGGACTTCTACACCGCGAGCGATGTTCATGCGGTGTTCGGGCGCCTGTTGGCCCGGCAGTTTGAGCAGATGTGGCGATTGTTGGGAAGTCCCCCAGCGATCGAAATCGTAGAGCTAGGTCCCGGGCGGGGATTGTTCGCACAAGACGTCTTGGATTGGTCGGAAAAGAAGTTTCCTGCCTTTTTCGGGGCGCTGTGTTACTCGTTGGTCGAGCGCTCCCCGACCTTGCGGGAGAGGCTTGAGAGAACGCTCCACCGCCATTTCCGAGCCGGGAAGGCTTGGCTCACGACTTTTCCCTCGGGACCTCGATTGGCCGGTACTCCCGAACGTCCCGTCATCATCTTCGCCAACGAATTCTTCGATGCGCTGCCCGTCGAGGTTCTCAGCGCCGAGGGCGAGTTACGCATCTCGGAACGTGAGGGGCGCTTTCTTGAAACCTGGGCGTTGCCGTCCCCGGAACACCTTACCTTCCTCGACCGCTACAGTGTGCATCCGCAACTCGGCGAGCGAGTGGAAATTCCCCTGATCGCCCAGCGTCAGATGACCGCGGCGGCAGCCTCCATCGATCATGGGTTCTTGATTGCCATCGACTACGGGTACACGCGGCGCGAGCAGCTTCGCGGCCGCTATGGCGGCACGATCATGGCCTACCGCCGGCACTCGGTAGGCACAACTCCCTATCAAGCCCCCGGCGAACAGGACATCACCGCCCACGTGAATTTCACCGCCCTGGCGGCCGCCGCGGAAGAGCAGGGGATGCGGGTCGAACCGTTGCTAACCAGCACCCAGTTTCTCCTGGGGATTGGCGAACCCAACCAATTCGCCGACGCCTTCGAAGAATGCCTCCGACCCGAGGAGCGTACGAAAGTTGCGCTACAGCTCAAGCACCTGGTTGCTCCCTCTGGCACTGGCGAGACCTTTCAGGTGCTGGTCGCAAGCCGGGGGGTCGAGCCCGATAGGGTTGCGACTCTTGACGGCCTACGGCTTCGGCACTGCACGTTGTAGGGTTCACCGCGCGTGGTCGGAGGACCCGCCCGACTACTTGAGGGATTGGATCAAAGATCTCATCCTCGGCTATGCCATTGGTAACGTTCCCATAGTGCATCCCGAGGCAGATACCCATGGGCGTTGCGCTGCCTCGCCGAGTGGTCAAGAATTTTGACATGGCGCGATGGGGATACGGGTTCGCCGGGGCGATATGCTGCCTGGCGCTTCAGCTAGGCGCGGTTGCCCAGAGCGTGTCTTACAGCGCGGGCTCCCAGGAAAGCCAACTGGTTTCTCTCGAACGCCTCTGGAATGAAGCTCCAGTGCATCGCGATAGCCAAGCCCTCGGCAGCATGATTGCCGACAAGTTTGTGAACACCGAGTGGGATGGCGAGGTCAGTGACCGGGGGAAGTTTCTCGCCGATATCGCCGACCCAAAGTTCGAGTCCGCGTCCCTGACCATCCAGGACGTGAAGGTAACGCTCTTTCAAAGCACCGCTGTGGTGACTGGCACCTATCGCTCGAAGGGCAGTTACAACAACAAGTCCTATGACCACCTGGGACGCTTCACCGATACCTGGGTCTTTGCCGATGGGAAGTGGCAGTGCGTGGCTAGTCATACCAGCCTGCTTCAGAAGTGAAGACACCTCGGCCTTGCGCCTGAACCAGTCGCCGCGCCGTCTGTCGGCCATGCCATTAGTAACGTTCCTATAGTGCATCCCGAGGTAGATACCGATGGGCGTTGCACCACCTCGACGGGTGGGGAACAATTTCATCATGGTGCGATGGGGATTCGGGTTCGCAGGGGCGATTTGCTGCCTGGCGCTTCAGCTAGGCGCAGTGGCGCAGACTGTGTCCTACGGCATGGGCTCCCAGGAAAACCAGCTGGTTTCTCTCGAGCGCATGTGGAGTGAAGCGCTAGTGCACCGCGATAGCCAAGCCCTCGCCACCATGATCTCCGACAAGTTTGTGAACACCGAGTGGAATGGTGAGGTCAGTGATCGGGGGAAGTTTCTTGCCAATATCGCCGAACCCAAGTTCGACGCGGCGTCTTTGACCATTCAGGACGTGAAGGTGACTCTTTTATCCAACGTCGCCGTGGTGATTGGAACCTATCACGCGAAAGGCAGTTACCAGGGCAAGCCCTATGACCACGTTGGGCGCTTCACCGACACCTGGGTCTTCGCCGATGCCAGGTGGCAGTGCGTGGCAAGTCACAGCAGCCTGCTCCAGAAGTGAAGATGAGTTCAATTTGCGCCGGAACCGGTTCTGAGGCGTAGGCAAGATCCGCCCGAATCGGGCTTTTCTAAGGCTTTGTCATCTCCTCCGGCCTTACCAGTCGATCAAACTCCTCGCCGGTGAGATAACCAAGCTTCAACGCCGCTTCGCGCAGGCTGGTGTGCTCCACGTGGGCAGTGTGGGCGACCTCGGCGGCTTTGTCATAGCCGATCTTTGGCGTCAGCGCGGTCACCAGCATGAGCGAGTTCTTCACGTACCAGTCAATTTTCGCGCGGTCGACCTCAATGCCGCGAATCATATACTCGACATAGCCGTGACTGGCGTCAGCCAGCAAACTGACAGAATGGAGGAAGTTGTAGATGATGACCGGCTTGAACACGTTGAGCTCGAAGTTGCCCTGAGAGCCGGCAAATCCCACGGCTGCGGTGGCCCCATGAACCTGGGCGCACACCATGGTCATGGCCTCCGACTGCGTGGGGTTGACCTTGCCCGGCATAATCGAAGAACCCGGCTCATTTTCCGGAATGGACAGCTCTCCGAGGCCGCAGCGCGGGCCGGAAGCCAGCCAGCGAATATCGTTCGAAATCTTCATCAGCGAGGCGGCCAAGGTTTCCAGTGCACCCTGGGCGAAGACGATTTCGTCATGTGCCGAAAGGGCCGCAAACTTGTCCGGATGAGAGCGGAAGGGAAGTCCGGTGAGCTCGGCAATCTTGGCGGCGGCACGCTCGGCGAATTGCGGATGGGTGTTCAGTCCGGTTCCCACCGCAGTTCCGCCAATTGCCAGCTCGTATAACCCGTTCAAAACCAGCCGCAGACGCTCGATGTCTCGCTCGAGTAGGCTGGCCCAGCCGCCAAACTCTTGGCCGATTGTCAGGGGCACAGCATCCTGCAGGTGGGTGCGGCCGATCTTGACGATGTCCCGGAATTCCCGGGCTTTCGCTTGAATTGCCTCGTGAACCGTCTGGATCGCGGGAATTAATCGAGTCTTTAGCTGTTCCGCGGCCGCAATATGCATGGCCGTCGGAAAGGTGTCGTTCGACGACTGCGACATATTGACGTGGTCATTGGGATGGATCGGTTTCTTCGACCCCATTTGGCCGCCGGCGAGCTCAATGCCTCGGTTGGCGATGACCTCGTTCACGTTCATGTTGGTTTGGGTGCCGCTTCCTGTCTGCCAAATGCGCAAAGGAAACTGGTCTTCGAACTTGCCGGCGATAACTTCGTCGGCAGCCTGGACGATGAGTTTGGTTTTCTCGGGGGACAATTTCCCTAAATCGTGGTTAACGAGAGCGCAGGCCTTCTTCAGGATGCCGAACGCCCGGATCAGCTCGGGCGGCATGGTGTCGCGCCCGATGTTGAAGTGCTGCAAGGACCGCTGCGTCTGGGCGCCCCAGTAAACATCTGCCGGGACTTCCACTTGACCCATGCTGTCGGATTCAAGGCGCGTGCGACGGGCAGGCTCGACGGAGGTGACCATAATGTGTCCTAGCGGCCGAAGCAAGTCAGGCTGACCCAAAATTATAGCAACTGCCGCCATTCGGTTGCTGTTCTCGCGCCATGGTCGTGTCGACCGGGCTGCCTATGGCTCGCGAAGGGTGCGCAGGGGATCCGTGTTCATGGCCCGCAGCCCGGGTGCGAGTCCGGCAACCGTTGAAACCACGAGCAGTACAATCGGCACGGTCAAGTAGACCCATCGGTCCATGGGTGTGACGTTGAATAACAAGTCGCTGATGAGTCTGGTGGCGAAGATCGAAGCTAGTGCTCCGATACCCAGGCCAATCAGGGTCAGCGTCAGGCCGCGTCCCAGCACGAGTTGCACGATGTCGATACGAGACGCCCCTAAGGCCATTCTTACACCCAGCTCGCGGGTCCTTTGCGCCACCAGATAGGAAAGAACGGCATACAATCCAACCGCAGCCAGCAAAACGGCAATGAGGGCAAAACCCGACACCAGCGCGGTTTCAAATCTTGGTTGTGCGGCCTCCATTCGAATGTCATCGGTTAAAGTGCGATACCGAAACACAGGAGCGTCCTGGTCGATCTTTGCAACGATTCGTCGCACCGCGTTCTCATAGCTGTAGGGGGCGCCCATCACTTTCATGACTACCAGAGGGCGCTGATGGGTTGGATCTTGCGCATAAGGCAAATAAAATTCCGGCTGATAGGGATTCCATAGATCTCCGGTCTGGGTATCTCCGACAACCCCCACAATCTCGCGCCCCACATTAGACTCTCCAGGATAATTAAGCTGCGGCACAATATGACGTCCGATGGGATCTTCCGCGGCGAAGAATTGCCGCGCGAGGCTTTGACTGATGATCGCTACCGGGGCCGACTGCGGAGAGTTGTCCTGGGCTCGAAACGTGCGCCCACGCAGCAGAGGAATGGAGAGCGTCTCGAAATAACCCGGCTCGGCCACCGCCGAAATCGCCCCTGGCAGATCGTCGGGGGAGTCCAAGCGGCCCGGGATCGTGAAATTCGCCCAGGAGTTTCCCGGCCAATACAGGGGCAAGGGATGGCCACTGCTCACTCTCTCGACGCCGGGAAGCGAGCGGAGTTCGGGAAGCAGCTTGTCGAAAAACCGTACTTTCGTCGGATCGGGATAGCGCACGTTGGTTAAGGCCACGTCGAAAGCAACGGTATGCTTGGCGTCGAACCCGGGTTCTATCACCAGCACGTTGATCATGCTGTGCATGAGCAGACCTGCGGCGATCAGCAAAGTGAACCCCAGAGCGGTTTCCGTCACTACTAGGGCGTGATGGAGCCGATTGTGGCGGCGGCTCGAGATCGCGCCGCGTCCGCCCTCCCGCAGGGCATCAGCCGGGTCCAGTTGGGATAGCCTCAACGCCGGAAGCAAGCCAAAAACGAAAGTCGTCCCGGCGGAGAGCAAAATGGCGAATGCCAGCACTGGGCCGTTCACAGCGATGTTGTACAACCTTGGGAGATCGCTCGGAACGAAGCGCAGGCCGGCATGTAGTAAGGCGGAAGCCAGCAAAATGCCAATGGCTCCACCCACCAACGCAAGCAGAAAGGCTTCCGTCAGCAGTTGACCCACAATCCGACCTCGGCCTGCACCCAATGCCGTGCGCACGGCCAATTCGGGCAATCGTCCATGGGCGCGAGCCAACAGCATGCCGGCGACATTGGCGCATACGATGATCAGAACTCCCACGACCGCGATCAATAACAGTGACAAGGCGGAACGTACATCGGAGACCGCCTCGGTCAGCAACGGCGCGACGGACACGCCAGGCCGGTAGCGATCTTCCGCGTAGTGCTCGGCAAGTCTGCGCTCGATCGTATTCAGTTCGGCGCGAGCTTGCTCGATCGCGACACCGGCCTTGAGCCGTCCGACGATCGACAATCGATCCCATTCGCGCAGGGAAGTGGTTGCCTTCGGTCCTTCGCTGTCAGCGGCGAAGGTTGCCCAAAACAGGGCTGGATGATCAACCGGATAGTGAAATCCCGAAGGCATGACGCCGACGATGGTCGATACCTCATCGCTGATTTTCACCGTCTGACCGATCACATACGGCGATGAGGCAAAGTCTGACACCCAAAGTTCATGACTTAGAATGACCACGCGATGCCCTGGTTGTTCTTCCTCGGAGGTAAACGTGCGCCCAAGCATCGGAGCTACGCCCAGCGTGGAAAATAGATTGCTGGACACGCGCGCGCCTGGTATGACGCGGGCGTTTTCACCATTCTCCCGACCGAATAGGCGGGAATTGGGATTGCATGAAGCTATCGATTCGAACGTGTGGTTCTGCTGCTGCCAGTCAAAGAAGTTGGGATAGGATGTCCCGACACTGTCGGCGGCAGCGAGGTTGGTGGGTGCTACCCCGGGAGGAAATTCCAGGGTATCGATCGCGACCAGTCGATCAAACTGGGGAAACGGGAGGGGCCGCAGGAGGATGCCATCGACCAAGCTAAAAATCGCCGTAGTCGCTCCAATCCCCAGCGCCAGTGTGAGGACTGCGGTCGCAGTGAATCCCAGGCTGCGGCGAAACTGGCGTACACCGAAGGTCAGGTCCTCGATTACCGTGGAAAACATTGCCTCCCCCCCCACCTGACCGGGCGTAACCGATCAGTTGATCCTCGCGTGCTAGAATCTTAAACTTCAAAACCGAACGGCAGCACTGATCGGCCCCTGGCAATGAAGTCCCCAACCTCGCAGATTCCGGAAACTCTTCCGCGTGCTCAACTTGAGTCACGTCCCAATACTCGCGTCGACGTGCTGGTGATCGGTGCCGGACCCACGGGCCTGGCCTGCGGTATCGAGGCGCAGAAGGCCGGGTTTAAGGTCCTAATCGTCGACAAGGGTTGCTTAGTGAACTCGCTCTTCAATTATCCAACCCAGATGTCTTTTTTTACCACTCCGGAGTTGCTCGAGATCGGCGACATCCCGTTTTCTACTGCCCATCAGAAGCCGACCCGGGAAGAGGCGTTGGAATATTACCGAAAAGTTGCCGAACACTATCACTTGCCGGTGATTCAGTATCAATGGGTAAAGACGGTCGTAGGGAGCGACGGGAATTTCGAAATTACTGCCACCGACCGACTGGGCCAGGTGTATGACTACCGCACGCGCAAGCTGATTGTGGCGACCGGGTATTACGACCTCCCAAACTTGCTCAACATTCCCGGCGAAGATTTGCCCAAAGTGTTCCACTACTACCGTGAGCCTCATCCCTTTTTCGACCTTGACGTGGTGGTCATCGGGGGAAAGAACTCGGCGGCGATTTCCTCTTTAGATCTATGGCGTCACGGGGCGCGCGTTAGCTTGGTACATCGGGGATCGAGAATGCACGGTCACGTAAAGTACTGGGTCTTGCCCGATATCGAAAATCGCATTCGCAACGGTGAAATCAAGGCATATTTCAACAGCACGGTCGAGCAGATCGGTCCCGATTATGTTGTCATCGATACCCTCGATGATCGAATTCGCCTGAAAAACGACTTTGTGTTTGCGCTCACCGGCTATCACCCTGACTACGACTTCCTCGGTTCGATGGGCGTCGAACTCTCTTCCGACCATTGCCGTCCGGTGTGCGATCCGGTCACCCTCGAGAGCAATGTGCCCGGTATTTACCTCGCGGGCGTAATTGTCGCCGGCTCACGCACCAACGAGATCTTTATCGAGAACGGTCGTTTTCATGGCCAGCAGATCGTCGAGCATCTGAAACAGAAGCTAGGAGCTGGTAGCTGACAGGAAACCCGTCGCACAGATCTGGGAGATTTTTCCTCAGCGCGTGTC
>DATJVZ010000323.1:0-25075 GCA_035501575.1 Terriglobales bacterium | reverse complement strand
TGCCGGCCTCGTGCGCGAAGCGCCAGGCGTGTTGAATGGAAATTTCAAACCAGTACTGCGCCAAGGCTGGCTTCCATTGGAAGCGGTCCGCAGCTCGTTTGCGATGCTCGACACCCACAAACGGCGAAACCATCTGTGATTGGTCGTGCTTGCTACTCGAATCCGTGGTGCTTGCCGGTGTAGGCTCCCCGGGCTCGTCTGCGAGCTCTGCCAACGGTCTGTTCCAGTGGTAAGTGAAATCCCTAACCTCGAAAGGGCGAATTTGTGCCAGACTGCAGACAGGAGTCGCAGCCCAGAGTATGAAAACAAGTTTTTTCCACATCACAGGAGTGCAGAAACGCACGAAGTTCCTCGTTGGGCATGATTCCGGTTCGACATTTCCACTAGTTCAACCAAGTTCAACCATCCTCGCTGCGCGAGAATTTCGGCTAGACAATGGCGGGGTTTTCTTCCCGAATCTTAATCTTATGTGCCCCTCTTGCGGATCAACGCGAGATCACTTGAATTGCCGAAATGAATACGGTGACAGGACACTTAGGGTGAGGCCGGATGGTCTAGCGTTCAACTGTCACTATTACCAGAGGTAGTTCAGGCTGCCTCTCCGACATTCGCCGACTCGCGACGAAAGGCTTTGACGGCAGCGCGCAAGGTCGGAAAGATACGGGCCCCGGAGGTCTTCAACTTGAAGTGCCGTTTTTCCGCCCACTGACGCCACTCCGTCTGCCGTCCCGCCGCCGCCAATACAATGCCGCGCTCTCGGAAAGTTGCCATGATGTCATCGATCGCAAAGATCCCAGTCGCATCGATCATGCTGATGGCAATCAGATCGATAACAAACCACTTCAGATCAGGCCCGGCGTGATCGGCAGCTGCCATCACTTCCCGTTTGAAGTAAGCCGCATTAAAGAAGGTTATCGGAGCATTGAAACGGAATAAAACCAACCCCGGGATGGTGGTGGCATCGGGATGGCGCGCGAGCGCGTGAAATCCTGGGATATCCTTGGGTTCGCCCAGGACTTCGGCGCTAGGTCGCGAGACCATGCGCACAAACTGCACCAGAGCAAGCGCTACCACAACCAGGATTCCTTGAATAGCGCCGACTGCCACCACTCCTAGAGTAGCCAGAATGGAGAGAGCAAATTCTCGCCGGTCCATTTGGTAGAGCTGGCGGACGGCCCCCAAATCAACCAGCGACAGCGCCGCCTTTACCAGCACCGCTCCCAGGGCGGCGATCGGGACATACTGCAAGGGTCCGGTGAAGAACATAAGCACCGCGGCGATCACCGCGGCAGCCACTAAACCCGTCACTTGCGTGCGTCCTCCGCTGGCATCGCTCATCGCCGTACGCGAATCCGCACCGCTGATGGCGAAACCTTGGGATAGAGCGGACATGATGTTCGCGGTACCCAGGGCGGCGAATTCACGATCCGCATCCACCTCATAGCGGTTCTTGGCCGCAAAACTGCGCGAGGTAAGCATCATGCTCGAAAAACTGACCAGGGCCAGTCCAGCGGCCTCCTCGAAAAGGTTGGGCAGGAGGTCGGCGGGGAAAGTTGGAATCTTCAGGGCAGGCAGTCCTGCGGGCACTTCGCCAATGGCTTTGACGCCATAAGCTTCGAGGCCGAGCAATTTCACGGCAACCGCGGCGACGATCATGGCCACCAGCGCTGCCGGTGTGCGCGGCAGCAGCCGCGAGGAGAGCGCAAGGATCGCAAAGGTGCCCAGGCCAACGGCGAGCGTCGGCCAGTGCGTGAGACCCAGTTTGGACACGAATTCGACCAGTCGCGGCACGATCCCGCCCGAGGTAATAGGGAAGCCGAAAATCTTGCCGATCTGTCCCAGCATGATGCTGAGCGCGACGCCGTTCAGAAATCCCACCAGAATCGGCTTCGACAGGAAGTCTGCCAGCGCTCCCAATCGCAGAAAGCTGGCAGCGATCGAGAAAAGACCTGCCAGGAAAGCCAGGGTGACCGATAACGACAGGTACAAGCGGTCGTCTCCTCCCGCGAGCGGTGCAACCGCCGCCGCTACCAAAGCGCAAGTCGCGGCATCAGGACCGAGAATCAGCTGCCGGGAGGTGCCAAATATCGCGTACGCGACGAGGGGCAGGATGCTGGAGTACAGTCCAACTGCGGGATTGAATCCGGCAAGCTGCGCGTAGGCAACGCCGACGGGCAAGGCGACGGCTGCAACCGAAAGTCCGGCTACTAGATCATGAGGAAAATCGGCGCGCCGGTAATCCAAGAGTTTCGCCAGCCCGGGCGCGATCCGTGTCAGCAAGCGGCGGCGTCCGTCGTCGTGCGAGAGGGCAACATTCTGAGCGCTGCTCATCTAGTTTGCTCCGGAGTGCTTGGGTTGGAAGCTGCGCAGCCAATCCATCGCCAGTTACTTCGAAGAAGAGCTGGGGGGAAATGGCTTGAGTAGTTTGGCGATGGCTTTGTTCACTAGCTCCAGGGACTTGCTTTTTTGCTCGATGTCCAGTTTCTGGGTGACCGTGCCAGACCATATCAGCTGATTCGCGCGGCGGTCGACGAATTGCAATACCAGACTTGCGTCCGGAACCGGACCCATCAATTCTCCTCGCCCTTCCTTACCTGTCCACATGGTGGCGTTCCAGACGGGCGGCGGCCCAGTGTAGGTGGACGAGAGCGGAGTTCCACCGGTCGCCACGGTTTGAAAGTCAATTCCTCCGGCGGCGATCAGGGTCAGATCGCCATCCTTTTCCGTTCGTTCCAGGCCCTTCGCATGCAGCTCACCGTCGATTGAGCCGACCACATTCGCATAGAGTAAGGGTCGCGTAACCGGCATCGCCGGTTGCGCCCATGAGTAGGTCTTATATTTGGAAAAATCCACGCTCTTGTCATAGCCAATTTTGACTTTCTGGGCGGGAGAAAGACTGGAGAGCGCAGCTAGACATAAGCCAAGCCTAAGCTTGCTGCGAACAGCTCTCATCCCCTGCCTCCGGCTCAATTGAGGTGGTTGATAGTTCGACCCTTACACTACTGGAACATTCAACGGAAACCACTGTCAGTACTTACAGATAAGACCAGAGCTGGACGAGCGAAAGTCTCTTATGGATTGGCGAGTTCAGCGGTGAAGGCAGCAAGACCACTACGAAATGAGCGCCGAGGGTGGTTTGATAGCGGGGATCGTTTGGCGACTCAAGATCGCATTCCCTCGATCTCGGCCAATCTATGCCTGCCCTTGCGGGTCGGAAACTGTCACAACTTACAGGCGAGGACCGGCGACGCGAACGCTAGACTCTGTGCTTGAGGCGACCACGATGCGTTGGATGCCGTGTCTAATCTTGATCCTCTGCCTGACGCTCGCGGGTTGCAGCCAATTTTTTGTTGGCTTCGTGTCAAACCCCGGCGGCAGTCCATTGGGTATCACTGGCACGATCACCACGGTCGCAATCGGATTCGTTGATAACAGCCAAGGAACACAGGTGACCTTCACGGCAGTAACGTTCGCCAACACCGGAGGTGCCACCACGATCAACTTCTGCGGAGACAAACGTAGCCAGTTCCCGGTCAATGAAGTGGTTCGTGCCGACTATCGGGCAGGAATTTATTGTTCCCCTCTCACGGCTGTCACTGCCCAGGGCTGATGGTTCATGGTGACTTTCGGTCGATCGCGGATCGGACTTCAACCGACATTGCCTTCTGCCTTGCCCGGCGGTTAATGTTGACAGTTCGACCTCATTGCTTCTCATCCTATAAATTCCTGAGATTCCGCGACCAACAAACGGATGGTCTCGCTTACCTTTGAGAATCTGTGTTCTAGGCGTTCGCGAGGTTGACAAAACAGGAAAGACAGGCTGGATCATGAAAACTCGAGTCCTTTTCTTCCTTTTCACGCTTCTGTCTGCTACCCGTCTCTTGGCTCGACCAAAAACCGACGTGCTGGTCATGAACAATGGCGACCACATAACGTGTGAGATCAAGGGTCTCAACGAAGGGGTGCTCTCGATCGGTATCGATTACGTCGATGGGACGGTTTCAGTAGATTGGTTGAAGGTGACGTATCTCGAAAGCAGTCAGCTGTTTGTTGTCCTAACGCAGAACGGATCGTCGTATGAGGGTAAGCTTGTGACTTCCAAAACAGCTGCCGACGAACCGATGAGGATTCGGATCCTCGAGGGTGCAGAACAGGGAACCGAGGTCGAACGATCCCAGGTCGTTAGGATGACGCAGACCTCCGATCGGTTCTACCAGCGCCTCAACGGCTCCATCAATTTTGGTGTCACCTATTCCAAAGGCAATCGCGCCACGCAATACAATCTGAGCAGCGAGGTCGAGTACCTCCGAGAACGCTGGGCGGTGGACACCAATCTCAGCTCCAATTTGACCTCGAGCAGTGGTGCCGCTGCCTCTACTCGAAATCAACTGGGATTGTTCGGTTACCACCTGTTGCCCTGGGAGAACTATTTCTACGCAGGCCTGGGAAATTTCCTGCAAAGTTCAGTGCAAGGAATCAACCTTCAAACCACGCTCGGTGGCGGCATTGGACACTTTTTCAAAAATAGCAACCGCGCCAGCATCGCGGTGCTAGGTGGCTTGGGCTGGCAAAGCACCGATTACGAACCCAGCTTGACTCCGGTGGGTACCGAGAATGTCGCCAGCGCCCTGGTTGCTGCGCAAATCAACCTCTTCAAGTTCAGCAAAACTAATCTTGACGTCACCGCTTCTCTGCTACCCGCGCTCTCTCAGCCCGGTCGTGTCCACTTCAATATGAATGCGACGTACTACCTTAAGCTCTTCAGCAATCTGAAATGGAACACTTCCTTTTATGGCAGCTGGGACAACCGTCCTCCCGCCGGCCTGGTAGGCAGCGACTACGGTACCAGTTCAGGGCTCAGTTGGACGTTTGGCAATAGGTAGAGAGCACACCGGCAGGCTGCGAAGATTATCTTGGTTTACCCACCCAGCCATACTGCCAGGCTACAGAAATATTTTGGTAGTTCCCGCCGTAGAGTATATAGGCACCGTTGTTGTAACTGAATTTGAAGGACTGATGCTTGGTGATCGGGACGGACACGGTTCCTCCCAAACGGGAGTTTCGCTGGACGGTCGCAGAGTTTTGTACGCCGTTCAGGCTGGTGCTCCCACCAAACCAGAAATTGCCATCGAGCGATGCCCAAAGCCGCGGTTTAAAACTGTAGCTCAGATGCGCCTCGAAGGCAGCGACGGGCTGTTCGGATTGGGTGTTCACCCCGGGACTGAATTTGTTATGCGAAAAAAAGTCTTGGTTGGTGGTAAAAAACCAAACCGCGCCGTAGGTATCGACGATCCAATTGCCCCGGCGGTGCGACAGGCCAACTTCTGGTTTGAAAGCCCACCGGTTGTTACCGAAGTTAAGCAGCTTCGTCGGGTCGTATTGACCGGTCGGAGTCACCACCTTAAGACTGAGGCCGATCAGGGTTTTCTGCCGCCATTTCGCGAATTCGCGCGGGTCCATGGCGGGCCCGCCTTTTACGTTCACCGAAAAGCGGAACTCGGAGTCGAGCAAACCCGAGCGGTAGGCATGCTCCGGGATCTGAGCTATGGTGCCTCGGAAATTTCCGACCCCGTAAGGTATCGAAGCGAAGAAGTTGGCGGAACGCCCAAAGAAGCTCAGGGAATGAGTAAGGCTGAAAACCGATACGCTCACGGTTGCGGTGGCGCCGGTGATCGGCAAAGAACCATTAAAAGTGATATTGCCGGTGTAGATCCCTTCGGTCAATGTAATCGCATTCGAATGGATCGCAGTGATCAGATACGCCCGGGGAGCAAGATCCTGAGCGCGCAGCAAATGAACGAAGGAAAGAACAGTCATCGCCGAGAGTACGGACTTGCGGAGCAGACGCATCTGAGAATTGAAAGTAACCAACTTAGCACAGGAAACGAGGTTATTTCGACGTAGGCGGACCGGGCCTTCCAGACCGTACCAGAAGCGACGGCAACTCGGACGCAATCTTCAAGTCTACGAGCAAATCCAGGCGGTGCTCCAGTTGAAAGAATTTCGCCACCGTGAGCCCCGACCATGCCTGGTTGAAGCGAGCGAAATATTGATTTCTCAGATCTGCCCGGCGACTCTCGAGGGCGAGCGATTGCCGCGCCAGATCCCTCGCTTCGGCATCGGTTAATGTGGTCCAGGTATCAGCGTAGCGTTTCGCCACCTGCCTGCGTTCTTCGTCCAGCTTGGCTTCGTCGGCCCCATACATTTTGTACACCGGCCAGAAAGCGGCTGCTTCTTTCTCGTTGAGCTCGATCGCCTCCTTAATCGCTTGCGTTTTGTCCTCCTCGAGATCCCCAGGAATGGTGTCAACATATGCATTCACCGCCGGATCAGCTGCGGGGCCCTGACTTTGAGCAAGGATAGGCCGACTCACGGAGAACTCCGACCACTACGAGAACGAGCCTTGAAACCACAAAAGTCTTTGTCGTCACCGAAATCTGCTCCCCCGGATCGTCCCAAAAGTTTGGTTAAGCACTGCCCATGCTAGACGTGCCCCTCCATGGCGCGCACTGTCAACATTGACAGGCAATAATGACAGTACCGGTCATTGTTCGGTTCAAAACAAGTCTTGCCCACAGTGAAAGTCCTGCTCTGGAAGAACTGACAGTGGCCGTTCCGGGTTTCCGGCGGTAAGACTCGTTGGACGCAACCTGCGTTCCCGGTTGAATGGAGGCAGCCCTACGGCCACTCCGAGGAACTCGCGATTCTCAGGTGGTGACAGAGTCGACATGCGCGGTTTGGTTATCGCCTCGTTTTGTTGCCTCGGTCTAATTCTTCCTCTCCCCCTACATGCCGCAACCGCGAGGACGACCCGGCTCTTTCTTTCCTGGGCAGAAATCACCTCCGCAGAGACTGCCGACTTCAACCGCAGCGAGCTTAGCGGGAGCAAACTCGATCGTTCGAGATTTTTCGACGATCGAATCATGCGAGAAATCTCGGTGCTTGCTGGGGAAGATTCGCCGTGGGAAATCGATCGCTGGAGAATCCTGGGGCTTTCGGCAGCGGTCGCGATCGAGACATTGCTTCTGGTTTTGCTGTTGCACAATCGCGCCAAGCGCAGGCGGGCTGAAGAAGCGCCCGGGCCAAGAGAGACACAACTGTTTGAGGCCCAGCGCCTGGCTCGATTGGGCAGCTGGCAATGGGATCCCGCGAGCGATGCCATCACATGGTCGGAAGCTCTTTACGGCCTGACCGGCTTCGACTCCGGGAAGCCGCTGCCGGGCTTTCACGAGCTCGCGAAATTCTTCGAACCGGATGGCTGGAGACACTTGACCCAGGCCATGGAAAGGGCCCTCGCAACCGGGGAGGCTTACGAACTCGAGCTCAAATTTTTGCCCTCCGACGGCACTGCTTTATGGCTCGGCGTCCGCGGGGAGGCGGTTCGTGATGCGCAAGGCACCGTCGTCCAATTGCGCGGCACGATGCAGGATATTACGGAACGGAAGCAGGCCGAGGAGGCGCGCCTTAAGCACGCTGCCATTGTCGAGTCCTCCGACGATGCGATCGTCTCGAAGAATCTTGATGGAATCATCACCAGTTGGAACAGCGGAGCCCAGCGCATCTTCGGATTTAACGAGGCAGAAGCCGTTGGCCAGTCGATTTCGATCATTATTCCTCAGGAGTTACGCGAAGAGGAGAGCACCATCCTCAAGAAGATAAGCTCGGGTGAACGGATCGGGCAGTATGAAACGGCTCGCATCAATAAACAAGGGGAGAGAATATTTGTCTCGCTGACCATATCCCCGGTAAAGGATCTGACGGGAAGAATTGTCGGTGTCTCCAAGATTGCTCGCGACATCACGGAGCGCAAGCGGGCGGCCGAGCAGCTGAAGAGGTCCGAGGAAATGTTTGCTAAAGCCTTTCGGCGAGGCCCAATGGCCGTCACGCTGACCGATGCGAAGTCCCACCGTTACATCGATGTTAACGAAACCTTCGAACATATGACGGGCTTCTGTCGCGAAGAACTGATCGGGCACAATGCGCTCGAGAG
Organism: Terriglobales bacterium; assembly: GCA_035501575.1. Classification (GTDB taxonomy): domain Bacteria; phylum Acidobacteriota; class Terriglobia; order Terriglobales; family Acidobacteriaceae; genus JAFAGX01. The sequence continues at coordinate 17,085 of DATJVZ010000323.1, read as the reverse complement.
AGGTATCTGGGTGGATCCCTCGGAAAGGGTAAGACTCAGCAAGAGGCTTTTCGCCGACGGCTGCATTCGCGATGTGGAGATTCAATTCCTCACCAAGGACGGCCACCAGGGTGTCGCCCAAACGTCGGGCGAGCTGATCGACCTCGACGGGGAGCTTTGCATGATGCTGGTGACAATCGATATCACCGAGCGCAAGCAGGCAGAGCAGAAACTGCAGGAGAGCGAAAGGCGTTTTCGACTCATGGCAGATTCGGCCCCGGTGCTGATGTGGATATCCGGCCCTGATAAGCTCTGCACCGATTTTAATAAGGAATGGCTCGATTTTACGGGAAGGCCCATCGCGCAGGAACTAGGAGAGGGATGGATCGAAAACGTCTATCCAGATGACCTAGAAAGCTGCCTTCTTACCTACCAGCGCGCATTCGATGCCCGGCAGGCCTTTACCATGGAATACCGCTTGCGGCGCCACGACGGCCGGTACCGTTGGGTGCTCGATCGGGGTGTGCCTCGATTCCTGGAGAGCGGAGAGTTTGCGGGTTACATCGGTTGCTGCATCGATATCACGGACCAGAAGGAGGCGAAGGCTGCCCAACTGGAGCTGAGTGGCCGACTCATCCAGGCACAGGAAGCAGAGCGCGCCCGGATTGCCCGGGATTTACATGATGACATCAATCAACGATTGGCACTGCTGGCCAACGGACTGCAGGAACTGCAACAGCACGACACCGAGCGGGACGAAAACGAGGATCAGAGGCAACTTCACGAGCTCTGGAATCTAACCAATGAAATTGCCCTCGATATTCAGCAGTTGTCTCATCGCTTACACCCTTCCAAGCTGCACTATCTCGGCCTGCCGGCCGCGGTACGTGAGCTTTGCAAAGAATTCTCCAAAGCGCACAAAATCGAAGTCGAGTGCGTGGCCCAGGATGTGCCCCGAGATTTAAAGGAAAGCGCCTCCCTAAGCTTGTTCCGCACCGTGCAGGAATCCTTGCACAATGTCGCGAAACACAGTTCCGCCCGTCACGTCAAGGTGGACCTTTCGAGTCGATCGACGGGGATTCTCTTAAGGGTTTCTGATGACGGAGTGGGATTCGATGTCAGCCAGAAACATGGACAAGGACTAGGCTTGGTAAGCATGGAGGAACGTCTGCGCTCGATTGGCGGCAGACTTACGGTCTGGTCCCAGCCTTCCCTCGGCACGCTGGTCGAAGCAACCGTGCCGGTGGGTGCGTGGCAGGCGCGCACGGCCTAGGTGAAAGCGCATCTCGAGGTTGTGATGCCACCGTCAGTTCTGACAGTATCCACATTTTTACATTCCTCATACTCTTCTCAGGGGCGATTCCTTGCGGGCGAACTTTCAGTCAAGGTCATCGCGCTGTTTCCGCTGCTGGCGGGCGATTCCGCAGCTCGAGGGGACGCAAAGGTGCATTCGTGATTGCAACCGTACTTCTTGCGGATGATAACCCTGTTATCGTGAATCATGTCCGTAAGCTGCTCGGGCGAAACCAACAATACGATGTGGTCGGTGCCGTCAGCGACGGAGACGCTGTTCTGCGCGAATATTTCCGCCTCCGGCCCGATGTCATTGTCCTCGACATCTCGATGGGGGAGCTCAGCGGCATCGACGTAGCACGAACTCTCGTCGACTCGGGATGCACCGCTAGAATTGTTTTTCTTACCGTCCACGAGGATTCCGACTTCTTGAATGCGGCCATGGACGCCGGCGGGTCCGCGTACGTCGTCAAGTCGCGTGTGAGTACGGACCTGACAACGGCCATTGAGGCTGCACTCTCCGGCAAGCACTTCGTCAGCTCCTGCCTGGCCTATGATCCTCTCTAGCACCAGGAAGCGGACGCGAAGATCCGCGCCACGAAGCCCCTAGCTGCCACCTGTCAATAATGACAGTTACCCCCTGTTCCGGTTGCTTCTAACGTTTAACAATGTGCGGTGGGCGCTGTCTCAAGGTAGTCTATTGCGAACACTGCAGGTTAGCACGATAATGCGTGTCGCCGTGCGGAACCGACCTGGAACGGTGTTGCCGGCTAGGCATTTTGAACTAGTATGCGCTGGTTAGCTAAAGTCGAGCGTCTGCTGCTGGTATTTGGTCTGCTGATGCTGGGCGTCTATTTGGGCGCCCGCGCCCACAAAGCGGTCTTATCCCGCGCCGCGGTTGCGAGCTTTAAGACTGAGCAACCGGCGGAATCACGAGGCAACCTGGAGCTGGTCGCGGCCAAGCCCGACTTCAGCTTGTGGTCGGAAAAACGAATCAAGGAGTACCAAGATAGTTTGCTGGCCCACTTTGCGCCGGCTATCGGAATTCTTCGCATTCCGAAAATAGGTGTCGAGGTTCCTGTGCTCGACGGAACCGACGACCTGAGTTTGAACCGGGGGGTTGGGCGAATCGCAGGCACGGCCACGCTTGGGGAAAGCGGAAATATTGGAATTGCGGGACACCGCGACGGGTTTTTTCGCGGGCTGAAGGACGTTGGCCCGGGGGACAGGATCGAGCTGGTCACGCCTAAGCAGACCGACACGTATGTGATCGATCAAATAACCATCGTCGATCCGGACGATGTGTCGGTGCTCAGGCCGCGGCCTCATGCTTCTCTGACATTGGTGACTTGCTACCCGTTTTATTTCGTGGGTAGCGCTCCGAAACGCTATATCGTTCAGGCGTCGATTACAGATTCGGGCCCTGCAAAGAGCCCTGTCATGCAGTGAAACAAAATCAGAAGACGACAAGGGGGAACACAAGATGAACCGAAAGACACGCTGGACACAGGTGTTGCTCACGCTTGCGGCAGGGACGATTTGCCTGGCCTGCGCCCTGAGCCTGAGCGCACAAGTACAAACCGAAACCTCAACTAGCAGTCAAACTCCGACCACCACGACTCACACTGTGGGAGGCACGATTGTCTACATTAACGGCAACGATCTGATCATCAAGATGGACGATGGCGAGCTTCGGCATTTGACCAATGTGTCGCCTACCACCACGGCTGTGGTTGACGGTAAGGAGATCACAGTCAAGGACGCGAAGGTCGGCATGCACCTTACGAAGACGATTACCACCACCACCACTCCCAAGACTATTACGACGACCCAGTCGGTAACCGGAACCGTGTGGCAGGTCTCGCCGCCGAATTCCGTCATTCTCACCCTCGAAGATGGCAAGAATCAGCAGTTCAAGATTCCCAAGGGCCAGAAGTTCAACGTGAACGGACAGATGACGGACGCCTGGGGCTTGAGGAAGGGGATGCAGATCTCGGCCACCAGGGTGGTCGAAGTTCCCGAGACCGTGGTCACGCAGCAGGCGAAGATAACCGGCACCATGCCTCCTCCTCCGCCACCTCCTCCGGCGGATCAGCCGATCTTGGTAGCGGTCATCGTACCCGTGCCGGCGCCCGCACCGGAAGCTGCTCCGGCTCCGGCAGCATTGCCCAAAACCGGTAGTTCACTGCCTTTGATCGGACTGCTGGGATTTCTATCTCTTGCCGCTTCCTTTGGAGTACGAGCGGTCCGCGGCATCAGCTAGATAGTTGTTCTGGAACCAGAGGACGGCAGGACTCGTTCCGCGCAAGGGCCAAAAGGTCGACAGAAGGCTCAGGGAGTTGCGGCTTAGAGCGCGCAACTCCTTGGGCGTACTTGGCGCCGCTACTTCCCGATCTTTCAGTGTGCTAGCACCCCTTTCTCCGTGGTGCGATTGTCCCGCTCGAACAACCTGGTACTGTCCGTGGAAACTACTGCCACTTTTGCCAGTAGCCCCATGGATCTCGGCAGGTGATTGTCCATAGGGCCAAGAGCATTCGGAGAACCTAGGAATTTCGCAGAGAACCAAGACAGGAGAAAGACGATGAAAATGTCAGTGGCTCTATGGGCCGTGTGCTTTTTGCTGACTCAGGCGGCTTGGGCTCAGACGACCGAGGTTACGGCGAAACCACTCACCGACACCGACATTCAATTGCTACGTTCTGACGTGCAGTCGGCGAAGAATGACATCATTGCCCACACCATGCAGTTCAGCGACGCCGAATCTACGGCATTCTGGCCGGTGTATCGTGATTACGCCCGCGACCAGCAGGCGATCGGTGATCAGCGCCTTCGCCTGATCAAGGACTACGCGGCAAATTACGACAGCATGACGGATGACAAGGCGAAAGACATGGCGCAGCGAATGATGGACATCGACGGCAAGTACCTTGCTTTGCGGCAAAGTTATTGGCCCAAATTCATGAAAGCTCTGGGTGCGAAGCGAGCGGCAAAGTTCTACCAAGTCGACAGTCGCCTCACCATGATGGTCAATGTTCAGCTGGCGTCGGAAATTCCCTTAATTCCATAGCTATCATTCTCGTGATGGGAATTTGCTGCGGGTGGGCCTTCGCAAGCACCTGACGCTTTGCCCGATGGCATTGAGCCTCGACTCCTGCGCTAGGGCTTGTGTTCGCGTGGTTCGAGCGCTCCATGGCCCTCGCCTGAATCAGCCGGCCGCAACCAGTAATTCTGGTCAGCAGCGGCCTTTGCCTGTCAGAGTTGCCAGTTGGCAGTCTTGCTATTTTTCGCCTACAAAGAAACCAGTAAGAAAAACCAGCAGGGCTGAGTCTTTTTATGGAAACGCGACCTGGCAAAGAGCAAATCGGCGGATCAGCAGTTCACGTGGGGGATTGTTACATCTGGGCAGCGATTAGCTACTTGGACTCTCCAACCGACTACCGCGAGTGCCTGCCTTACCGTAGGCGGCGAAGCTTGCCTTCAGATAACGAACTGGTAATGTTGGACGAGAGAGCGCATTCGCTGTGGGCTAAGCCGGCCGCGGTTACGATCTCTGCGTTCCTAACATCCATGTTCTTGCTGTTCCTCCTGCGAATTTTTGAGTAAGCGCAACCTCGGTTCGAAGCCACTGTCGCTTGCTTCGGAAACTCGCTCCCATCTTCATGCGCCGGTTTCTGATCAGGGTCGTCGGTGGCCGACTTTTGTTTGCGTCCGCGCAACGAAAAAAAACGGTTAACGGATTAGACTGGTATCAGACGGGATGAGAGAACAGCCGGGTCGGATCACAAACGGTAAGCGTTCCCCTGCCTTTTTTTAGAGCTCCCTGGCGCTTCCACTCGCTCAAGAAGCGGCTGGTAGTGAATAAAGTGATGTTGGCTGAGTTTGCCAGGTGTTCATTCGTGATTTCCAAGCGAATACCACCCGCGACCTTATGTCCAATGCCTTGGGCAAGACTGAACAGCACCTGCGCGAGGCGCTCGCGGGCCGTGCGGGAGACCAGCGCCAGGTGAGCGGAGAGGAACCAAGTCAGATGTTCCGCGGCAATCGGCAAGGTGTTGTCGAGCAGCTTCGGATACTGCGTGGCAAGGCGCCGGATCGTGTTGCGTCGCCACACGAACGCAGAGCTCTTCTTCAGTATTTCCGTGCCTACGAGATATGAAGAGGGATTCGGCAGAATCGCCGCACCACCAAGCAGCTCCCCGGATAGAAGCCAACGCAACAGAACTTTGTGACCCTGTTGCGTAACATAGAAAAGACGAGCACAGCCCGTCCGCAGCAAAAACAGATGCTCGGCAGGATCCCCCTGGTTGGCAATAACCGAGTTGGCAGGAAATTGCCGGAGAGTTGCAGCTGCTAAGATCGAGTGGAGCTCGGGCTTTGTCAACCCGTGCAGGAAACCTGAACTAAACAGTTCAACCGCAGAGGACGAGATGACAAGCGGCCCACTCTCAAGGGAATTAGCGTCACTGCTCGATCGCAAGGATCCGCTCCGGAGGACCATGGACTGAGCCATCGCAACTCTCAGCAGACCAATTCTAGGAAGAAAGATAAGGAATTCGCACTGTCAAAAGTAACAGCGCAAGGGTGGCTAATGGAGCAACCTTGTCGACTGCGACGGCATAATGATGGAGCCTTGTGCGTTAAGGAGTAAAACCGATTTGAAGATTCATGGCGTATTGGCCTGCCTGTTCGTGCTTACTTCCTCCTTCGTTCAGCCGGCTTCGAGTGTCGTAGCCACGCTCTCACCCCAACCGGAGTATCACCTGCGTCTGTTCCACACCCATACGGGCGAACGACTCGACCTTGTCTATCGCCGCGGTGAACAGTATGTTCCCGAAGCTCTGACACGCCTCGACGAATATCTTAGGGATCATCGCACGGGTGATATCCACCACTACGATCCTCGCGTGTTCGACCTCCTTCACGACTTGACGGCCAAGCTAGGCGAACCCGATTCTGAAATCGATGTCATCTGCGGCTATCGGTCGCCCTGGAGTAACGAATTCCTGCGCACGCATGGCCACGGTGTAGCGCTTCACAGCCTGCACATCGAAGCGATGGCGATCGACATCCGCATGCCGGGGGTCAAGACCTCACGCCTGCGAGATGCTGCCCTAGAACTGCATCGCGGGGGAGTTGGTTACTACGCCCAGTCCGACTTTGTGCACGTGGATGTGGGCCGCGTGCGGCGCTGGTAGATCAGCCCGGCTCTCTACCCTGCGGTCCTTATCCGGGATAGGGGTAGCCAAGTGCCAGTACTTTTTCGAGCGCCGAGTCATATCCGTAGATGTCATCGAAGAAATGAACCTGATCTTGTTCATCGACCACCGCCGTGCCGTAGAGGATCAGCACGGGGACGGGCTTGGTCAGGTTGATTTGAAGGTTGTCGCTTCCGCTCTGCATGGCATTGCGCACGCGCTCGAGCGTCCATTCCGGCTTGTCCCGTAGAACCCAGGCCGCCAGCTCGGCAGCTTGCTCCACCCGGATGCAGCCATGGCTGAAGTCGCGGCGCGACTGCGCGAACAGGGCCTGCGATGGCGTGCTGTGCAGGTAAACGTTGTATTCGTTGGGAAACATTAATTTCACCAGGCCCAAGGCATTGGATGGGCCTGGCTTCTGCCGTACCTGCAGTTTTCCGGAACGGAGTTGCTGAAGAGTCTCATCGTTAATTAGGCCAGCGGTCACCACTGCACCTTGCGCCGTGGTTACCTCGTATCCTTTGTTGGCGACGTAGTTTCGGTCCCTTTGTATCGCAGGCACAATTTCCGAGCGCCGGATGCTGGGCGGCACATTCCAGTAGGGACGAAAAACTACGAACTTCATGTCCCTCTCAAACACGGGTGTCTCATGGCGATAGGCCTTTCCCACGATGACGTTCGACGCCAGGCCAACCTTCCCGGCGCTGTCGTAGGCCCGTAGGCGGAACTCGGGAATGTTCACGACAATGGGTGGTTGGGTGAACTGGTACGGTACCCAGCGCCAGCGTTCCAAGGTCAGACGCAGTTGCTCCACCCTAAAAGTCAGCGGCGTGTTTAGCTGCTTGAGGGTTTGCGGGCCGAGCCGGCCGTCCGGGGCCAGGCCATGACGCTTCTGGAAATTCTGGACGGCGGCCACGAGCGGGCCGGCATAGACGTTCGATCCATCGGGCAGGTCGGCGTCGGCCGGCAGATCCCCCAACAGTCGCAACAGGCGGGTTAAGCGCGGCACCCCAGCATAGGAAGCCCCAGGCTCGATGGGCTTCGCCGGAACCGGCAGTTGTTCTCCGTCGTCTTGTCGCGCCAAGGCCACATAACGTGCGAGCGTTTGTTGGGTTCGTTTGTATCCCGCGAAGGGCGGCTCGACTCCGTCGAGCTCGGCCTCAATGGTAGAGCCGTTGACCACCTTCTCCCGGAGGAAGGCAGGCAGGTCATATTTCTTCGGCCCCACGTCCAGGTTGAACTTGAAATGGCGAGGATTGACTCTTCCGATGTGTAAATCGGAGATGTAGCGCATGATACAGACGGTCAGGGCAGCATCGAACCGAGCCTGGGCATCGGAGGATGGAGACTGCCGGAGACCGCTCACCCGTGCCGGCCAACGGGAACCGTCATAATCTTCCGCATTCAGACCCTTGCTGTCGGCTTGCTTGAGCACCTCGATCACAGCCGTCGCTTGCTGGGTAGGTTCGCCGTCCTTCAGCCAGGCAGAGGCGTAGTTCGAAGTCTCATAAAAGCTCTTCACCTGGACGCTATAGTCGGAGAAATTCGGCCACCGAAGATCCGATAAGCGACCGGCGGCAACCATGTCGCGAAGCGCTACGTTGGTTTCAGGTTGAGGAGAACCGGTCGCGACATTTTTTGATGGGCGGTCGGAAACCCAACCTAAATTGATTAGCGCTGCTATTAACAGTGAGGTGAGGGCGTATCGCCTAACTCCAAGACTTTGAGCCATGAGTCTATGATGGGTGCCGCGCAGTTCGAAAAACCTGGTCTCCCTCCTACTGCGAAAACTGACAGGCGACAGGTGAGTTCTATTGCCTAAAGATTATCACGAGGATAAGTGTGGGCATTCGATTGCCGTTGCTACTAGGGATGCCGGGGCCAAGCAGGACCGTCTCTGCTGGGGCAAAAAGCGAGGAACAACCATGAGCCGGGCCTGCGGGCTTACGCTTGCGGTTTTCGCCTTCGGTCTCGGAATGTTCGGCCAAGACGATCTGACCACATTCAAGGCAGAGGCCAAGAGCGCTTTTGTATGGGGAGAGGACGCTCCCGATGGCGCCGTGTCTTCGACCGTCCAGGATCCTTTGACGGGTAACGGCATACCCAAATTAAGCCACGCCGGAATCGATGTGAGCTCGCGAATCGGGTTCGAGCGCGCGGGCGTCGGCCAGGCTGGTGACTTCCTGAACTACACGACAACCATCGTCAACGGTACCGACCGCACCCTGTCGGTCCGCTATGGAGGAATCAGCGTGGATGGTCATCCAGCGTCGCCCCTGTCGATTGTTCCCGCCAACAAGCACCTGAACAAGAAAGAGGCGGGAAGAAGCGACGTGGCCGAGCTCAGCAAAATGAACTGTTTCACGAGCGGCTTTCTTTCGGGCGACAACTTCTTTTCCGCCAACAATTTGTCCCAAACTCTTTCCGTCCTCCCCGGCAACGCCTTGACGGTATCCACGGTGATTCGAGACCTGCGAAGTTACTCCGTCCGATGCTCGGTTGAAGGATGCCGCCCGACCGGGACAATCCGTTACTACATTAAGGTAAATAACCTGGATTATGTCTTTGTGCGACCCGGGCAATCCGTAACGTATTGCGGCAAGTAAGCGACGGTTTCCACAGCATCGACTCGCTATCCTGCAACCTCCTTTTTCTGGTTCTCTCGCGCAACGCATTGCATTCATGAACACATCCCCGCATTGATCAACAGGACAGTACTGTTAGTTTTGTCAGTATGCGGGCCTCCCACGAACCAGTAGCCTGTCTCCATCTGGGCGGGAGGGGCTCGGGACCGTCTCGGCCTCAAAATTGCGATCGATACGGTACTGATCGAAATCTTTGCCTGACTTCCAGCCGGTACAACCAGGACGCCTTCCGTTGGCTAGGAGAACTGATGCGAGCCCTCAAGCTAGTGCAACACATGCAAACCAACGCCGACTCGATGTCGCAGGTCGTTGTTCAGAAGATGCGGGGTTCCGATAGGTGCAGCGAGTTGTTTCTGAAGGTCCCGGCCGAAGAGCAGGCGCGATCCACGGCGACAATTTATCGAGATCTGATCGACTGGTTGGCAAACGAAGCCGACTCGACGATCGAGGAGCGCTACATCGCGTTGGGCATGCACCGTGCTGAGCAGGGAGTTCCGTTCAGTCACTTGTATTGGGCGGTGTGTATCGCGCACGAACACCTCTGGGAGTACATGCAGCAGGAGTGTTTGTTCGACGAGCCAGTCGAGTTTTGGGGTGGTGTGATGCTGTTACGCTCACTCACGCGGTTTTTTGATCGTGCCTTGTATTTCGCCCTGATTGGATACCAGAAGGCCGGTAAGGGTGAACTTGCTGGTCGATCGGCGGCTTAAGGAGAATCGGCCCGCATGAAGCTTCAGCAAGCACAGGGAAAGAACAACTGGAAGACAAAGCCGGCTCTGCTCGTTCTCATTGTCTTGTTCGTCTCGCTCGGCGCGCGCTTGACCTTCGCGCTCGACAGGATGTCCCGGCCTCCCTCCTTCATGTCGGAACAACCAGGCGATTCGACGGCAGGATCTTCGGAGGAGGAGCACGGGCTGTCGGCCAAGCCAGAGCAGGTCGGCCAGATCTTCGGCTTCCCGATCACCAACTCGATGGTTGCCTGTTGGATCGTGGCCTGCGGTTTGATCATCTTTGCGCACCGTGCCACAAGAAACATGAAGGAGGTTCCGACCGGGGCACAAAATGTTCTGGAATGGCTGGTGGAAGGGCTAGACAAATTCATGGTGGGAATTATCGGGCCACACTTGGCAGAGCGCACGCTCTGGTTTTTTGCCACGATTTTCATCTTCATTCTCGCCGCGAACTGGGTGGGCCTGGTTCCGGGAGTGGGTACGATCGGCTGGGGGCACCAGACCCCTCACGGTTTCGAGGTCAGCCAGCCTCTGTTTCGTGGCGCCAACGCAGACGTCAACATGACGCTCGCTATGGCTCTGGTTTTCTTCGCCGCCTGGATTGTATGGTCGCTTCAGGAAGTGGGTGCCAAAGGAATGGTCAAGGAACTGTTCGCCCCCAAGGGTGAGATCAGCGGCGTGTTGAAGCCGCTGATGATCGCTATCTTCTTTGCCGCTGGTTGTTTGGAAATCATCTCGATCTTGTTCCGGCCGGTTTCTCTGACCTTTCGTCTCTACGGAAACATCTTTGCCGGTGAAAACATGTTGCACACCATGTCGACCATGATCCCCGGCTTGGCTTGGTTGCTGCCGATTCCATTTTACTTCTTGGAATTACTGATGGGTTTGGTTCAGGCGCTGGTCTTCATGTTGCTGACCGCGGTCTTTACCGTATTGATGTGCCAACACGAGTCGGACAAGCCGGCGCCGGCAGGCGGTTGAGATGGGAATTCCCGCGGCATGGCTGTCGGTTAAAGCCGTCGGAAAGAAAAGAAAGGAAGAATCCGATGAATGGAAGCATTCACGTAGGGTTAGCGGCGCTTGGTGCAGGCCTTGGCGTTGGTTTGGTGGGCTTAGGAGCTTCGATAGCAGTCGGACGCAACCCCGAGGCCTCGGCAAAGATCATGGTGCAATCGATTCTCGCGATTGCCTTTGCGGAAGCGATCGTGTTCTACGCTTTGTTCCTGGTCAAGTAGAGATGAATTTGGCGGCACGAGGCGCGGGGGCTCGGCGCCGCAGAACTTGAGAGGCGGCTATGAATGCACTCAGCTTACTGGCGATCATCGACAGCCCGGGGACGGTCGGCCGCATTGCCGATACCTTTGGCGTGGACTGGCCTCATCTGTTCGCGCAAATCGTCAGCTTTTGCATTCTTTGTTTCGTTCTCCAACGCTATGCCTATAAACCGGTTCTCAAAATGTTGGACCAGCGGCAGCAGCGAATCGCGCAAGAACTCGCCGACAGCGAAAAAATAAAGGCTGAACTGGCCCGGACCGAAGCCGAACGACAGAAAATATTGCTCGAGGCCAATGCGCAGGCGGCCAAGATGATTGAAGAAGCTCGCGCGGCGGCTGCCCGGGTCGGACAACAGGAGACCCAAAAGGCCATCGCCGCGGCGGAACAGATCATCGTCAAGGCGCGCGAAGCCGCCGCCCAGGAGCAAGCCCGCATGTTCGTAGAGCTCAAAGGCGACATCGGGCGGCTGGTGCTCGAAACCGCCTCCAGGGTGACGGGCAAGATCTTGACGGCAGAAGATCAGCGGCGGCTGGCCGAGGAGACGGCGCGGCAATTGGCACCGGCAGCTTAGCGGAATGAAAACTACCAAGCAAATTAGGCGCGAGGCAAAGCAATTATTCCATTTGTGCCTGGTCGACGGCGTGCTCGATGAGACGCGCGTCCGCCAGGTCGTCGAGCGAATCCTCGCGTCCCGGCCCCGTGGCTACCTGCCGCTTCTGAAATTCTTCGAGCGGTGGGTAAAGCTCGAATATGCCCGGCATACTGCGGAAGTCGAGAGCGCTGTGCCTTTGCCTTTCGATCTCGCCTTCCGTGTGCGCGAAGGAGTGGAGAAGGCGTACGGCCGGGGAATGACTACGGAGTTTACTGCCAATCCGGAGCTGATCGGGGGCATGCGCATTCAGGTGGGTAGCGATGTTTACGACGGCAGCATTCGATCTGAGCTGGCAGAGTTGGCTAGGCTCTGGGGAATCCCCAGTCGGAACGGGGGGGATGCGCAGGCCTGACCGATGACGACCTTCGCAGGAATGAAAATCAGGTGGAACTTATATGGCGGATCTACTCAAGGAACTGGAAGCGCAAATCACGGGTGTCAGGACAACCACAACCCGACAGAACGTTGGCACCATTCGCGAGATCGGCGACGGCGTTGCCCGAGTCGAAGGACTCACCGATGCCATGCTCAACGAGATGCTCGACCTAGGACGCGGCATCACCGGACTCGCCTTGAACCTGGAAGAAACCGAAGTTGGAGTCATCATTCTGGGCGACTATACGCAACTCGAAGAAGGCGATGAAGTTCGAACCACCGGCAAGTTGCTGCAGGTGCCGGTCGGCATGGGGCTGTTAGGCCGTGTGGTGAATACCTTGGGACAGCCGGTGGATGGAAAAGGCCCGATCGAGAGTGAGGTCGCCTATCCGGTCGAAAAACTTGCCCCCGGCATCATCCGACGCCGTTCCGTGAGTCAGCCGGTACAAACCGGCATCATGGCGATCGACGCCATGATTCCTATCGGCCGCGGCCAGCGCGAGTTGATCATCGGCGATCGCTCTACGGGAAAAACAACTATTTGCATCGACACCATCATCAGCCAAGCTCGTCTCAATCGAGCCGCCAAAGCTGCCGGCGACAAAGACTTTCGCCCCCTATACTGCATCTACGTTGCCATTGGTCAGAAGCAATCGAACATTGCTCGCATCATCAGCGTGCTCGAAGAAGCAGGCGCTTTGCCGTACACCATTGTCGTCGCCTCGCCTGCCGCCGATTCGGCCACCAGCCAGTACCTGGCGCCCTTTGCCGGGGCAGCCATGGGTGAATGGTTCATGGACAATGGCATGGATGCATTGATCATCTTCGATGATCTGTCGAAGCACGCCGTGGCCTACCGGCAGGTTTCCCTGGTGTTGAAACGACCGTCGGGTCGCGAAGCCTACCCGGGAGATGTGTTCTACCTTCATAGCCGCCTGCTCGAACGCGCTGCACGCGTCGGGGAAAAATATGGTAACGGTTCGCTGACCGCTCTTCCCATTATTGAAACCCAAGCCGGCGACGTTTCCGCTTATATTCCCACCAACGTCATTTCGATTACCGACGGCCAGATTTATCTGGAAACCGATTTGTTCTATCAGGGTGTGCGCCCGGCCATTTCCGTGGGTCTATCGGTATCCCGCGTCGGTTCGGCAGCGCAGCTCAAGGCCATGAAGCAAGTGGCCGGCCAGCTCAAGGGGGATCTCGCCCAATTCCGGGAGCTGGCAGCCTTTGCGCAGTTCGGCTCGGAGCTGGACGCGAAGACCCAGGCCCAGATCGATCGCGGCAAGCGCATCATGGAGGTCTTCAAGCAGCCGCAGTACAGCCCGATTGCTTTCGAAGTGCAGGTGGCTGTGATCTGGGCGGTGCAAAACGGCTATGTAGACGACGTGCCGGTCAATCGGGTTAAGCAGTTCCAGGCGCAACTGGCGGAATTTCTCCAGACGCGCAAGGCCGAGCTGCTGCGCAAGATTGCCAAGGAGAAAGCGATCAGCGCCGACCTGACCAAGGAATTGGAGGATGCGACCGACCAGTTCAAACAAACCTGGCGCTGAGCAGGCGGGTCCATGGCGGGCTTGCGAGGTTCAGGGCTGAGGATCATTGAGTATGCATAGTCCTCGTGATTTACGGCGGCGGATTCGCTCCATCAGCAGTACGGAGCAGATCACGCGCGCGATGCAAATGGTAGCGGCCTCGAAGATGCGCAAAGCCCAGGAGGCAGCGCTAGCGGGGCGGCCCTTCGTGCAGCTCCTCTACCGGATTCAGCGTCACGCCACCACCCGAACCGCTGCTTTCAAGAATCCTCTGCTCGAAGTCCGCGAAGTTCGCAAGCGTGCGGTCGTTCTGGTCGCGGCCGACAAGGGCTTATGCGGACCGCTCAACAGCAACTTGTTCCGCGTGGCGGCGGAGTTCGATTCGGGGTCGACGCTTTTCATCACTGCCGGACGAAAGGCCGCGCAATTCATCGCCCGCACGGGGCGGCAATTGGTGGCGGAGTTTCCCTATGCCGACACGCCGCGATTTTCGGAAGCCAGGGCGATTGCTGCCTTCGCTCGCGACATGTTTTTGAAACGAGAGGTGGATCAAGTTCAGGTCTTGGCCACCCGTTTCGTGAATACTCTGACACAGCATCCCCTGTGTTTGGATTTTCTTCCCGTAGGCGAAGTGAAAGTTCCGGGTGTCCAGGCGGACACGCCGGCGGCCGATAACCGCGAGGTAGTATTTGAGCCCAGTCCGGAGGCCGTTCTGAATTATCTGCTCTGGCACTACGGGGACATTTACATGTATCAGGTGTTGCTGAATGCCAAAGCCAGCGAACAAAGCGCCCGCATGGTGTCCATGAAGAATGCCACGGATAGCGCGGAAGGTCTGATCAAGGACTTGACCCTGGAATATAACAAGTTGCGGCAAGGCAATATCACCAAGGAATTGCTCGAGATTGCCGGTGGGCAATCCGAGTAAGGCAGATTCAAATTGTGGGTGTGACTATGAACACAGGAAAAATTGTTAAGGTGCTCGGTCCGGTAGTCGATGTTGAGTTTCCCGATGCGCTGCCCGCCATCTACAACGCCCTGAGCGTTGAATACACGGTCGGAGACCAGCCGACGACGAAGGTGATCCTGGAAGTGCAGCAACACCTCGGGGATAAGTTGGTCCGGACCATCTCCATGTCCGGCACCGAGGGCCTCAAGCGCGGCTGTGAGGTTTCCGATACCGGCCGGCCAATCTCCATGCCGGTGGGCGAAAGTGTGATGGGCCGGATATTTGACGTTATCGGCAATCCCGTCGACGAACGCGGACCGGTGGAGGCAGAGAAGTACTATCCCATCCATCGTCCGCCGCCGCCGCTCGTAGACCAATCGACCTCTCCCCAGGTGTTGGCCACCGGCATCAAGGTGATCGACTTGATCTGTCCGTTTCTAAAGGGCGGTAAGGTGGGCGCCTTCGGTGGAGCCGGCGTGGGCAAGACGGTTGTGATCATGGAACTGATCAACAACATCGCCAAGCTCCATGGCGGCGTGTCGGTGTTCGCCGGCGTCGGCGAGCGCAGCCGGGAAGGCAACGATCTTTATCACGAAATGTCGCAGGCGGGAGTCATTAAACAGGACAACCTGCGCGCCTCCAAAATCGCCTTGGTGTATGGTCAGATGAACGAACCCCCGGGCGCTCGCCTCCGCGTGGCCCTGTCCGGCCTGGCGATCACCGAATACTTTCGGGACGAGAAGAACCAGGATGTGTTGCTCTTCATCGACAACATTTTCCGTTTCTCGCAAGCCGGTTCCGAGGTCTCAGCTTTGCTCGGCCGCACCGCCAGCGCCGTG
Source organism: Terriglobales bacterium (assembly GCA_035501575.1). Lineage (GTDB taxonomy): Bacteria > Acidobacteriota > Terriglobia > Terriglobales > Acidobacteriaceae > JAFAGX01. The sequence goes on along the minus strand of DATJVZ010000323.1, from coordinate 1,620 downwards.
GGTTACCAACCAACCCTCGCGGCGGAAATGGGAGCACTGCAGGAACGGATTACGTCGACCAAGAAAGGTTCCATCACTTCCTTTCAGGCCGTTTATGTTCCTGCTGACGACTTAACGGATCCGGCGCCGGCCACAACCTTTGCCCACTTGGATGCCACCATCGTACTGGAGCGTTCGATCGCCGAACTCGGTATCTATCCGGCCGTCGATCCCTTGGCCTCTACTTCCCGCGCCCTGGCGCCCGAAATTGTCGGCCAGGAGCACTACGACACAGCGCGTGGCGTGCAGAGCGTACTGCAGCGCTACAAGGATTTGCAGGATATCATTGCGATTCTCGGGATGGATGAACTTTCACCCGAGGACAAGGTGACGGTATTTCGCGCCCGCAAGATCCAGCGCTTCCTGAGCCAGCCGTTCAGTGTTGCTCAGGTGTTTACCGGACGCGAAGGCAAGCAGGTTCCGGTAGCCGAGACCGTCCGCGGCTTTAAGGAGATCCTGGAGGGCAAACACGACGACGTCCCGGAAGGAAGCTTTTACATGAAGGGCACGATCGATGAGATCCGAGAATCGAAAGACTTGAAAGCGGCGTGAGCGTTCAAAGGCCCGACGCGGCACAGAGGTGAACATGGCCAACACCATCAGATTGGAGATAGTGACTCCGGAGGCCACCGTCTATTCGGAAGATGTCGAGATGGTCACGCTGCCTGGGGTCGACGGCCAGATGGGGGTTCTCCCTCACCATGTCCGGCTGATGACGCAGATGATTCCGGGTGAACTGATCGTGCGCAAAGCTGGACGCACCGACTTCATGGCCGTCGGCGAAGGCCTGGTCGACGTAACCGGCGAGCGCGTATCCATCTTGACCAATATGGCGATTTCGGTCGACAAAATCGACGCGGCGGCAGCCGAAGAAGCCCGTCAACGGGCCGCTGCCCGCCTGAAGGAAAAGATCTCGGCGGAGGAGGTGGCCTCGGTAAACGCGGCCCTAGCTCGTTCGCTAGCGCAATTGAAGGTTAAACGTCGTAATCGCTAACCGGAATCGCACTCGGAGTCACCAGGACCGAAGCCCGCGAGATTCGAAGTGCAGCCGTTGGCCTCGTCACGGTCGATCTTCCGCGGATCTCATCCGCGTGAGCGGCGAGCACGAATAGGCACAGCCGGCTTAGGGGTGGGCATTTGGTTGGGACAATCTCTGCTCAGCCGGAGGAAGTCCAACCGCCAGCTTGCTCGCCTGCCGTTCGAGATTTGATTTCAGGCCCGACCATCAGGTGCGCCGCTAATTGATAACTGAAGAATGTCTCACCCCGGCCAACCGTGTGAATAGCAGCGACCAGGTCTGTTCGAGCCTCAGACTTCAGAAGATATCCTCCTGGCCCATGCTTCGTCGCTGCCTGCACGATATCGGCCTCCAGCCGACCCGCGAGAAACACGATCTTGGTATTTGGGGCAAGCATGCGTATCCATCCGCCGGCTTGTATGCCGCTTAGCTTCGGTAAGTGAACGTTCAGCACGGCCACCGAGGGCTGCAGCATCTCCGCCATCTTGACGGCCCTGAGCCCGTCGGACACTTCGCAGATGACCTCCAAGGATGGATCCTGCCGAAGACGAGAAGAGAGGAAT
>DATJVZ010000322.1:0-7118 GCA_035501575.1 Terriglobales bacterium | reverse complement strand
AATAATCAGTTCCGTCGGTGGTGGTGACGACATCTGCGGCAATCTTGTCTCCCGGCTCAACCTCCTGCACTACTGCCGGATCCTTTACCTTATAGGGCATGGTCATGGCAGCCATGAATCCCGGAATGTCCTCGTGGTCAATCGTGATCTCGTTGGTCGCGACATTCTTGTCCATCACTTGCCCACGCATATGGTATCGCTTCGCCCCAGGGTGACACGCCGTGGCAAAGGAAAAAGAGGCGATGATGATTGCGAGAATCTTGCGCAAGCTCATCGGCGCTTCCCCTCTGCCGTCAACAATACGTCCGTTGACGCCGAAAGATCCCCCGCCGACTTCAAGCGCGAAACTGCGTTCCGCCGCAATTGTCGTTTCTTCCACCAGATGTAGACTCCCGTCACCGAGAGCATCGCGATCGCAATCCCCAGCCCGCAGACGAAGATGCGATATGGCAGGCCGAACACTTCGGCCGTGTGCAGCGCGTAGAGCCAGCTCGTGACCGTATTGCCACTATGTTCGCCTGTTGCTAAGCGCAGGGATCTGAAGGCGCCGGTGTCGCCGTCTAATACTAAGGCTGTCCCCTGTACGTCCGAGACATCGCGGCTGGTCTTCGCGTCGTAATAATAGGAGTTTTCGTCAGGGAGGAATGCGATACCCTCCACCCGCTCCACGGTAAAGCCCCGGATAGCCGCCTGTTCGGCCATAAGCCGGGCACCTACTTCCTGCGCGGCGCGCCAATCGAGCTTTGGGGGTTCATCTCTGGCGCGGAGGGGCATCGCCGTGGACTGCTTCGTAGCCCACGTATAGTCAAACAGAGCACCTGTTACCCGATCATAGACTGGGTAGAGATTCAACATCACACTCGACCAGGCGAAGATGAAGAGCGCCGCCCAGAGCCACAAGCCCGCCGCGCGGTGCAAAAGAAAATTAAAACTATAAAAGCCGGCCCGGCGCTTGATCAGCCAGGAGGGTCGCCAGCGTCGCCAGAAACGGTCTAAGGCCACCGGCAGGGTGAGATAGAAACCGACGAAGCAATCCACCGTCCAGAGTAGCGCCACGCCGCCCAGAATCCAATAGCCGGTCATGCTCAGCTTCAGATTGCTGTGCAGTTGGTAGACGAAGGGCATCAGATTGATCCGGCCTTGGGAGAGATCGCCGAAGTTGCGGCGTCCGAGTTCTGCCCCGGTCCATGGATCGACCAAAAGCTGGTTGAAGCCGGCATTGCAGGGATGGCCGGTCGCGGGCCCCCCGTGATGAGGTTCGAACGACACCCACACCTGATCGGGTTGGAAGAATTCAACGCCTGCTACCCGGCATTGTGGAACTAATGCCCCGGCGCGCTCGGCGACCGTCGCGAGGTCGAGCCGAGCCACGCCAGGCCTCGGTGCGGCGTAAAGTTGCGGGCAGATCAGTCTCTCCAAGTCGCTCCAGAAGGTGAGCAGGCTGCCGGTCAAGCCGACGAAAATGAGGAACCCGGCCATCGCCAGACCCGCCCAGCGATGCAGCCAAACAAAGAAATGGCGGATCATCGCGCGCCTCCTTCGGGCTGGACTACTGCCTTCGTGAAAGAGGCATGTTTTCGGGCTGCCAGAATCCTCCCTTGCCTCTTTCTCCACCAGATGTAGATCACGGTGTAGGAGAGCATAGCGATCACGATGCCAAGCACGCAGACGAAGACGCGGTAAGGAAGGCCGAACACCCAGCCTTGGTGCAGGGCGTTGAGCCAAAGGGAGACCGTGTTGCCCGTATGTTCGCCGCTCGGTATGTACACAGATCGCAGAGCGCCGGTGTCGCCGTCGAAAGTGAGGATCGTCATCGAAATGTGGTCGCGATCCCAGACATCGCGGCTGCTTTTCACGTTGTAAAAATAAGTCCGGTCGTCGGCCTCGTATTGGAAAACAACCGGTCGCTCTACCGAAAAGCGGTGGCTCGCTGCCTGTTCCGCCATAAGGCGCTGGGCGGCAGAGATCGCCGCACGGAAATCGAGGCGCGGCGGGCGCTCTTCGCCATGTGGGGGCATGGATATGCTATCGGCAGCTAGCGGCCGATAGTCGAATATCGCGCCTGTCACCCGATTGTAGACTGCCGGCAGGTTGAACATCACACTCGACCACGAGAACACGAGGAGCGCGGGCCAAAGCCAAAGGCCGCTCGCCCGGTGCGGGTCGAAATTGACGCGAAAAGCGATGGCCCGCCACTTCACCTGCCACGCCAGCTTCCAACGCTGCCAGAACCGTCTGATGCTTGCAGGCAATGTGAGATAGAACCTTACGAAACATTCGATAGTCCAAATGAGCGCGACATTGCCCATGACCCACAAGCCGCCGGCATCCAGACAGAGCGCTTCGTGAAGGTAGAGGATGGTAGTTGTCAGAGCCTCTGGATCGCGTTCGCCCGGTTTGAGCCGCGCGAGTTCATCCCCAGTCCATGGATTGAGAAACAGCCACGCCACGTCGAGCTTCCATGGTTTGCCCGTTGCGCGGTTCCTACGCGGGATGAACCCCAAACGAATTTGATCGGGGCTGGCAACTATCCAGTACGTTTGGCCTTGCGGAACCAAAGCTTCCGCCCGGTCGGCGAGAGTGGCGAAGTCGAGCCGCACCGCTCCCGGCTGGGTCCTGGCGAAGAATCGCGGGCTGACCAGGTGATTGATCTCGTTGGCGAAGGCGAGCAAACTGGCTGTCAGCCCTACGAGAACAAGGAAGGACGCCATTAAAAGTCCGGCGTACCGATGTACCAGCAGCCAGAAATGACGAGTCAGCATATCGATACTCTCCTTTCCGGGCGAAGCTTCAAAATGAAAGTTTCAGCGCCAACTGGATGGAGCGCGGGCCGCCGATTTGATACAGGGTATTGAGGCCGCCGGCTGTAGAATAACCCGCGAAGCTGCCGCTGAGAGCCTGTCCCGCCGTTTGGGTTGGATAGCCGAACACACCGCTGTTGCCGGAGATGTCGCCCAGTGGCGGCCCGAAGTTGGGATGATTCAGCACATTGAACATCTCAGCGCGGAACTGTAACTTCAACGATTCGTGGATAGCAAACTCGCGATGAACAGAGAAGTCCCATTGCGCGAGGGGATAACCTCTCACCGCGTTTCGTCCCAGGTCGCCTTGTCGCAACGGGTTCCCGTTGGCATCGGTGGGCGGCGGGCAGAAGGGACCAATACACCCCGGACCGGCCTCATTAGGCGTGTCATTCAGTATTTTCCCTCCGGGGTATTGCGGCCCATAGAGGTAGAGGGGAATTCCCGGAAAGACATCCGGCCGAATGTCCACCGATCTATTGAGAAGCATACTGAGGTTTGAGTCATCCACGTCGACGGGTGCAGCCGTGTGGGCCTGAATGATGCTCTGAAGGGACCACTCGCCCAGAATGGCCCTGGTAAGCCGGTTCAGTTTTAGCGCCGGAATGTTGTAAGTCAAGCCGGCGGAAAACGCCTGACGAAGGTCGAAGTTCGAATCTCCCCGGTTCTGGGAATTGAACCCGGGCTCGGAATAATTAGACGGACTGGCCAGCGAACCGGAGGATCCCGTATCGATGGAATGCGACCATGTGTAGGAAGAAAGCGCCTGCAGGCCGCGGGACAACCGCCGCTGGAATTGAACCTGGAGCGCATTGTAGTTCGATATGCCCGTGTTGCCGATCAAAAGTGCGGTCGCGAGATTCTGGTTAGGTGAGAGAACGTCCGCTGTTTGCAGCAGGTTCCTCCCCACCGCACCAACGTAGGAAGCCGACAGTGTCTGCTGGTTGCCCAACGCCTGCTGCAACGCCATGTTCCACTCCAGGGTGTACGGCGACAGAAGATGCGGATCGAAACCGACCAGTACACCCTGATTGACGGCATTGGGGGCTACGATCGGAGGCGGCGCGGGGCTAACGGGGAATGTGCCGCTATAGGTCATTACGTTTCCGGAATTATAGGGATATCCGTCGTTAAGATTGTTCCCAATCTCCGACGTGGCCGAGTCGTAATAGACGCCCAATCCGGCTCGAAGCACCGTGACCGGCACGCCGTTTTTCTGCGCGAGCTGATACGCTGCCCCAATCCGGGGCGCGACGTTGCCATACGGGGTGCCGAATGGCGGTGTTCCCGGGGGCGCGAGAGCCAACTGGGAAAGATTGTTATAATTGACTACGCTTGGGAGCCCTGGCCCACTCTGCGCCGAGGGCGTAAACTCCACGTCCCATCGCAGGCCGTAGGTGAGGGTCAGGCGGTGCGTCGCCTGCCACGTGTCTTGCGCAAACAGACTCAGATTGGGGAGCAGGAGGTCTGTAGGGATGCTGGAGTATATGAACATGCCGCCGGTGGAGAGGTCTCCAGTTTCGGCAGTAGGTACGTCAGGAAAGAATGGAAGCAAAAAGTATTGGGCCTGAGCCACTTGTGGCGACAAACGGCGGAAGTCGACGCCGAACGCCAGCCTGTGCGTACCTTTCTGCACAGCCAGGTTGTCAACGAAGGCCAGTTGACGCTGCAGGGCATGAGTCCCGGCTCCTTCGACGATGTCAGCGTTTAACAGCGAATAAATATCAAGACTAAAATCGGCATTCTGCACGGTGAAGGGGCTGGGAAAAGGTGGAGTGACAGGAACGGCCCCTCCGAAATTGTCCAGCTTTGAAGAAGTAAGAACATTAACCCTGCTGTAGTTGAATCGGAAGTCGTCACTTATGGCCGGAGAAAGGACCCAGGTAATCCCCACAGTTCCCGTCTGTATGGTGTCCTGAGCATACGTGATGGTATTCACGGTGGCGCCGCCCAGAGCGCGTGACGTAAGACTCGAAGGTGAGTAATTGTATCGGCCAAACAGGGTGAGCTTATCGTTCAGTTTCTGATCGATACGGAGACTCCAGGCGTCGAGGGAAGAGGGATTGGAATAGCTGGCGTTGAATTGGGCGATGCCGTTTCCCAGGTCGGGTTGATTGGGGTTGAACGGAAACGCATTCAGGAACGGCTGCATGCCCGGCGTGGCACTCTGGCGCGCCTGGAGATCCGGGACCTGTGACAGGGTGGTTTGCGGCAACCGCAGCCGAAGGCCTTCATAGGAAAAGAAAAAGAACGTCCGCTCCTTAACAATCGGCCCGCCGAAGGTCCCGCCGAAATCGTTCTGACGTTCCTCCGATTTAGGCAGGGCCGGCGTCTGTGCCGTATTGAACCAGTCGTTGGCATCCAGTTTGTCATTCCGGAAGTAATCGAACAGCGAACTATGGAATTGATTCGTGCCCGAGCGCGTGACGATGGAAATCTGTCCTCCCGGCGTGCGTCCTGTATCCGGGGCAAATGTTGAAGTCTGAATGCGAAACTCCTGCATCGCATCCACCGAGACCAGACTGTTGGTCCCTCCCAGAACAGTAGTGGCGCCGACCGCCCCTGCGAACCCGTTGCCCGCAGGATTGTTTGTCCCGGAACCTATCCCGCCGATTCCGATATTTGCGCTTACGCCGTCCACCGTCCAGTAGTTCGAGGCGGCGCGCTGTCCGTTCACGTTGAATTGACCCGTGTCGTTGGTGTTGACGGCGGCGACAACCACCCCGGGCGTAAGTTCAATTAAACTTTGGAAGCTGCGCCCATTCAGCGGAAGATTTTCCGCAAATTGACGGTCAACCACGGTGCTCACGGTTGCGTCCGTCGTGTTGATCATCAGGGCGTCCGCCTTGACCGTGACGGTCTCGTTGACCGAACCGACTTCAAGCGAGAAGTTCTGCTCCAGCTTCTCTTGAACCGCCAGATTGAATTCCTTCGTGGCGACTTCTTTAAAGCCCTGCTTGCGCACGGTTATGCGAAAGTGTCCGGGCACCAAGCCGGTGAAGAAGTAGATACCCGCCCCGTTGGTCTTTGTGGTAGCAACAGTGCCAGTTTCGGTCCGCGTCGCCGCAACCTCTGCCTCCGGAACCACCCCTCCCTGCGCGTCCTTTATTGTTCCGCCAAGTGTGGCAGTTTCTATCTGCGCCCAAGCTCCCAGAGCTAACGCCGGAATAAGCAGGAACAAGAAAAACATGGATTTTATATATCGTGGAAAGGGCATGGATTTCTCCTGGTGCTGAAAATTGTCGGCCGTGCACTTCCGCGGGCACTCTGAATCGGACTGCGTGCGAGCCGCCTCACTTAAGTCCGACGCATTTAATTAGCGGGTTTGCAAGCAGGTTCCGGTTGATTTCCCGATAACAATCTCCTGCGCGCCACTGAAGCGATCCATGCGTTCCTCTTTCCACTGCCTTGATCTATGCGAATGCGCTGCTTATACCAATGGCGAAGCCTTAATCGTCTTGAGAGCGCTTGAGACTTATCCTTTGCTTGCCAACATGCGAACGAGCGGCGCCCGCTCTCCCTGATCGCCCCAATCAGGGAAGTCCAGGACCTCCTCGTAACGGACGATGCGCAGGGTCGGAACAAAGGTTTCCAGCAGTGCGTTTACCGGGTAGCCGAGCCTGCCGCCGGATAGCGAGACACGCCCGACGTCACGGCGGTAATGCTCAACCACCAGCAGGCCGCCGGAAGCGAGCCCCTGCGTGAGGCGGTCCCCCTGGAACAGAATTAGGCGTCCCATATAGACGCCTACGATCAGGTCCCATTTCGCCTTGCCGACGTCATATGTGGCAATGTCTGCAAGCACGCAGTGGATCTTCAGCCCCAACCGGGCAGCCTCTTTTTCGGCGAGCTCGATGCCTTTAGCGGAGATGTCCACACCTGTTACGTTCCATCCGAGGCGTGCGAGAAAAAGCGAATTCCGTCCCTGCCCCATTCCCACGTCCAGTGCCCGACCAGGCTTGCGACCTTCGATGACCTGTGCCAGGAAGTGATTGGGGTAGGGCGGGAGATCGGGGGTATCCTTGGTGTAAACACGGTTCCACACCGCTCGCTCGTCCTCGGGCGTAAAGGACATTTGCGGCGCGGCGGCCGCAGCAGCAGGAAGCAGCGCGAGCGATTGCAGTAGCGCGCGGCGATTTAGCCTGCCGAGGTTTGCCATATCGGCTTTCTCCATTCTTGATGGGTCCGGGGATGAAAACGCGCCCGCCCGCTACGAAGTGCTTGTGGCCGCTACGCCCAATTCCTCAATTCCCGTTCGACAGCTTCCCGATATTTTGCGCGCCAGCGATCTACCTCTTCTTGATTGGCCCGGGGACG
>DATJVZ010000321.1:0-3636 GCA_035501575.1 Terriglobales bacterium | reverse complement strand
GTTTGCCCGACGCGCTCGTGTCGGTTTCCATCTCGTAGGTCAGGGCGTTGACGTACGCGCGCCGGTCGGTAAACACGCTCTGCACGGCGAGAATTTTGGCGTTCAGATCGCTGATCTCGGTCTGCAGTTGGTTGCGGCGGGGCGCGGCTGCTTGATAGGCCTGCTGGTACGCAGCCTCCAGTTGGCGGTACCCGGGATTTTGCTCGGCATCGTTTTCCGCCTTGGTTGAATTGGACTGTGCCGTCTTCAAGAAAGCAAGGTAGCGCTGCTTCCATATGTGTTGAAACGCCTTCCACGGACGTTGGCCATAGGCTTCGTCCCACAACGCCCAGAAGAGCGTCGCCGTAAGGATGGCCATGGCAATTACGTAGTGGAGCGCGTACGACTTCGTGACTACCGGGTCTTGCTCCGGGACGGGTTGTTCAGGCACCAGAATCTCCCAGACGGTCGTTGGATGTTGCCGTTAGGTTTCACACGTTGAACCACGGAGTGATCCACACATACTTGATGTGCCAAAGTAATCGCAACAGGATCTTGCAAGGCAAAGCGATCATGGTGAGCAAGAAGACCATCATGATGTTGTACTGCAAGAAGCTCATGCGCTGAAAATCCTTGGCTTGGAACCGGCGGAAGAGACCATGCACGATGAACCCGCCGATCAGGAAATAGCCTCCTACCACGATTGCCCCGAAAATTGCTTTCCCTACGTTCGAAGTAATGCCGAAGATGTCGGGCAAATCCCGGTTCACTTCATAGATTAGGCGATTGTGATCCCAGGTTTGTCCCGGCCAGAACCACTGCCAACCGGGGCCGCGAATGAAGGTCCCGATGATGATCATCGATACCCAGAGAACGATGAAGCCAAAGAGAAAGGTGCCGATGGCAAACTTTCGTTGTTTCCAGGTGTAATAACCACTGCCCAAGGGGTTGGTGTCGATGTAAGGAATGACCATGAGGCCGACGATGATCAGCGTCGGCATGACAACGCCGGCAATCCAGGGATCGAAGTACACCAGCATTTCTTGCAGTCCCAGGAAGTACCAAGGCGCTTTCGCCGGATTCATGGTGAGGTTCGGGTTGGACGGTTCTTCCAGGGGCGCATACAGGGTAATCGACCATACCATCAGAATGATGGTTACGATGATGGCGGCCAGGAATTCAATCCGCAGGAGAAACGGCCAGACGTGGATTTCTTTCTGCCATCCCGGACGGAAGGGCCAGGTCTTGCGGTGGTGGGTCTTGGCCAGCGCCGGCTGGGTCTCCAGCTCGGCGATCAGGTTGTCGTTGGCCCTTGCCTGTTTCCACGCCAGGTAGATATAGAACACCAGGAGCGGAATCAAGGCTACGATCGGGACATTGTCAGGTGCGGAAGCGATCTCCCAAAGTTGATGCCAATCCATACGGACTCCGAAGGAACCATTTGCCGTTTCGCGTCATGGGGCATTCCCTTGGCCAATCCCGCACGGTGGCCCCTAAGAGACTCAGCACCGTACAGGACGATCACCATGCGCAAGCCTCGACGGTTGGCCCATCGGACGAAAGGCTACTCAACCCGTCTGCGCGGCTTGTCAGCTTCTTGCTCGAGCATCACCGGGGCTGGTCCGGAGATTCCGCCGTCTTTTCGCACGCGCCAAAAATGAACGATCATCAACACCGAAGCGACGATCGGGATGCCGATGCAATGCCAAATGTAGGAACGCAGCAGAGCATTTGCGTCGACAATCGATCCCCCAAGCAATCCGAAACGCACGTCATTATAAGGAGTCATGCCCAGTAGCTTGCCAAACGGACCCTCGTGTCCCAGCAGGGGAGTAGCACGCGCCATGTTGGTTCCCACCGTCACTGCCCAAAAGCCCAGTTGATCGTCTGGCAGGAGATAGCCGGTGAAGGAAAGCAGGAGCGTGAAAACCAGCAGTAAGACGCCGATATTCCAATTGAACTCCCGTGGCTTTTTGTACGATCCGGTGAGAAACACACGGAACATATGCAGCCACACGGCAATCACCATCAGGTGCGCGGCCCAGCGATGCATGTTGCGAAGCAGCTTGCCAAACGGGACGTCGTGCTCGAGATACAAAACGTCGCGGAACGCTTGGACTTTGCTCGGGTGGTAATAGAACATCAGAAGGACGCCGGTAAAGGTCAGCACAATGAACAAGTAGAAAGTAATTCCACCCATGCCCCAGGTGTAGCTGTAGCGAACTGCATCACGGTTAATCTTGGCGGGGTGAAGATGCAGGAAGACGTTCGATAGCACCCCCAGAGCCCGATTCCGGGGTGTGTCATCATGCTTATGGCGAAAGATCGAAGTGTAAACTTGGGTCTTGGTCGGGTCTTTCAGCCCTTCAATCTGCTCTTTGACCTTCGCCGGCATCTCGGTCTTAAGGGACTGAACATCCTCTTTAACGCCGGTTTTCATCCGCTCCAGCAGACCAACTCGACCGCCGTTCTTACCGTTTTCGCTTGCTTCAGGCATCGCCATTCCTTCCCAAACCTGTCTGAGGATCTAGCCTATCGTCTCTTGCAGAACGGAACAGCTTCACCGCCGACAAAACCCGGCGGCTACTCCTCACACAGACAGAAACGATCCGTCGTCGTTGAAGTGGCTCGGCTGGCCCTTCGGCCACTGATAGAGTTTTGAAACGTCGACCAGAATCTGACCGTCCGGAGCCTTTTCGACATGCGCTCGATCCATCGGTCGGGGTGCTGGTCCCTCGAAGTTGATACCCTCGCTATCGTATCCGCTGCCGTGACAGGGACACTTGAACTTGTTCTCGCTCGGTTTCCAGTCGGGGGTGCAGCCCAGGTGAGTGCAGCGCGCGTAGATCACGAACAGCCGATCGGGCGTGCGATCCACCCAGATGCGGTACTTCTGCTGCCATTTGGTATCAACCCCCAGGCCGTACTCCTCGGGATAGCCAATCTTGAAGCTGGTTGCAGGCTCAAAAAGAGTGCGCGGCAGGAAGAAGCGGAAGAAGGCAACCAGCCAGGCGGTTAGGAATGCGCCTACCGAAGCCCAAACCATTCGCCGGCGGGCACGATTCACCTCATTATCCTCTGGACCCACCGCAGCCACGCCTCCCGCCGCCGCCGCTTTCGATGTCCCTACCGCTGGCGTTCCCACATACTTGGTAGATTCACCAGCGCGTGCGACCGAGGCCGCCGCCGAGGCGGTGACCACAGGAGCGGCCGGCCGGGCGACGGGGACCGCCCCTGCAACGGGGGCTGGAGCCGCAGCGGGCGCAGGTGCGGCCGGTTCGCCGAGCAGCGCCGTGATTTCAGCCTCAGTCAGTGCCGCCAGGCCTTTGCGATTGCGCCGGGCTTGCTCAGCGGCGATCGCAGACTTACTCCACTTTTTGCCCTGCGCAACCCACTTGGTAACCTCCTCGCTGATGTTTCCGTTTCCCCCGACGCCAGGCGCTGCCACGGCGGACACCGGAGCGGGGGGAGCGACGGCAGCTGCCGGCGGAGCAGTCGGGGCTGGGGCAGCGGGAGCCGGAGCGGTGGAAACGGCTCCGCCTGCTTCCCACGGCATCGGCTGGCCGACTTTCAGGCATTCGATGTCAGCATCCGTCAGCAAGGGCAGGCCCTTGCGTTGACGATAGGCCTGCTCCATCGCAATGACCGAATTATTCA
>DATJVZ010000320.1:0-21569 GCA_035501575.1 Terriglobales bacterium | reverse complement strand
GGCAAGTGGCGGACGCAGCTCGAACAGTACCGCCGCGCCGAGCAGAATCGCGGATGCCGCGATGCCGTACTCAATACCGGGTAGCGGCACGCCCATGAGTCCGAGCATTCCGCCCATCGCCATCACCATCGGAAACGCAACGGGTAACAACCAGATAGCAGGGGCACCGAGTTGAGCACCCCAAAGGCCAACAGCGACCATCGCCAACACATGGTCCAGTCCTGAGATCGGATGGCGAAAGCCAGTCAGAAAGCCCACTGCCTCACCCTTCTGCGGATGCGCGAGGGCGGACTGTGCCCAAAGGAGCAGCGGCATAAGCATAGCGATCCCTCGTGCAACGGTATGCTGACGCGGCTTTCTCATCGTGTACGTCCCAAGAGCAGCAACACTCGCTGGATTGTCCAAAATGCTCCCAGTGACCCGACGGTATATCCCGGCAACAGTTCCATCCAGCTTGGCCACCGAATTTCGAGAATGCGGAAGGAGCGTTCCAGCGCCAACACAAGTCCAATGAACCCAAGCTGTCCCAGTTCTACACCAATGTTGAAGCTGAGCAGTGCGAGGGGCAGTTCGTGTCGCGGTAAGCCCGCGTTGGCAAGCGCGCTGGCGAAGCCGAAACCGTGCAGCAAGCCGAAGGCGAAGGCCACCACCCAGGGGTGACGGATGGTAAAGCTGCTTTCCCCACGCCACGAGCGCACGATCTCTGGGCCGAGAAAAAGGATGCTCAAAGCGATGGTCGCATTCAGAGGAACAACAGGCACTTCGGCATATCCCAGCGTCGCGATAGCGAGAGTGATGCTATGTGCGACAGTAAAAGCTGTGATGGTCTTCAACAGCATCCAGCGATCCTTCACGATCAGCAACAGCCCGAGCACAAACAGCATGTGGTCGGCGCCGAATAGAATGTGCCGGATGCCCTGAACGACATAGGTGCCCGCAACGCTCCACGTCGACTGATTGGCAGCTAGTTCAACCCAAGGCTGCGATGGATGAACAATCGTTGTCCACTTGCGCCCATCCAGCATCTCGACTCGGACCAGCACGTCAGTGATCGTTAGTTGCAGTCCCGGAAACTCGATGCGCTTGCCGGCGAGACCGTTCGGGCCAGCATCAATCGAGCGGCGTTCGACTACAGAATCAGCAAGCTCTTCTACTTTCGGCTCGGTTATGTTCTTGATGTCGTCAGGCAGAGCCAGCGCCACTGGCAGACGCATTCCCGCAAGGACTGGAGTTCGCCACAAAACGGTCCATTGACCGGGAGCGGTCTCCTTCAATTCGAGATAGGCGGGCCGCGCCTCATGGGCTGATGCGAACAGCCCGCTGAGCACAACACAAGCGAGGATTGGTATGAGGCGCACACGTGCGGGACTCACAGCGGCTCCTCACCCGACGAACTGGGCACCTGTTTTCTCGCCGGTGGTGTGGCGGCTGGTTTCTTTGTGACTTCGTTGCTCGAAGGCGGAGCAGGCAACATGACGGTGTACTTGGCACGCATCTCAACATACGCTTTCTGCCACGCTGTCGCTTTCTGCTCGCCGAGCCACGCGGTCTTCACATCAGGCTCGATTTCCTCAAAGGCCGGAATGCGCCCCGGAATAACCGTATCCACAAAGACCAAGTGCCACCCGTAACCGGACTCAACTGGTCCCTGCCAACAGCCGGGCTTCAGCTTTTCAAGAGCCACTGCGAATGGCGGACCAAACTCCTTGGCAATCGCACTTGGAGTGCGGTCACCGTAGTAGTCCTGAAACATGAACGAATCGCCGGTGGATGCCGCTAAAGTTGAGTTTTCGGGTTGCCCACTGATCTTCGCCAAAGCATTGGCGGCGTCCTGCTGCGCATCCTTGCCTCGCCGATCGGGAGAGAAGTAAAGGTGGCGGAAGCTGTACCGGCTGGGCAACGCGAACCTCTCTTTGTTTTTATCAAACCAGGCTTTCAGGTCTTCGGTGGAAGGTTCGCGCGCAGCAGCGACGTCTTCTGCCAGGAACTGCATCTTCTGCGCCATGCGCCGCTTGACGATGGTGTCATCCTTATCGAGACCCATGGCGAGGCCTTCGCGATACAACACCTCTTCGCGAACCCTGTCCTCCACCATCGCCTGAAATTCCTGCGGGATCGGTTGACGATGCCATTGGGACTCAAAGTATGTCTCCATCGTTCTGAGGTCGTCGAGGCTGAGGACGATCTGCCTGGAAGGCTCAATTCCGAGCCGGCCACGGTTGAGGTAGGAGTAGATGCCGAACAGCATCGCACCCAGGACAAGAAAGTGCAGCAGTGGCTCGCGGAGAGAATTCATCAGCCGAGCAGGAAGAGAGCTGCGCAGCACCGATTCCGTGGTCGCATGCTCTGCTCGATCAACTACGTACACATCATCCATCACTAGTCTCCAGTCAGAAGACCTGTCGTTCTATGCCGGCTCGTTGGCTTCGCCGAGCAAATAAGGAGTACAGACTGACCGGCATGCGCGAGCACGGCAGGCCAGAGGTAATTCCGACCATCCCACCGATCCCCACGCCGATGAGAAGCAGCATCAATAACTTACTCGAGGTCAGCATCCCGAGTGATGCCTTCCGCAGGTTCGCGTCAGGCCAACGCGCAATGCCCAACGCGATCAAGGTAGCTGCGGCGGTGCGGCTCATAGTGATGCCCACCCCAGCAACCGCTTCGCCGAAGAGCAGCCGGATGACGATAGGCGGATGGCCATCAAGGCAAAGCCGGTAGCGGCTTCGGTCAGGCTTGCGATTGTGAGAATCGCCCTCATTGCTCCTTCACAACTGGCGGCAACTTGTATGATCCGTCGAGCAGTCCCTCCTCGGGTTGATACGAACGCACCGTGAGGTTAAACATCCCGGAGGTGACGTTTCCATCGTCCCTCCTAAAATTCCCTACCTTTCCGCGGTACGGCTTAAAGGTTGGCCTAGCAGAAGGTGCCTTCCCGCCTTAAGGCGCCCAATTGTCACACCCATGTTTGCGATCCTCCTTCGCGCTCTGCCGCTTTCAACGCTGTATCTCCCCGCTCGGTGTCGGGGCAGTCGCTTCTACTTGCGAGAACAATGAGGTCCGAACCTGCCTTTATTGCTTCGACGCTTTTGGCTTCGGATCACGCAGTGTCCAGGCGAAGCCGAACACGATGTTTCGCCCTTGAGGTGAAGCCTTGGCCAGATATTCCGGCTCGTACTTGAAAAACAAAGTCCACGCTTTAGCCGGAGCGATGAAGTTGGTCTGAAATCCGATGGCATGCCTGGAGTAATAGGGCGCGCCGCTGGTCAAGCCTTGATTTGCCGAGACCTGCCACTGGTCATAGCCGACGACCCCGAGTTGAAGCAGTCGGCTGAGATCTTTTTTCAGGGGAAGAATTTGTCCTAGCCCCCACTCATCGGTGAACGCCTGGCCCGGCGTTATGTTGGTGTCCCTTTTCTGCCCATGAAATTCCCAATTGGTAGCTAAGTTCAGCTGGGTCCCTTTATTCTTGGTAACGTAGAAGGTCGTTCCGGTCGCGAAATTGTTGCCCCAGTATCCTGAGCCGATGTTATTGCTGGCTAAGGGAAAATACTTTCCCGTGGGAGCCATGAAGGCATATCCCACCCAGGTATCAACTCGTTTCAGATGCCAGCCCAGATTGACAGGCTGCACCCAGGTGTCGCCCATTCCTTCGCCACCGCCGTTGATTCCGAACTGGGCAGGCGTGAGATCCGCGGTTACGGAAGCGTTGGCCGCGTTCAGCGCAGCCATGCTGGTGAATTGTCCCCGGAGAATTTTGGCTGGCGACGCGTACATAAAAATGCTCTCTACTGCCCAAAACCCATAGGTTCCTGTAACCGGGACGGAATTTCCGTTGGAGTTTTTAAAGGAACTGGCGGAGTAGTTGATGGTGATGTTGGCAAACGTGAATCCAGGGTCAGGCTGTATGCCGAGGCCGGCATTTAGCCCGTATTGTCCTGGCACGTACTGACCTTTTTGTTGCGCGAGCAAAGGTGAGGTACTACCCAAACCGAAGCCCATAAAAAGCAATGATCCGATAACTCGGAGATTCATTTGTCGTTTCCTCCCGGTGCGCTTCAAAATCCTATCGCTCGGCGGCGGAGAGGATCCCTCGTTCGCAAGCGGCCGCGAACCTCAATGTCGCGATCTTGGGCCGCCCGATTTTCGGGGCGCGCCTCCAACTGCGACCGCGCAACGATCGTTGTCATAGCTCCTCTAGTTTCGGCATTGACTCTAGCTGCCGGCTACACCCTTGTTCTGTAGTACCCTGACGACAACGCGGCGGTTCTCGGCTTGGCCCTCGGCTGTTGCGTCGGAATCGACCTGTCTACTGGTGCCCATAGCACCTGGAGCCAGCATGTTGGTTAGCGGAATGCCTCCCTGCTGCTCCAGAACGTCGATCACATTGGCAGCCCGCTCCTGACTCAGCCTCTGGTTTAGGGCAGCCGAACCCACGGCGGAGGCGTACCCCTTCACCTGGATTACGTAGCCGGTAACGGTCTTGGCCTTCTGACACAAGGCCAGAAGTTTGGGCTGATACTCCGGTGTGACCTTGACCTGACCATTGCCGAAGTACACCGTCACCTCATCCCAGATGTTGTAGTCAGCGAGTTCCCCAAAACGCTTGTTGACAGCTGCGATCTCTGCCTTGAGGGCTGCTTTGCTGGCGGCAATCTTGGCGGCGTTGGCAGCCGTCTCCTGCTGCTCCTGCTGCAGTTGGGCCTGTTGCTGAGCAATCTGTTGCTGTTGTGCCTGCTCCTGCTGTTCCACGGGTGTAATCCCGGCTTGAATGTCAGTCGCAGTCTTGAGGGAACTGCTGCCAAACTTCACAGTGTCGGCCACAAGCTGGTTCTGGGCGTTGTAGCTCCCTTGTACCTGGACCGCCAAACCAGGAACGAGCGCGGCCAGCCCCATCTCCTTCCTCCGGGCATGAAAGACACCCTCAACGTCTTCCACTTGCGTGTTGTCAGTAAGAACCAGAGGCACATTCCCGGAGTCAGTTTGCAGCGACATCGTCGCGCCGCTGCGTCCGTTGATTACTCCCTTGACCTGTGTGGTCTGTGCTGCCCCCACCGCACACAATAGCCGGGTCCCCAACAACAGTGTTGTTGCCAAGGCAATGCTGACGAATTTGCGCTTCTTCATGGGATTTATCTCCTTCGGTTCGCTTCGGCACCTTCATAGCTGTGCGATTCGCTTCTCTTAAAAAAGGGAACTGCGCTGAAACCCGTTCAGTTGGTTACTGCTTAATTGCTGGCGAACAGTAAATGCAAATCAGATCGCAAGACGGCTGCCAATGCACGCCGAGTGTAGCTGCTTGCTCGTAAGAGGCTCAGCGAGAATAGCTTTTTTAGGATGGAGCTGAGAAGAAGCTGATGCGTACGGCAGGCTACAAGGACGACATATCGTCCCCAGGACGAAATATCACACCTTTTCAGACTTCGTAGGAATATGCAAACGCCGTATTGTGGAAAACAATGTGGAGGGGTGCATGTCCAAGAGTTCGGCAGCCCCCCCTGGACCTTTAATCCTCCACCGGGTCTTTTCGAGCACTGAGAGAATATGCTGGTATTCAGCATCTTTAAGCGTGGTTGAAGGGGTTGCAGAAATGATCTCGGGCAGCTGAAAGCTGAGCTGGCGACCTTCACTCAGAATCAACGCTCGCTCGACTGAATTTCGTAGTTCACGAATGTTACCGGGCCAAGTATAACGCTGTAGTTTCTCCATGGTTTCCTTCGAGATATATTCAATCTTTTTCCCCATCTTTCTTTCCAATTCGCGGACAAACGTCCATACCAATGCAGGAATATCGTCCGAACGTTCGCGAAGCGGAGGCAGCTGGATCGGAAATACATTCAAGCGATAATAGAGATCTTCACGGAAGGACCCGTCCTTGACCTTCGCACGAAGGTCGCGGTGAGTGGCGGCGATGAGACGGACGTCCACGCTAATGGGCCGCGGACTTCCGAGACGTTCGAATTGGCCCTCCTGCACGACGCGCAGAAGCTTAGATTGCAGTTCGAGCGGCAATTCGCCGATCTCATCCAGTAACAGCGTGGACCCATTGGCAAGTTCAAAGCGCCCTACCTGGCGGGTCAACGCGCCGGTGTACGCTCCCTTCTCCCGTCCGAAAAGCTCGCTTTCAATCAAGGTGGGAGGCAGCGCGGCGCAGTCGACTTTCACTATCAATCTATCCTTGCGGCGGCTGTGGTTGTGAATCGCCCGAGCGACGAGTTCCTTGCCAGTGCCCGTTTCTCCCGTGATGAGCACGATGGAATCGCTCTCAGCCACCTGCTCGATTCGCCGAAAGACTCCTGTAAGTTCCTTGCTCTGGCCGACGATCTCATCAAAGCGAACATGTACCCGAACTTCCTCCCTCAGGTATTGGCTTTCCGCCTGCAGCCGTTCCCGCAGTTCAGCCAACTCCTGTTCAACGCGTTTTCTCTTAGTAACATCAGCGCAGACTCCCATTAGACGGTCGGACTCGCCTGACTTCCCCGTCTGACGGCGACCGCGGGCCGCAATCCACCGCACAACCCCGTCAGGCGCGTTCGTGCGGTACTCGAACGACGCTTCCTGCCCTGATTGCATTGCGTCGTTAATGGCATAATCGACCGTCTCACGGTCGTCCGGATGGACCACCGCCATGAAGTCCCTGACAGTTATTTCCTTCCTAGGGGGCAGTCCCAGAAGCTCGTACGTCTTTTCCGTCGCCCAGATGTGACCTGATGTCGGGTCTAACGTCCAAACGCCAGTGCCCGCCGAGTCTGCCGCCAAGCTTAGGCGCGCTTCGCTCTCCCGCAGCTTCTGCTCGTAACGATTCCGCTCGAGCGCATTAGCAAAGATTTCTGCGATTAACTGCAAACGCCGCTTCAGTTCTTCGGGCCAGTCCTGACGTTTGTGCACCGTTGCAAAAGTAAGCACTCCAAAAACCGGCCCTCCTCCGGCGGCCAGCGGCAATGCAAGCGCCGACTGGATACCATAGGCAGCCCACGTATCGCGGTCTTTGCTCGCTTCCGGAGGAGTCTGCGTGGTATCAGCAACAGCGACGATCCGACCCGCCAAGACCTCCGAGGCCATCCACGGGTTAGATTGGTCGCCTGCCATCCGATCTGGTCTTGGAGGTATTTCCGAATTACGGTAGATATGCGACAAATGGATCGAACCGGGATTCTCGCGGGACGCTTGCCACAGTCCAGAGCCATCAATCTCCAAACATTCGCAGATGCTGCGCTGAGCCTCCTCGATTTCGCGATCGATTTGGTCTGCGGGTACCTTAACGAACCGCGACGAAATGTCCGCAATCAGCTTTTCGAAACGCAGGCGGTCTTTCAGCTCGCTGAGTTCAGCTTGCTGGCCGGGGGCTCGGTCCATTCCGTAAACACTCATGTCGCAAGCAGCCAACATCTCGGCCTTGGATGGCTCAGGTTCCCAAAATCTTCGCAAATGAGCCGACCCGATCGTCATAAGGCCAGACCATCTCCTACACCGATTCTTGCTAATGGCATATACTCGTCACCGCTACCTGGAGATAGCTGGGCTTTTACCTTTCGTTCTCAACGACACTTATCGTCGGGCCCGGGGACTTCTCAGACTCGCGGCCGGCCTTGCTGTCGTGAGATGGCGAGAGAGGCGGGGAGCGGAAAATCGCTCCTAAATTTACTGGCACACAAGTCTAGAAAAGCTTGTTGCCGGGGGTAACTGCCAGAACTGACAGTCCGCACAGCAAAAATCCACAGCGGGTCAGACAATTGCGACTCACCCCCGAGATGTATGCCTTCTCACACGAATTGAAGAACGGGTGCGAGCACAACCGGAATCGGGTCCATATACCGGAATGGCTGCAATCTCGGTCGATCCGAACTTCAGCGACGCCGCCTTACCGATTTCAATCGTCTTCCAAGAAAGGTGATCCACTCCAAGTAAGCAAGAGGAATATCATTCCCCAGCAATGTTCCATGTCTACAATGCTCGGTGCCGGGGGTATGAGGCCTCCAGGAACGATCGCGTGCGCAAGACCAGGCAGGCCGGAGGCTTGAACGATTGCGGCCCTCCCATCGGATAGCGTCTGCTTGCTGGCACTGCGGAGAGCGTGCAGTCCGGCCCTCAGCTACGCTCGGACTTAGTTAGCATCGAGGGCGCATGTCAACCGAATTTGCGTTTCTTCATGGGATTTATCTCCTTCGGTTCGTTCCGTGTCGCACCTTCACAGCTGTGTGACCACTGACCGCGTCCGTCAACTTCGAGAAGACCTTTACTATCGCCTAAACGTATTTCTTATCCACGTGCCTCCGCTTCGGGAGCGCACGGACGATATTCCTCTGCTGATTTGGACGTATGTGCGCGAGTTCGACAGAAAGATGGGGAAAAAGATCGAGCACATTCCAAGAAAACAATGGAGGAACTGCAGGCTTACAGTTGGCCGGGTAATATTCGCGAGCCGCGAAACGCAGTCGAAACAGCGCTCATTCTCAGCGAGGGCGGCCGGCTCACATTTCAACTACCTGAAGCCGGTTTGTCAACCGTATCGCCCACACTCAAACAAGCTGAATATCAGCATATCTTTGCTGCTCTCGAGAAGACGCGATGGAGGATTAAAGGACGGGGAGGAGCAGCCGAACTCTTGGACATGCACCCTTCCACATTGTTTTCCACGATACGGCGTTTGGGTATTCCTACGAAGTCTGAAAAGGTGTGATATTTCGTCCTGGGGACGATATGTCGTCCTTATAGCCTGCCGTACGCATCAGCTTCTTCTCAGCTCCATTCCTAAAAAAGCTATTCTCGCTGAGCCTCTTAAGAGCAAGCAGCTACACTCGGCGTGCAATGGCAGCCGTCTTGCAATCTGATTGTGCATGCATTCTTCCGAGCAACTATAGATGAATTGTGAAGGTGCACTTTTATGGACCGGGAAAAGCGGCGCATCATCGCGGACAGCCATGCACTCTTCGCAGAGGTACTAAAGCAAATCGTGGAACCCGAGTTCGATGTGGTCGGCGTCGTCGGGGACGGTCGAGTGCTCGTGCAGAACGCCCTTACCCTCAGGTCCGACGGAATCATCCTTGAGGTTTCGTTACCGCAGCTTAACGGCTTTCAAGCCGCGGAGGAGATCGCTCGTCAGTCGCCGACTACGAAGTTCGTGTTCGTCACGGCGAATATAGATCCAGCGGCAGCCGCAGAGGCATTCCGCCGCGGAGCATCTGCATACGTGGCGAAACAATCACGGCTCGACGAGTTCCTAACCACAATACCGAAAGTAATTTGCGGCGAGTCATATCTTTCGCCGCTCATTGCTCGCGAAACAATGGAATATCTGCTCCATCCGCCAAGGGGCACCAATCCCGTGAAGCAGATCACCAGGCGTCAGTCGGAAATCTTGCAACTGCTTGCCGAGGGGAAATCGATGAAAGAAGTCGCGCAAATGCTCGATATAACTCCGGGCACGGTCGCGTTCCACAAGTACACCGTGATGGAGAAGCTGGGCATCGAGAGCAATGCGGAGCTTCTTCAATTCGCTATGGCCAAGTACTTTGCTCCGACTCAATGGAACTGGGCAATTGCTGTGTGAGAGCAACTCCGCGCGGTGCCCAGTCACGCGGATTGACCAGCGCGGATCGGATCGATGCTGCACAGCTAGAAAGAGGCACGGCCAATGGTCATTGCGGTATTGGAGATGGTGCCTCAGCTAGGTAAACGGGAGGCGATAGTGGAAATTCTCCGGTTTGTAGAAGGGCACGTGCGCCTGAAAGCGGACTGTCTCGGCTGCGGAGTCTTCGAGGCCGCCGACACGCCGAAGATCCTCTATCTGGAACAGTGGAGATCCGCCCGGGATCTACACGCACATATTAAGTCGAATCTGTATCGGCCCATCTTGAGCGCTATGGAACTGGCGTCGGAGGCACCGAAGATTTCTTTTCATGATGTAAGCGAGACCAAGTCAATGGAACTGATTGAGTCGTTGCGCACTGAAGTGAAAGCATAAGAACGACCCTGGAAACCTCGCTTAGGCTCTAATTGTTTGCGCCAGCGAGTCAGTGATTGTCGAAGTGCAGTCCAGCAATGGTTGCAATGGAAGTGGGACGCATTGAGCTTTAGATTTTGCACATCATCAGAACTTAACAAGTCCCTGCGGGGCTAGCCAATTTGAAGGGACGCATTATGGCGACGCAAACTGTTCCCCAAAAGTCAAAGAAGATCCGCCATCTCGTAATCGCCGTCTTGATTCTGTTAGCAGCGGTAGTCGGGTGGCGGCTTGGCGGCGGCAGTAAGGTAAAGGAAGGAGCGGCGTTCGTCGTCGGACTGGAGGAATACGTTTATGGCTATCCACTGGTGATGATGGACGTGACGCGGGAAGTGCTAACAGCTACATCCACCAGCGGCGAGTATAGCGCTCCCATCAACCAGTTCGCTCGAATCCGCACGTATGTGAGCCCCGATTTCAAGAATGTCGTGAGGATCAGCGTGAATTCTCTATGGTCGCACGGGTTTATTGACCTCGATCAGGAGCCGATGATCCTCTCAACTCCCGAGATGGATGGGCGCTATATCGTCGTCCAGGGGCTGAACATGTGGACGGACAACTTCATGTCGGCAGGCACGCGTACAAATGGCGGGAAAGCAGCTAACTATCTCATGGCCGGGCCGAAATGGAATGGTACCCCTCCCAAGGATGTGGTCCAGGTCTTCAGGTCCACTACGCGTTACGCCTGGGTCTTGGTGCAGATGTCAGCTGGAAGCCCCGCCGATTTTCCCGCAATTCATGCCAAGCAAGACCAGTTGAAAATCACGCCGCTCAGCGCGTGGGGGAAGCCTTACACACCTGCGACAGTTCCGGGCAATCCCAATGTTGATCTTACCGCGACCCCCTTCGATCAAGTGCGCCTGATGTCGGGTGAGGTGTTTTTCAATCGGCTGGCGAAAGTGCTGGCCGATAACCCGCCCTATCCCGGCGACACCAGGATGATCGAACTGTTGAAGAAGCTCGGCGTCGAACCAGGGAAGTCTTTCGATGTTTCGAAGCTTGATCCGGCGGTTCTAAAGGGCGTCAACGCAGCTCCGTTCGAAGTTTACAAGTTGTTTGACGCCGGGCCTTTTTCAATGAAGACCGTGAACGGCTGGATCACCATGACGAACCTCGGGGCCTACGGAACGGACTACCAGACACGCGCTTATGTCGCCTTTATGGGACTCGGTGCCTTATCCAAGGAAGACGCAGCCTATCCATGCGCGTTCGTGGATTCCACCGGCACCGCCCTCGACGGCAGCCACAAGTACACCATGCACTACAACAAGGGTGAGTTCCCGCCGTCAAAGGTCAACGTCTGGTCGGTGTCGCCATATCGCGGCAACTTCTACGTGCGGAATTCGCTGGACCGGTACGGAATCCTCTCTTCGATGCCACTGAAGTTCAATGCCGACGGCTCGCTCGATGTTTACATGCAGCAAGATTCGCCGGGAGCGGATAAGGAATCGAACTGGCTGCCGATTCCGCCGTCCGGAATGTTTAACCTCACGGTTCGCGCTTATCAACCCGAGCAGTCATTATTCGACGGCTCTTACAAACTGCCGCCGGTTGTGAAGGTGCAATGAAGATGATACTGACAATCGCGGCACTGGGAGAGGCGGCTACAGGAGTGGTGCTGCTGGTCTATCCGCCCATCGTAACCAGACTGTTATTCGCAGGTGATGTCGCCGGGGCAGGCCTCTTTATGAGCCGCATTGCCGGGATCAGCCTCATCGGGCTGGGGGTTGCTTGCTGGCCCAGCAACAATCCGCGCCAGACGTCGTTCGGAATGCTGACCTACAGCACGCTCGCCATGCTCTACCTGATGGTGCTCGGAATTGGCGGCCCGAGCGGGGTTTTGCTGTGGCCCGGCGTGGTCGTGCATGCCGTCGTAGCTGTACTCCTTCTCCGCGCCTGCACGGTCGAGGGAAAAACCAAATCTCTGGGAGGAGCGCTTCATCATGGGTGAACTGAGAATGTGTCGCATTCCTGTGATCGTTGGCGTGTCTTTTGTGACACCGTTGCTAACAAGTTTGCTTGTCTTTGCACAGAATCCTCAGCTGGAGGAAAAGCTGATGGCTATCAAGCAGGCGCAGGTGGCCAATAAACAAAGACTCGCGCAGTACACATGGACGGAGACCGAGAGCATCAGCATCAAGGGCGAGGTCAAGGACACGAAAATCTACCAGGTGCAGATGGTCAACGGACAGCAGCAGAAGACGGAGGTCAGCGACCAGAAAGCGCAGCAGGGTGGACGCGAAGGCAGACTTAAGGAGCACGTAATTGAAAAGAAAACGGAAGAGTACGAGCAATACGGTCAACAAATCGCCGCACTCGCAAAGCAGTACACAACTCCGGATCCCGATCGGCTGATCCAGGCCAAGCAGCAAGGCAACCTGTCTTTTGTGCCAGGGTCCGGCACGGTTAGCCTGGTCATCAAGAGCTTCGCCAAGCCAAACGATCAAGTCACGCTGACCATCAGTGAGCAGACGCACTCGCCAGTTAACGTGAGGGTGCAATCCTATCTCGATGACCCGAACGACGCCGTGACGATCTCGGCAGAATTCGCACAGTCGCCCGACGGCACGAACCATGTTCAGAGCACGCTGATTAATGGCGAGAGCAAAAAGATAACGGTCAACGAACAGAACTCGAATTATCAGATGAGGTAATGGAGCGCAGCCGGTGACTCGGAGTGTAGTTTCCGCCATGAGAAGTGCGCGAACAAAACGCTGGATCATTGCATGGCTGTTTGATCTGTCCAGCCTTTCGGCTCCAAGACATAACAGTCCACTACGTGTAATCACGGGGAGCAAACATCAAGGCAGATTACCAAAGGAGATAGACATGAAACGTACAGGCTTATTCGCGCTCTTTCTTACAGCCTTGTATGCGGCGGTCGGCACGGCACAGCAGTACCCAGTCTTGGACGCCGTCGCCAACAAGGTGATTGCGAAATACCAGAACTCCAGCTGTGAGCAGCTTTGGCAGAAAAAAGCCAACAAGACTCCTCCTACGCCGGAGGAGCAGAACCTCATACAAATGTTGAAGAACGACTCGCAAATGCGGGAGACCTTCATTAACAAAATCGCCGCGCCGGTTGCAAACAAGATGTTCGAATGCGGCATGATCCCCTAGTTCGGCCGGTTTAGGACCAGGTTGCAGGAGATTTCCATTATGCGACACAAATCGTTCTCACAAATATTGATACTGGTCTGTTGCGCACTAGCTATCAGTGTCTGCGGCCAGACCAAACAACAGACCGGTACGAAGAAGAGCGGGACCACGAAATCGGCACCAGCTCAAAACCTTCCGCCAGCCCTTGAACCCAAGGCCATTGAGCTGCTAAAGGCAACCAGCGAGAAGATTTCGTCAGCTCGCGTCGTCAGCTTCACCGCAGTTGAGCTGATCGAGAGCTTGAGCCGGCAGGCTGTTCCTCTGGGCTATACCACAAAGTACGAGGTCAGCTTACAGCGTCCCAATAAGTTGCGTGTGACGATTCCGGCTGACGGCCCGGCCTCTGACTTTTACTACGACGGCAAGACCATGACCGCGGTCGAGCCACACGCCAATCTAATAGCCGTCGCCGATGCGCCGTCCACGATTGATGCGACGCTAGAGAAGGCGTACAAGCAGGCCTCCATCTACTTTCCATTCACAGACCTGATTGTAGCCAATCCTTACGGTGATTTAGCCCCCAGTTTGAGACATGCCTATTACATTGGTCAGTCCAATGTGGTGGGTGGGACGGCAACCGACATGGTTGCCTATGAAGGGGATGACGTGTTCGTGCAAATGTGGATTGGAGTCGACGACAAGCTTCCGAGAATGGTGCGGGCCGTCTACGTGAATGACCCTGACATGCTGCGGCACGAGATGACGTTTTCGGACTGGAAGCTGGACGAGTCCGTGCCTGCGGACGCCTTCAGGCCCAATGTTGCTAACGCGAGGACAATTCCGTTCGCAAACCCGAATCCTGAGCAAGCCGCGAAGGCTAAGGTGGCGAAGCCGGCGACCAAGACACAGTAGAGAGGAGTTGCAGAGACATGTACAAAATCATCATCGATTGCCTGTTGTTTGCGACGGTGCTGCTCCCATCCGACACGGCGTTTGCCTACGCGCATGCGAACCGCTGGGGCGGCAGCACTTCGCACAGTTACGGTTCAACTTCCCACACTAGCACGTATGGCACCAGTACCTCGCATACGTATGGTGAAGGGACATCTCACACGAACTACTACGGTGGAAGCACGTCTCACAACTATTACGGCGGCACTACCCATACGAACGCTTACGGCGGAACGACCTCTGGAGAGGCCGGCTACGGCGCAACGCATTCGGGCTACTACGGAACCACATATCATCCGCCTGGGGACGCCTACTACCACCCAACGACCTATTACGGCTATCATCCGCCCGCTGCCGTTCCGTACTACGGCTACGGCTGCTATGATTGCGGCGGTTCACCGACCGGAGCGGGATTGGTCGGGTTGGCGGCAGGTGCAATGATCGGCGCAGCTGCAGCTTCGTCCAAGAGCAGCTCGGATTCGCAAACAGCCTACCAGCAGGGGTACAACGCGGGAGCCACAAGCGCCAATACAGCCGCTGCGAATACTGCGACAGAAAACGCCAATGCTGCGGCCGCAAACGCGAACGCAGCGGCGGCAAATGCGAGCCTGGCTGCGGCTAATGCGAACGTCGCCGCATCCAGCGCCCACTACGCCGTCGGACAGACTGTGGTCACCTTGCCCGCGGGCTGCATCACCCCGAACGTTTCTGGCGGGGGAACTTATTATCTATGCGGAAACACCTGGTTCAGTCCGTCTTACGGCGCGAACAGCGTGTACTACAAGGTGGTGACTGCTCCGTAATTTCTGCGCCGACTGGCGTTTTTCTCAGTTGTATTTAGTGGACTTGGACTGGAGAGTTTCTGTGCCGAATTTAAAGACATTTCTTTTCGCGTTCCGAGAGCGCCCAAAAGTATCCGTCCGCTCATACGAAAGCGATTGAGGAGCGACCATGACTACGAGAAGCTGGGTAAGACGTAACCGAATTAAGCGGTTCGCAACTCTGAGTGCGCTCGTATTGGGCGTTGCTCTCATCGGGGTGCTGGCTTCTTGTAAGAAATCCGGAACGGTGGAAGAGACTGCGCAACAGGGCGGTCAACTGCCGAGTGAAGAGCGCGTCGAGAAGAATCCCGACCGCAACGCCTACTTCGGCGAGGAGCACATTCACACGAGTTGGTCGGTGGACGCCTGGGTCTTCGGCAACCGCATTACCGGTCCGGACGAAGCATACAAATATGCTCAGGGACAGACGATTAAGCACCCGATGGGTTACGACATCAAGATTGATACCCCCATGGACTTCATGGGCGTAACTGACCACGCCGAGTACGTGGGCATCACCAAGCAGGCCAACACCCCTGGCTCCGCAGTTAGCAAGCTGCCCGAGGCACAGCCCATAATCATGAAGGATCCGAGCAGCTCAGCGGAGCAACAGCGAGTGTTCCTATACCTCGTTTCACTGCTCAGCAAACCGCCGATCAAGGCCTTCATGAGCCCTGTGATAGCGGGCACGGTGTGGCAGGAAGCGGTTAAGATTGCCGACCAGAACAACCATCCGGGAAAGTTCACGGCGTTTTGCTCTTACGAGTGGACGTCAGCTCCCAACAACCGCAACCTGCACCGCAACATTTTTTTCCGCGATTGCACACACGTTCCACCGATGCCATTCAGTGCCCTCGATGACGATCATCCTGAAGCCCTGTGGAATTGGATGGACACTCAACGCAGGGCGGGCAACCAGTTGCTCGCGATTTCGCACAATGCCAACTTGAGTGATGGGTGGATGTATCCCACGGACCTCGACAGTTACGGGCGACCAATAGACGCCGCGTGGGCGGCCTCGCGGGATCGTAACGAGCGCCTGGTTGAGATCAAGCAGATCAAGGGGCAATCGGAAACTCACCCGCTGCTTTCGCCCAACGACGAGTTCGCGAGTTACGAGATGTACAGCAACCTGCTTGGATTACCGGTGGATAGCGGACGGGTTGATCACATTCACGGCGGCTTCGCCCGGCAGGCTTATAAAGACGGCATCACCATGCAGGATGTTCGCGGCTACAACCCTTACAAGTTCGGGATGGCGGGGGGCTCCGATTCGCACAACACCGCTAGTCCTTACCGCCAGGATAATTTCTACGGGGGGCACGCACAGATTGACGGGACCGTCGAAAGGCGTTTGGCCGGGGTCCTGGCGGCGAACACAATGGATGTGCGCCTGGAGAATCCTGGCGGCCTGACCGGCGTCTGGGCAGAGGAGAACACTCGCGAATCCATCTGGGACGCGATGTACCGCAAGGAGACCTTCGGCGTCAGCGGTCCGCACATTAGAGTCCGCTTCTTCGGCGGATGGGGGTACCACAAGAACATCTTCGACGCAAAGGATTGGGTGCATCAGTCTTACGCAAACGGCGTTCCTATGGGCGCCGACCTGCCAGCGATGCCACAAGGAGGAAAGAGTACCGCTCCTACTTTCGTCGTCTGGGCAGTGAAGGACCCCACGTCCGGCAATCTTGATCGCATTCAGGTCATCAAGGGCTGGACGCAGAACGGCCAAAGCTTCGAGAAGATCTTCGACGTGGTCTGGGCTGGCGACCGCAAGCCCGACAAATGGACGGGCCGGGTCCCCGCGATCAAGAGCACTGTGGACATCGAAAAAGCCACCTACACCAACGATGAAGGTTCGACGGAACTCAAGACCGTCTGGACCGACCCCGAATTCGATCCCAGCCTGCATGCGTTCTACTACGCGCGCGTGCTGGAGATTGCCACGCCTCGTTGGACGCTGATTCAAGCCGTCAAGGCCGGCATACCGCCACCCGATGTGGTGCCGCTCACCGGGCAGGAACGTGCTTGGAGCTCGCCGATCTGGTATACACCGAGTGCGGACGCCCGCAAGAGCGCTCCGGCGGGAATGGCTGTCACCGATCTCAAGACGAAGGGCGCGGCCCAATTGGGTGACGCGCAACTAAAGTCGCTCATCGTGGGCAAGGCTTTGTGGGTTCGTAATAACGTGACGGGTGAACAGTTCAACGTCCGGTACACGGCCGAAGGGCAAACCACCATCTACCATGTCGGTACGAGCACCACAATGCCCAGCAGCTTCGGTGGTGTCGTGCGCTCTGGATACGAGGGGACCACAACGGCGTACAAGATCGAAGGCGGCAAAGTCGTAACGCCGATTTCCCAGGATCCTTTCTCGATGACGTTCTACAAGCTCGGCGACACGTACTACTTCGCACGCAGCAACGAGTTCGGCTACGCCAACTATGAAGTCATCGCTCCGCCAGAGCCGCCAATCGTGTCAAATCCGCTCACGGCGATGTTGAACCAGTTTTCAATCGAGTTAGGATTGACGCAACCTCAGAGGCAGCAGATCCTGCCCATCATCAAAGCCGAGGTGCCGAAACTGCAGGAGCTTAAGAAGAACACCTCTCTCAAACCAATGGAGAAGCTGGAACAGTTGAAGCAAATCAGCGACGAGGTGGATTCGAAGGTCATGCCTCTGCTGGACCAGGAACAACAGAAGAAGTTTCAGCAGATTCGCGAGGAGCACCGCCAGGAATTAATAAAGAAAATGGCGGGTCAGGTGATGCAGAAGGTCGAGACCGACATTAAGCAGGAGCTGTAGCGGCTTGGCGAGATGCCCGCAATTGGAGACATTCATAAGTAGAAAGGACACGCCGGAGGTGCACGGCACACCGCTTTGCGTCTGTATTTCCGATCCAAGGTGCTTCTGTCGTGAATAATTTGGCTGGACTGTATTGGTGGAAGCTGTGCGGCGAGGTCGTTTCCGAATGAGAGAGGAAGGTGAAGTATGAGCAATTCAGAAATGATCAGACTGCAAGAAGCCTGTAAAGCGAAAATCCCCTGGCGAAAGTGGGGTCCCTACCTGAGCGAAAGACAGTGGGGCACGGTTCGCGAGGACTACAGCCAAGATGGTAACGCTTGGGACTACTTCAGTCATGACCAAGCCCGATCGCGTGCGTATCACTGGGGTGAAGATGGTCTGGCTGGGATCAGCGACGAGAAACAATTGCTGTGCTTCAGCCTAGCTCTGTGGAATCAGAAGGATCCAATCCTAAAGGAGCGACTCTTCGGGTTGACGAATAGTGAGAGCAACCACGGCGAGGATGTCAAAGAGTATTACTTCTACCTCGACAGCACACCGACTCATTCCTATATGAAGTACCTGTACAAATATCCGCAAGCGGCTTTCCCCTACTGGGACCTGGTCGCCACCAGCCGAAGCCGCAGCCGCTATGACATGGAGTACGAGCTCCTCGACACCGGCATCTTCAATTCCGATCGTTACTTTGACGTCTTCGTAGAGTATGGCAAGAACACTCCCGAGGACATCCTGATCCAGATTACGGTATCGAATCGAGGCCCAGAAGCCGCCAGCCTCGATGTTATGCCCACGCTCTGGTTCCGCAACACCTGGAGCTGGTGGCCTGACACGCCGCGGCCATCGTTAAAGCAAGGGACCACCTCCGGTGGGTCTCGATTTGTCGTCGCATCCCACGCCCAGCTCGGTGATCGTTATCTGTACTGTGAAGGGGATCCTCCTCTGCTCTTCACCGAGAACGACACGAACAATGAGCGGATCTTTGGTGCCCCGAATGCCAGTCCTTATGTTAAGGATGGGATCAACAACTACGTGGTGAATGGCAGGCAAGATGCCGTCAACCCGAATCATACTGGCACCAAAGCCTCGGCCCACTACCGTATCGGTGTGGGTGCCGGTGCCAGCGCAACGATTCGCCTGCGACTAACAGATCTGGCACCCGCCGCGATCGGCGATCCCTTTAACACCTTCGCTCAAACGATGCGACTTCGTCAGCAAGAGGCCGATGAATTCTATCACTCCGTCACCCCGGAAAAAGTCGGTGAAGACGAAGCCCGGGTCATGCGACAGGCGCTGGCGGGCATGCTTTGGAGCAAACAGTACTTTGGTTTCGATGTGGACAAATGGTTGCGAGAACATGGCGTAGGTGAGTTGCGGCCGGGCGGGAGGCAAGTGCGAAACAGCGATTGGCCGCACATGATCAATGAACACCTCATCTCGATGCCGGATAAATGGGAATATCCCTGGTTTGCGGCTTGGGACTTGGCCTTCCACACGATCGCCCTGTCCACGGTCGACACCGATTTTGCAAAAGAACAACTCGAGCTGATGCTGAACGAGTTTTTCCTGCATCCCAGCGGTCAGATCCCAGCCTACGAATGGAACTTCAGCGACGTCAACCCGCCCGTTCACGCCTGGGCAACGATCTTCCTTTATCGTACCGAGCAGGCACTGAAAGGCGAGGGCGATCTGGAATTTCTCAAGCGCTCCTTTGCGAAGCTGATGCTGAATTTCAGCTGGTGGGTGAATCGTAAGGATCGCGACGGCAAGAACCTCTTCGAAGGCGGATTCCTTGGACTCGATAATATTGGCGTCTTCGATCGCAGCGCCCCACTGCCCACAGGTGGCTATCTGCAGCAGGCGGATGGCACTGCGTGGGTTTCATTGTTTTGCCAGAACATGCTTGAAATCAGCGTTGAACTGGCATCTTACGACCCCTACTTCGAAGACATGGCCATAAAGTTGGCCAACCATTTCATGTGGATCGCACGCTCCATGAATCAGGTAGGATCCGCCGGCATGTGGGACGAAGAGGATGGGTTCTATTATGATGTCCTGCAACTTCCCGACGGAAGCGCAACCCGGCTCAAAGTGCGTTCCATGGTGGGTTTGTTACCTGTCTGTGCCACCACAGTAATCGAGCCGTGGCAGCGAGAACGAGTGCCGCGAGCGCTGACGATTCTACGAGAACGGTTTCAACACATGCCCGACTTGCGGACGAGCATCCATCCGACTGGTCCCGGACATCTCGGGTACGCAGAACGCGGGATCGTTGCCCTCGTGAATCCGGATCGGTTGCGGCGAATCCTGACGCGCGTGCTCGATGAGAAAGAATTCTTGAGTCCCTATGGTATTCGGGCACTCTCCCGCTATCACGCCGAGCATCCCTACGTTTTTACCGTACACGGTCAAGACTACCGGGTGAACTATCTCCCGGCAGAATCCGACACTGGCATGTTCGGGGGAAACTCCAACTGGCGCGGACCAATCTGGATGCCGGTCAACGCGCTTCTGATCCGCGCTTTGCTGCAGTTCTATCTCTATTACGGCGACAATTTCAAGATTGAGTGCCCGACTGGCTCGGGCAAGGCCATGAATTTGTTTGAGGTAGCCCGTGAAATTGCCAACCGGTTGACCCGGATCTTTCTGCGCGATAAAGAGAAGTCTGGCCGGCGACCGGTGTACGGCGGGACAGAGAAGTTCCAGACGGATCCGTATTGGAAAGATAACATTCTCTTCTACGAGTACTTCCACGGCGATAACGGGGCGGGTTTGGGAGCCAGCCATCAGACGGGCTGGACCGGTCTGGTGGCTAAACTGATTGAGCTGTTCGGGCGGATCGACGAAGTTCAATTTCTTAACGCCGGTAAAGCAGGCGGAGTCGCCAAGAAAGAACCCGTACAGGAAAGGAAGATTGCGTAACCGAAGTCGCCGAACGCTCCGCTGTCCCATTGGCCTGAAACAATTCAGCATCCACAATCAGCCCGTTGCGATTCTCTACCAGCAGGTTGCCGCTGTAGCTCAGCTTGGACTCCTTCCCCTGGCCCTTGCGCGCCAGCAGCGCCTCGGGATCGGTCTTCGACTCATGCGTCTCATTCGACCGCCGCTGGCCGCGAAAGTTCACCGTGGGATTGCCGGGATCGTCGGGGGGAGGCGGCAGCTTTCCTTCCTTCGGCCGAAAGCTCTTCGTGCTCGCCCAAGCCTCCAGCAGTGTGCCATCGACGGTAAAGTGTTCGTCGCTGGTCAGCCCTTTGCCCCCGCGCCTGCTCCACCACCCGCACCAGAAACTCCGTGGCCACGTCCGCCTCCAGCAAGCGGTCGCGATTCTTGGTGAACACGGTTGCATCCCACACATCATCATCTGCGTTCAGGTCCACAAACCAGCGAAACAACAGGTTGTAATCCATCTCTTCCATCAGCAGGCGCTCGCTGCGGATCGAGTACAGCATCTGCAGCAACTGCGCCCGCAACAACTTCTCCGGCGCAATCGACGGACAGCCCACGCGGGCATACATCGTGTCGAAGCGCCGGGAGAGCTGAGTCAATACTTCGTCCACCATGGCTCGGATGGCACGCAGCGGATGATCCTTCCGCACCCGCGCTTCCGGCGATACATAACTGAAGATGTGATTCTGCTGCTGATCGTCTCCGCATGCCTTCTCGTACCATACAAGGCTGTGGATTAGGAGTGGTTTTTCAGCAGCCTGCTAGACTAGACTAGCTAGTCTAGGGTGCAGTTCGATAACACCATTTTAAGCAGTTTGGCCTTTTCAGCCGGATTCTGGCTAACGTACAGAAAACGCGCCTTGTTCGCGAGTTCTAAAATGCGCGAGGCATGCAGCAACCGATCCGGGCTGGCTTGGTCCAAACCGGCAAGCGCCATCGTTACCTG
>DATJVZ010000319.1:0-77061 GCA_035501575.1 Terriglobales bacterium | reverse complement strand
GAGTTAATGGTGAGCGCGGCAGGATTCGAACCTGCGACCCATGCCTTAAAAGGGCATTGCTCTACCAGCTGAGCTACGCGCCCACTTGCGGCTAAGCAACTATTGCTGAAGCATTTGCTGACAATTCTAACACTTGCTCTTCCATGGTGCCTGGCAGGATGTCACCAGTTGTGTCACCACTCGGGCTCAATTCCGGTTGCTGGCCAAACGCTGCTAACACACGCTCGTCGCTGGGATGAATGTACTTCATCGCCACACTGAGTGATGCCCAACCCATAATCTTGCACAGCGTCCACGCATCAACATAGGGTGCGATCCTCGTTGCAAAGGCATGACGTAGGCTGTAGATCACGAACGGCTGAATCTTGGACAAGCACAGGGCCTTAGCGTGAGCCTTTTAAGACTGTCGTGATTGATGTGGCCGTCCGCTGTCGGGGCGGGGAACACCCACCCTTGCTGTGGCGAGCCTGCGCTAATATGGCGAGCACTCAAGATGCAGCGCACCCTCGCAGTTAATGGGAGCTGTCGACGTGCGGCATCAGTTTTGCCAAATCGCACAAAGAGCGTGCCATAGCGCCCAGCTGCGAAGTTCACATCTTTCCAGCCCAGCCTGTTCAGGGCGGAGGCCGGCCTCTCGTATCGCGACGGTTCAAGATCGCGTAGACCGTTTGAGCGGCGGACGGAGGCCAGCGCGCAAGCGCGCCTCCTCCGACCCGACTGCAATAGAGAAATTTTGGATAATCGGCCCCAATTCAGCGCACGCCATGGCGCAGCGGGTTCCTTGTGCCGTTCCCGCTCAAACAGCGCTTCTCGCCCCACCCATTGGGAATACATCCGGTTGCGGATCTTCGACCAGGATGCAGTTGGCACGTAGGGATTCGAACCCGACAACGCTGATCGACCCCGGACGGGGCCAATTCTCAATTCACGCATCGCCTGGTCACGCCACGATGAGGACGTCCTTCTGAGCAATTGTGAACATACAAGACATCCCAACAGCCGTAGAGTTTGTTGGTTTGCTTTAGACATTCTTGGCCGTCACGGATGAGATGTTAGGGCTCCAGTAGAGGTCGCATTCCTTGTCTGGCACGTATCTCCGCAAAATATCGGGTTACATGCTGCTCATGATGTCTCTAATGTCCTGTGTTTGGGCTCAGGAGATGAGTGAGATTCCTGCCCGACTGATCATTCCAGACGGCACTCCGGTCCAACTCCGACTTGCCGAAAGCGTTTCCTCTGCCCACGCCCGTGTTGGAGACCTCCTGGATTTCATTGTCGTGAGAGATGTGTGCGTCGGAAACTTCACCATCATTCAGGCCGGAACCATGGCCCAGGGTTCCATCACTGGAGTTAAAGGCAGGCGTTTGCTGGGAATTGGGGGCAAGGTATCCCTGCAACTCGATTCTGTGGCGCTGTTCAACGGTGATCGGGTCGGGTTGCGCGCAAAGAAGGAAGTAAAGGGTGGCTCCCGGACCAAGCTCATGGTTGGAGGGATGATCGTTACGAGCCTGATCTTCCTGCCCGCGACGCCGGTTTTCTTGCTTACACATGGCCATACCAGCACTATTTTGAAGAGTACTGAAGTTACAGCGCGAATCGACGGCGCGACGTCAGTCTTATCTGCAGGTCTGCCGCGTTCGCAAGAAAGATCTTCAGAGCTGGACGAGCTGATGGATTATCTGCCGCCACGTATCTTCAATCGCGAGGGACGCGAGGGCGACATGCTGAACCTCGCCTTTGCCGCCCGATCAGCCGATCTGCAGGAAGCCTTCGAACACGCGGGTTGGGTCAAAACGGATAAATGGGGGCCGGTCCTCGTCTGGCACCTCTTGCGCCACGGAACGCACGACATGACGCTGCCGATGGCTAGGTTTTACCTGTTCGGAAGAATACAGGACTATTCGTATGCCTTGCCCGATCCGGTTGCGGTCGTCTCCCGACGTCATCATATTCGTATTTGGAAAACCGGCTACCTGCTGGATGGGACACCCCTCTGGATAGGAGCGGCGACCCACGACGTTGCGATTGAAATCGCAAAGCGAGGGCGTTTGATCAACCACAGAATCGATCCCGAGGTAGATGCCGAGCGCGATTTCATCGGAGTCAACATGACAGAGGCGTCGTCAATCACAGGCCAACAATACTTACACGGCGTAGCTCCAGTTTTCCAGGCGCAAACTTCATCCGGCGAAGCCTATCACTCGGACGGCAGAATTCTTCTTCTAAATCTACGCCAGATCGCCACCGCCAGGAGCGGCCTGCCTGCTCAATCATCCACTGTTGTTGGGGCGGCCTCGCTGCCTATCGCCGCTCCGGCAGAGTCTTTCCAGAGCAATCTGACGTCGCCCCGCTGAGTGCTGAGTCAGGTCATAGCCCTGGGCAGCTTGGTTGTACTGACGCGTGTCATGAGCCGTGCGGCGCTGGGGGTCGATGAATCCAGACGGCAGCATCCCTGCACCTGAACAAAATGTTGGGTCCGCATCGTGCACATTGCTTTTTGATGTCGTCGCACTCTCTCGGAATTGCGCCCATCCGCGTGTTGCAAAAAAACTTTTACAAGTCACTGACGCGGGGATGACAAACGTGCTCAACACGTGCTCTATTCTGCCGTCGCGTTTGATTTCGAGCTCCTTCCCCCCTCGATTGCCAACGCCATTCCACGAAAATTTGGAGCGATCAGTTTATGAGCAGTGAGACAATCTTCCCAACCGTTCTGCGTCCACAAACGACTGGGTCTTCAACTTCAACCGAATCGAACTCTTCTGTGCGTAGCACATCCAATCGTCGGTCGTTTCTAAAGCACGGCATGGTTGCGGGCGCTGCAGCTGCCGTAGGCACTGGAATCTTGGCTCGTGGGGTTCCAGCGCTTGCCGACGAAACCAATTCCTCACCCATCAGCAAGGGAGACGCCGCTATTCTTCGCTTTTCGCCGCCGCGGAACTTCTTGAGTCGGATCTTTGGCAGCAATACTCCGAGCTGGGAGGGATTACCCCTGGCCAACTGCCCGTGGAGACAGCCCCATTCAAACCCATGAACTCCTATCAGGCTGCCTTCATGAATCTCGATTCCGACGGCCCACAGTACATCACCAGCAATACCAATGACGAAATAAGCCACGCAAATTTTCTGAATGCGTATCTGATTTTGAAGGGTTTTGACCCGGTCGACCTGGATGCCTTCCGGACTTTGCCCAGCAGCGAGGCAGATGGCGCCCAGCAGATTGGACGGCTCACCAACCTGATGAACCTCACGGTAGACACGAGTTGGTATACGCGCTATCGAAGCGCCAGAAATCCGGACTTTGGCGCCAAATTCCCGCAGGCCATCGACCTAGTGCATGTAACCGGCATTCCTCGCAGCAACGACGATTTCGCCCCTCGGAAGCATGTTCAAGCGATTGCCAACACAGGTGCGTTCCACTTTGGAACCATTGAGCAAGGGGGCAGCACCCTTTACTCAGCCATGGCCCAGAAGGCCACTAACGTGGAAGTCTCGCGAATTGTGGTCAGCATCGGGGGAGATGAGGCTGCTCACTTTCTGGAGTGGGTTGACTTTGCTGGGAATGGGGTGCAGCCGCCAATCGCTCCTTTCACCGATCCCGTCAGCGGGCTTACCTTTCGAAACTTTGACGCTACCGTGGACCCATCCCTACAAACCAACCTGATCTTTCCGGTTCCCTGCGAATTTATCAGCGCAAGTCTACCCCGGTGTGCTGTGATTCGCCCAACGAATCCCAAAGGAATTGCCATGGGTGTGGTCAACTTCCTGACCAACATGGGCCTTTTCATCGGCCAATCCCCGGTGTTCTTTAAGACCCTCCGCGGTCTAGCCGAAGCTGCCGATGCGGCACAACGAGGTCTCTAGGCGATACGTGGATCGCGTGGAAGATGACGGGGGGATAATTCCACGATGCGCGCCAGAACGGGCGCTGTACGCAAACCAGCGCTCACAGCGCCCGTATTCGGGCCGACTCGAGAACTTTGGCCCTTGGCGAAACCACAACCGTTGGCATTGAACGCATTGACTGGTATCGAGGTGGTCGACACCATTAACCCTGCTCGAGAGGTGGGATCTCAAATACGGCATGGACAAGCCGTTGTGATGCCGCAATACCGAATAGTTTCGGGGCGCTCCGAGTTCTCAAGAACAGGTGAAGATCGAGACCGGGGAGAATACACACCTAATCGTGCCCAGGTATCCTAGCGCCCTCGAGCGGTCGAACCTGCTCAGCCCACAACAAAAAAGCCGCATCTGGCTGCGGCTTGGTCCTGCGCGAGCCTCTCAAAGGCCGGTCTTATTTGGCTTCGTGCTTGTCATTGTAGATGCTGCGGCTGATGCGATTCTGCTGGCGGTTAATGCCTCTCTGCTCCGCCTTGGTGAGATGTCCGTTGTTCTTCGCCATGTCCTTCTGTTCACGTTTCTCGACGGACGCTTCACGCTTTTCCAAATTGCTGGCTTGTTTTGCGTTCAGCCTACCGCTCTTAAGACCATTGGCGATGCGGTCCTGTTGGTTCTGTTCACGTTGGTTGACTTCATTCACTCGCGGATGTCCGGGATCAACCACACCTGGACCAGCACCGGAAGTGGAAGTATTGCTTGAGGTTTGAGCAGCGGCAGAGGCAGCAAACATCAAACCGCCCACTGCCAGGGCTAACAGCGACTTGGAGATCTTTTGGCTCATGCGGAATCGAACCCCCGTCGCCGAGCGTAGTTCTTGCCAGGCATGAGGGGCTAGGTTACGAAAGACCGCGAAAGTGATCGTCCATTGGGACGGTTGCACGATTCAACAACTAAGTCCGAGGCACGGCCGAGTCATCGACGACTTTCCAAAATGCCCCGCATTTCAGGTCAGGAGATAAAGATCGGTGGCCGCCCGGACGTGTGTAAACCACTTGTGGAAAGGTCTTTGGACAAATCGTAGGCGTTGCCTAAATAGTAACGCCGAAACGCAAAAGGCAACCTTATCGCAGGTTGAGCAGCCCCGGTCAGCAGCCCATCACGCCATGGTTGGTGGTAGATAGTCGTCTCGCCGCGCCGCGGCAGCGAGGTAGAGAATGAATTTACCGTCGGCAGAAAAGTGGTCATAGGTACTGGCGTGATCCGGGAGCAGAAGCTTGCATTTCTTGTCGGCGGCCTGGGGCGGGGCATAGACAGGGCCTCTTCCGGTGGCATTGTTAGCGCGCCATGGTTAATAGATTGTTACTAGAATACTAATTGGGCGCGGATTTAGCTTTTGTTTCGCATCGGGTAGTGGTAGCTTCACCTTTTCTCCGCCAGCATCCGCCTCGTCTCGATGTATTTCAGGCAAGCCATCGCGAGCTATAGGATTGGGAGACCATGGAAGCGAATGAATATGATCTGATTGTGATTGGCAGCGGTCCAGCGGGGCAGAAAAGCGCGATCTGTGCCGCCAAGATGCGCAAGAAGGTGGCTGTCGTCGACCGCAAGAAGACCATTGGCGGCGTTTGCGTTCACACCGGAACCATTCCCAGCAAGACCTTGCGGGAGGCAATTCTATACTTGAGCGGGTTCCGGCAGCGCAGCTTCTATGGTCGCGGCTACGTGCTCAAAGACCGCATCTCAATGTCAGATCTGATCTTCCGCGCGCAAGCGGTCATGGCACGGGAGATTGAGGTGATCAAGGCCCAGTTGCGGCGCAACTACGTGACCACGCTCGACGGCGACGCCCATTTTGTCGATCCGCATACCGTTGAAGTCAGAAGCGACGAGGGCTCGCAACTGGCTCGGGGTCAATACATCGTCATCGCGTGCGGCACGCGACCGGCTCACAGCGCCGATATTCCAATCGACGGTCGGAGAATCTTTGATTCCGACCAGGTTCATTGTCTTGAAGAAGTTCCGAGAGAGCTGATCATTGTGGGAGCCGGCATTATCGGGCTCGAATATGCCTCCATGTTTGCCGCCCTGGGAGTCAAAGTTACGCTGCTCGATCAACGCCCCGTCCTACTGGACTTCGTCGACCGGGAGGTCGTAGAGAGTCTTTGCTTTCAGCTGCGGCAACTGGGAACCGTGTTTCGGTTGGGCGAAAAAGTGGTTTCCGTGGGAATCGACCCCGAGCGCGACCGCGTATTTGCCAAATTGGCCAGCGGGAAAAACGTTCACGGCCAGGCGCTTCTTTACACTATCGGCCGCCAGGCCAATAGCGACCTGCTCAACCTTGAAGCCGCAGGGCTGAAGGCGGACGGGCGTGGCAAACTGTCCGTGAATGAAAACTTTCAGACCGCGATCCCGCATATCTACGCTGCCGGTGACGTGATCGGATTTCCCGCCCTGGCCAGCACCTCGATGGAACAGGGCCGTCTCGCCAGTTGCCACATGTTTGGTAAGGCGGGCAAGATGCCGCCCAATCTTATTCCGTACGGCATCTACACGATACCGGAAATCTCCATGGTGGGACACACCGAAGAACAGCTTACCCAGGGCAACGTCGCCTATGAGACCGGCCTGGCCCGCTATGCGGAACTGGCCAAGGGGCAGATGCTGGGGGATGAAGCGGGCTTTCTCAAGCTGGTTTTCGATCCCGATTCGCTGAAGCTGCTCGGCGTACATGCGATTGGCGACCGCGCGGCCGAGATCGTCCATATCGGGCAAGTCATTCTAACCATGGGAGCTGGCATCGAATATTTCCGCGATACCGTGTTCAATTATCCCACCATGGCCGAAGCCTACAAGGTGGCCGCTCTCGATGGATTGAACAAGCTTTAGCCGTCCAGGCTGACCCCCTTTTCAGCGGTTTTTAATCCTACTGTAACAATCACCCCGTATAGTGCTCGAATTGTCGACCGGCATCTTTACCGGTCCGCAGAAGGAGACTGTCGATGGCAACTGCTCGTACCTCAGTTCCGGCTAGCCCAGCCGTAAGTCCAGCCAAGCCGGTAGCCGCTTCGGCAATCCACGACAAGCTGAACAAGAGTCCGGGAAAGATTGGGGTTCTGATCTTCGGGGTGGTTCTGATCATCGGAGCCATCTACGCCGGCTCCAGCCTGGCTTCCGATCTTTCCACCATCCACAGCCCCTCTATCTTGCCGTTTCTGCTGCTCGGTCTCGCCCTGCTGGTGGCCTTGGGGTTCGAGTTTGTCAACGGCTTCCACGACACCGCCAATGCCGTCGCTACCGTGATTTACACCCATTCTCTCGAACCACATATCGCCGTGGTTTGGTCGGGACTGTGGAATTTTCTCGGTGTAGTGACCTCCTCCGGTTTGGTGGCCTTCGGCATCATCTCCCTGCTGCCGGTAGAACTCATTCTGCAAGTGGGAAGCAAAGCGGGCTTCGCCATGGTTTTTGCCCTGCTGGTCGCGGCCATCCTATGGAACCTCAGTACTTGGTATTTCGGCTTGCCGGCATCCAGTTCTCACACCTTGATCGGTTCGATCATTGGTGTCGGCATCGCCAATCAATTGATGGCGACTAAGAGCGGCACTAGCGGCGTGGATTGGGGCCAGGCGTTGAACATCGGGAAGTCCCTGCTGCTTTCCCCGCTAGTGGGCTTTACTTGCGCGTTCCTGTTGCTGAAGCTGATGAAAGTCGTGGTCAAGAATCGCAAGCTTTACGAGGCTCCTGAAGGCACCGAACCGCCTCCGTTCTGGATTCGGGCCCTTCTGGTTCTCACCTGCACCGGGGTAAGTTTTGCGCACGGCTCAAACGACGGTCAGAAGGGAATGGGCCTGATCATGTTGATCCTGATCGGAACCGTGCCTACGGCTTACGCGCTGAATCATGCCATCACGAAGAAACAGTCCCAGGACTTCATAGCGGTTTCTGAGCAGGCCGGTGACACCCTCAACAAATACGTGAGTCCCAATGCCGTGATTGGCGACGATCGCGACGAGGTCACTGCTTATATCCGCACCCGGGAATTTACTCCCAATACCATGCTGGCCTTGCGTCAGCTGGTGACCGATATCGGCAACGAGACGGCTCTGTTCGGCGAACTCCGCAGCGTGCCCAACGATCGGGTGCGAAACTTCCGCAACGACATGTACCTCGTCAGCGAAGCTCTGCGCCTGATGCAGAAGTCTCATCAACCGGAAATCTCGGCCAGCGACTGGGCGGTTTTGAACAACTACAAGAAACACATCGATAACGCGACCAAGTTCATCCCCGGCTGGGTGAAAGTTGCGGTGGCGATGGCATTAGGGTTGGGCACCATGGTCGGCTGGAAAAGAATCGTGGTGACGGTCGGCGAGAAGATCGGGAAAGACCACCTCACCTACGGGCAAGGTGCAGCCGCCGAAATCACTGCCATGGCAACCATCGGTGCCGCGGATTGGTTCGGTCTGCCGGTGAGCACGACCCACGTGCTCTCCTCCGGCATAGCGGG
Organism: Terriglobales bacterium; assembly: GCA_035501575.1. Classification (GTDB taxonomy): domain Bacteria; phylum Acidobacteriota; class Terriglobia; order Terriglobales; family Acidobacteriaceae; genus JAFAGX01. The sequence continues at coordinate 68,717 of DATJVZ010000319.1, read as the reverse complement.
CACGATGGCGGCCAACCATAGCGGATTGCAGTGGGGAACGGTGCGCAATCTTCTGATGGCCTGGGTATTGACATTGCCCGCGGCCATGGTTCTGGCCGGATTTCTATTCTGGGCATTCAACCGGATCTTCTAGGTCTTGTCGCGAGCTTTCAGGTGTCACGGGCGGGATGTGCCTCTCGGCAACCCGTCCGTGAAACTTAACCGGAGCGCGCTAGCCGAACTGGCAGGGATGACCGAGATCGAGTTGCAGCCATCTACGATCCAGCTTGCTCCGGCGGCTGCAAGCTCCTGATCTGCAGCCGTCGTCCGTAGGGCAATCACCCGGGCCCCGGCCGCCCTTCCCGCCAGAATCCCTGCCGGAGCGTCTTCAACCACCACACAATCCTCGGCGAGAAAGCCCAGTAGTTTGGCGGCCTTCAGATAGGGTTCCGCATCCGGCTTTCCCCGGGTTATATCATCGGAGGAGACAAGGCGTTCTGGGGTTGGCAGTGCGGCCGCTCGAATACGCGCCTCGGCCAATGGCCGGGTACAAGAGGTTACAATCGTCCACCGAGCCAGGGGGAGGGAACTGAGCAGTTCGCGAGCTCCGGGCAGGACAACCACACCTTCGAGGTCTGCCAGTTCGCGCCGCTCAACCTCCGAATTCTCAAACTCAAGGTCCGCCTCGGGAAGATATTCACGAATGGTGCTGAGACTAGGACGCCCGTGTGCCCGTTGCACCACTTCGGCCGGAATGAGGCCGTGCTCAAGTGCCCACCCAGTCCAAACCCGGGCAACCGCCGGAGTGGAGTCGACGAGCACACCGTCCAAGTCAAACAGAACTGCACTGCAAGTGATCTCCATCAACTACCACCATAATAAATGAGCCAGGCCGCCACTGTTCGGCCCAGCCAGCCAAGGTCCGGATCGAGGCTGGGAAGCTTGGCGCCCTGATTCCCATGAGTAGGCCACGGTACCGAGAGGCGACAACTTGGCTATCGGGCCGAGAAGCTGAATACGGTGACAGTATGGTATCGCTCGTTCGGCTTCAATTCGGTTGTGGGAAAGTTGGGATGGTTCGGGGAATCAGGAAAGTGCTGTGTTTCCAGGGAAAACGCCCAGTGCTGTTCATAAGCGATTCCGCCCTTTCCCTTGATTGAGCCGTCCAGAAAATTGCTGCTGTAGAACTGAATCCCGGGCTGGTCGGTCAGAACCTTCAGCACCCGCCCGCTCGTTGGTTCGTAAACTTCAGCGGCCTCGGCGAGCGACCCCGCTTTGTGGTCGAGAACCCAATTATGGTCGTAGCCGTGTCCCAGGCGCAGCTGATCGTAGTCGGCGTTGATGCGGGCGCCCACAGCCGTCGCTTTGCGAAAATCAAGCGGCGTCGACTCGACCGATTTAAGTTCCCCAGTGGGAATCAGGTTGGCATCAACCGGAGTGAATCGGGAGGCGTTGAGAGTGAGTTGGTGATTGAGGATATCGCCCTTTCCTTGTCCCGCGAGATTGAAATAAGAATGGTTGGTGAGGTTCACGACGGTAGCCTTGTCGGTGGTGGCTGAATACTCGATGCGGAGATCAGACTTGACCAACGTGTAGCGAACGGTGACTGAAAGATTGCCCGGGTAACCTGCCTCGCCATCCTTGCTCAGATAACTGAGCTCGACTCCGTCCTGGATCGGTTTTGCCTTCCAGGGCACGTTATTAAAGGCATGCGGTCCGCCATGCAGCGAATTGCTGCCATTGTTGAGCGGCAGGGAATATTTCTTGCCATCAAGGGTGAAAGTGCCGTGGGCAATTCGATTAGCGTAGCGCCCGATGATGGCGCCGATAAAGGCTCCACCCTTGGGGTCGTTATTGTTACCCACATATCCGTCGAGATCATCAAAGCCTAGGACGACATCAACAAGCTTCCCGTTCCGATCCGGAACTTTCAGGGTTACTACGATTCCACCGTAGTTCGTGATGCTTGCCTCGGCGGAATCACTGCGGAGCGTGTAGAGATCGATCGGAGTAGCATCGGGCAGCTTTCCGAATGGCTGTGCGCTCACTGTTGTTTGGCCCTCCACGATTGCGCTTGAAAGCGCCAACCAGAATACAACGGACAGGCTTGCTTGAAGAACGCGCCGGCAACCTCCAAGCCGCTCATTGCGAGGCAGGGGCGCGAAACGACCCCAGGCTTGAGGAAGGCGGGGGCCCGGAGTTCTGAAGTCTGGCTTCGTGACGTTGATCATTCCCAAGCTCTATCATCGTGGCTGTGCCCATGCACACCCATTGTCAGTTTTTGAAGGGTAGTCATGCGACTCCTTTGTGCTGGTTAGACTTCGGTCTGGGCGCGAAGCGAATGCAATACCGCAGGCCGAACAACCACAACAGGATTCCCCACCAGATGCTGGCATGCAGTTGATAGAGCACGACGGGATTCGCGGCTGGATGAAGGATCTCCCAAATCCCCGCCCCGGTGATCAAAATGCCATTTACCAACAGGGACAGCCCGATGAAGAACCAGATCGAAATTTCGCTGTCGTGCATGTTGCCGGTTACGACCTCTTACCAAACCAGAATGTTCAGAACGACGAAGACGACGGACACGACTACAGCCCAGAACCATGGCCGATGGTGCAACGGAACCTGGCCTTCCAGGGGAATCGCGGTCACCCCGTACACGAGGCCTTCGAGTTCATTGTCCGGACGCGGACGCGTTATCTTACTAACCGCGACCGTGAGCAGCACGCAAACTATCCAGGACCACAAAGCTCGATACATATTCTCCGCCATGTTACGCGCGTTAGGCGAGAGCGCCACGTAGCGCAGCGCATTGGGATCCACCTTAACCCAGGCCCACATGCCAATCGAGGAAAGCGTCCCGGCCAGAAGACCCCAGAACCCTCCCGGCCCGGTTGCCCGCTTCCACAACATTCCCAAGATCACGGTGCCGAACAGCGGAGCAATGAAAAAGCTGAATAGGGCCTGCACGTAATCCATGATGCTGGCAAAGGACATGACCAGATAGGCGGTGCCCACGCTGATCAGCACTCCCAAGACCGTCGACCAGCGGCCCACGTTCACATAGTGATGGTCGCTGGCCTTCGCGCGAAGGAGAGCGCGATAAATGTCGTACGTCCACACCGTCGTAAAGGCGCTTACGTTGCCGGCCATGCCCGACATGAAACCCGCGATCAGAGCCGTGACTCCTAGGCCGAGCAGGCCGGGACCGCAATAGCGGGCCAACATGAGCGGCAGAACTTCGTTATAGCTATGACCGCCGCTGGCCACGGCCGAGGTTTCGCCGGTGAGTTTTACCGGAAGCACGGCCAGTCCCAGGAGTCCCGGCAAAACCACGATGATGGGAACCATCATCTTGAACGCAGCTCCAATAATCGGAGCGAGTTTAGCCGAGCGCAGGTCCTTGGCGGCAAGCACCCTCTGTACAACCAGAAAGTCGGTCGTCCAGTAGCCGAAGGAAATAATGAAGCCCAGGCCAAAGACAATCCCCGTCCAGTGAATTCCCATGGGGTTGTTGTTGAACGAGCCTAGGGTGGACCACAGGTGGGTGTATTCCGGCGATGCGTTACGCGCAATCTGCAATTTCAGGTTTTCCCAACCTCCGGTTTCGACCAGCCCCAGAATGGGAATGAGCAGCGCGCCGGCCCAAATCAAGACGAACTGGAGCACTTCGTTAAAAATGGCGGAACGCAATCCGCCGAGCGCGACGTAGACGGCCACGGTTAGAGAGGAAGCCCAGATGCTGAAGTGGATGTCCCAGCCCAGCACCACTTTCAGGACCAGAGCCATCGAGTACATGTTGATGCCGCTCATGAGCACGGTCATGAATGCGAAGGAAATGGCCGACAGAGCACGGGTCGGTTCCCCAAAGCGCAACTTAAGATAGCCGGGCACGGAATGAGCCCTGGAAATGTAATAAAACGGCATCATGACTAAGGCGAGAAATAACATGGCGGGGATGGCGCCGATCCAGTACCAGTGAGTCGCCAGAATGCCGTACTGATAAGCTGCCGCCGCCCAGCCCATGAGTTCGAGCGAACCCAGATTGGCGGAAAGGAAGCTCAGCCCGGCAATCCACGCCGTCATCTCGCGGCCCGCTAGGAAGAAATCTTCTCCGGTTTTGGCGCGTCTTTTGAGATACCAGCCGATCGAAAGGACCAGCGCAAAGTAAAAGGCCACAATGCCGATATCCACCGCCGACAAACGAACCAGCCGGGTTGCGACCAAGACCGCCAGCCAAGGCGTCATGGATTGTCCTTGGCTTGTATTTGACCATAGAAGGCAGCGATTCCGAACAATGTCGATCAGCTATTCCGCCGGTTTGTAGTCAAGCAAGAGGTCGCTTCATCCCGGCCTCGCCCGCCCATCGAGGAATTCCTGCATCCTATAATGGTCGCATCATGCGAGTTCTGCTTGGGAATGTCACTTTTGGCGTCCGCATGCTCTCTAAGAATCCCGGTCTGGTACTCGCGGCCATCCTAACCCTTGCCTTGGCCATCGGCGTCAATACTGCGATGTTCACGGTCACCAGTGCGCTGCTGTTGCGACCATTCCCGTATGCCGACCCACAGCGACTCGTGACCGTAGAAGCGAAGGATCAGAGCAAGGACTTCGGCGGCACGCTGCTGCGCTACGAACTTTTACGAGACCGCAGTCGCTCATTCGAAGCGGTCGCCGTCTGGGCCAACGATGACTTCAACCTCACCGGACGTGGCGAACCTATGCAGGTGTCTGTGGCGCGGGTCTCGGCCAATTTTTTCTCACTGCTCGGGTTACAACCGGAACTCGGGCGCAGGTTCACCGAAGAGGAGGGCCGCCCCGAGGGCAGACCTGTCGTCATGCTCAGTGATTCGATGTGGCGCAGCCGCTTCGGCAGCGACCCTAGGGTCATCGGCCAGACCGTTAACCTCGATAGTGTGCCGCATACCATTGTGGGCATCCTACCGGCGGACGTTCAGTTTCCCTTTGTGGGCCCCGCCGACATTTGGACGCCGCGCTATTTTGAGTTCACCCTCATCCGCCCCGAGCGGCTGCGCCTGGGGGTGGGTTATTTGGGCATGGTAGGGCGACTTCGGTCGGGAGTACCCCTGGCCCTTGCCCAAACTGAGCTGGCCATGCTGAACCAGCAGTATCGCGAGCAAAACCCCACGGCGCCTGATGCCGACCCCGGGGTCACGATGATTGCCGCTCCCCTGCGCGATTCCGTCGTAGGTGAGGTCCGCGGAAAAGTGCTGGTTCTCTCCGTCTCCCTCGCCGTCGTACTGCTGATTGCTTGTGCTAACGTGGCCAGCCTGATGCTGTCGCGGGCGCTGGCGCGCAGGAGGGAAATGGCGGTGCGCACAGCCCTCGGAGCAAGCCGCATCATGTTGGTGCAACAACTTCTCACCGAGAGCATGCTGCTGGCTCTCGTGGCCGGGGTCCTCGGTATAGGGTTGTGCGCGGTAGCAACCCGCGCGCTACTCAGGTGGGGAACAAGTCAGCTTCCGCCGGGAATACCCATTGGCGTCGACTCGCATGTTCTCTTGTTCGCCCTGTTGGTTTCCATGCTCACGGGAATCATTTTCGGCACTTTTCCCGCCCTGCAGCTTTCACGGGTTGACCTCAACACGACGCTGCGCGAGGAGGGCCGCGGCTCCTCCGCCGGACACACGCGCGCGCGGATGAAGAGTCTGCTGGTTGTAGGCCAGGTTGCACTGTGCTTGCTGCTGCTCCTCGCCGCCGGACTGCTGCTGCGCAGTTTCGTGCAGCTGCTGCGAATTGATCCCGGCTTTGATGCGCACAACGTGCTTACCATGAATATTTCGCTGCCCACCGTGAAATATGCGAAGCCCGAACAGCAGATCGCGTTCTTTGACGAAGTTCTGCGCCGCGTATCGGGACTGCCTGGGGCGTCGAGCGCTGCAATCTCGGCTACGCTGCCCTTGAGCTGGAAACGAATCACTCCGGTGTTGCCGGAAGGACAGCCAAACGTTCCTTTGGCCGAGCGTCCGTTTATCGACATTGAAGCTATCAGTCCGCAGTGGTTTGAGACCATGCGCGTGCCGCTGCGAGCGGGCCGTTCCTTCACCACCGCCGATAATGCCCAAGCTCCTAAGGTTCTCATCGTGAACGAAACCTTCGCCCGGCGCTTTTGGCCTAACCAGAATCCCCTGGGCAAAGACGTCATCGTAGGTCGTTGGCCCGAGCCAGCCGAGGTGGTTGGCGTGGCCGCGGATGTCAAGAACAAGGGCCTGGCGCAGGATACGCAGGCTCAGCTGTACATCGCGTTCCCGCAGTTGCCCTGGGGCAACATGAACCTGCTGGTGCGTACCGTGGTTCCGCCCCAGAGCATGACGTCCGTCATCCATGCGCAGATCTCGGCAGCGGACCCTGATCAGCCGGTTACCGCCATCCAGACCGTGGATGAGCTCGTGGACAACTCCCTTTCCCAACCGCGATTTATGACGCTGCTGCTAGGTATCTTTTCGGGCACCGCACTGGCACTTGCTGTGACCGGAGTATATGGTGTCCTGGCTTACTCCGTAACCCAGCGACGGCATGAGTTGGGCATTCGCCTGGCGCTCGGAGCACAACCGGAAGACCTCATGCGCCTGGTGGTACGGCAGGGACTGGTATTGGCCGGTGCAGGCGTGGGAATGGGCCTGATCGCTGCCTGCCTGCTGACCAGCCTAATGTCGAGTTTGCTCTACAAGGTGGGAACGCGCGACCTCACAACCTTTGCTCTCGCGCCGCTCGTATTTCTCGCGATCGCGCTACTCGCCAGCTACTTGCCGGCGCGACGCGCGGCGAAACTGGATCCCATGGAAACCCTGCGGGTCGGCTGAAACGGTCCCGAACGGAAGCAGGAATCGGGGCATTCGCTTGTTAAAGTCAGGAGCTTGACAAGTTACTGTAGTTCGGCAAAGGTCGAAGTATGAGAAACCGGAAATCTGAGGAGCAGGTTGCCAAGTTTGCCGACATGTTCTCTGCGATGGGCACGGAGGCGCGGTTGAGGATCATGCAGTTGTTGCTCACAGCGCACCCAGATGGGCTGGTTGTCAGCGAAATTCAAGAGGAGCTAGAAATTCCGAATTCAACTCTCTCCCATCACCTCGACAAGCTCAAGAGCGAAGGGTTAGTTCAGGTGCAACGGGAGAGTACGTTCTTGCGATATACCGCCGACACCGACGCACTTCAACAGTTGCTCCAGTTTCTCTACGCGGAATGTTGCACTCGCAATAAGGCACTCAAACCAGAACAGATCACCTGTTGCAGGTAGAGGATATTTCGATGAGCAGTGCAGACATCAAGAACGTTGTGAAGCAGAAATACGGCGAGGCAGCAGTACGAGTAACGAGTGGCGGCAGTTCTTGCTGCGGATCGACGGCAAGCACAGGGTGTGCCGGACCCGATCACCTCGAACCGGTATGACAGCGAGCAGGCGGCGGGACTGCCTCAAGAAGCGATGCTCGCATCATTGGGCTGCGGAAACCCGACCGCATTAGCGAACTTGAACGCGGGCGAGATCGTTCTTAACCTCGGCTCCGGGGGTCGGCTCGACGTGCTGCTCTCGGCGAGGCGCGTAGGTTCGACCGGGAAGGCTTATGGTCTCGACATGACTGACGAAATGCTGGCGCTTGCGAACGAGAACAAGAGAAAGGCAGGAGTCGAGAACGTCGAATTCTTCAAAGGCGAGATTGAGAATATCCCCCTACCCGATAACTCCGTGGACGTCATCATTTCCAACTGCGTCATCAATCTATCTGCGGACAAGGATCGCGTACTGCGGGAGGCACTTCGGGTTCTCAAACCCGGTGGACGCTTTGCTGTCTCGGATGTCGTCACTCGTGGTGAAATCGCGCCAGAAATTCGCCAAAGCGTGCTCCTGTGGGTTGGATGTGTTGCCGGAGCGCTGGACGAGGCTGAGTACCGTACCAAGCTGGCGTCCGCTGGATTCGAGCAGATCGAGATCGAGCCGACCAGAATCTACCGCTTAGAAGACGCTCGGGACTTTCTGTCAGGGCACGACATTGACGTAGATGCCTTGGCTCCACAGTTGGACGGCAAATTCCTGAGTGCCTGCGTGAGAGCAGTGAAACCCAAGACCGAACAATCTTGCTGCTCACCCACTTGCTGCAACTGACGGCAAAGATGAAACCCCATTACAACGTGTTGTTCCTCTGTACGGGAAACTCGGCGCGTTCAATCATGGCTGAGGGGATCATGAACTTCAAGGGACACCCGCAGTTCACCGCTTACAGCGCTGGCAGTCATCCGGCAGGAAGGGTACGCCAAGAGGCATTGCGGCAACTTGAAGACGCCCACTTTCCAACGAGTGGCTATCGCAGCAAGAGTTGGGAGGAATTTTCGAAACCCGACGCACCCAAACTTGATTTCGTCTTTACCGTTTGCGATAACGCCGCCAATGAGGTTTGCCCAGTGTGGCCCGGACAGCCTATGACCGCCCATTGGGGCGTTCCTGATCCTGCTGCCGTCACTGGGTCACAGGAAGACGTACAAAAGGCTTTCCGCGATGCCTTCTTTCTGCTGGATCGTAGAATCAGCCTTTTTCTTTGCCTTCCTCATGCGTCGATAGACAGGCTTGCCCTGAAGAAGGAACTCGACAACATCGGTCGCCAATGAGATTCAGCCTCAAGGCTCGGATGACAGCGGAGCTTGTCGGGACAGCGTTCCTGCTCGCTGCGGTGGTCGGCTCTGGAATCATGGGCGAACGACTTTCGGCCGGCAACGTTGCAATCGCATTGCTCGCTAACACGATTGCTACGGGTGCTGCGCTTGTATCGCTCATCCTGACGTTTGGCTCGGTGTCGGGTGCGCACTTCAATCCTGCGGTGACTCTGGCGGACGCGTCGCAGGAGGGTATTCCGTGGGGTGAGGTGCCGGGATACCTGATAGCCCAGATCACCGGGGCTTATGTCGGCGTTGCGTGCGCTCACCTGATGTTCGGACTGCCCCTCTTCTCAGCGTCTCGCCACGCCCGCAGCGGAGCATCGCAAGTCTTCAGCGAGTTCGTAGCGACTTTTGGTCTGCTTTCGGTGATCCGGGGCTGTTCGCGGTTGCGCTCGTCCGTTGTGCCCTTTGCGGTCGGTGCATATATCACAGCCGCGTATTGGTTCACCGAATCTACATCATTCGCTAGTCCGGCTGTTTCGCTTGCGAGAGCCGCGACGGATACTTTCAGTGGTATTCGACCCGTTGACGTACCGGGCTTTATCGTCGCGCAGTTGGTTGGGGCGGCTACGACGACGGCATTGTTTAGATGGTTGATTCCAGCTTTGCCCGTGGTACGCCGGATGTCCTCGTCCCGCACATGCAGAAAGAAAAGTTCTAGCCCGCGCTGGATCGTACTTCCATTCCGCCTTGTTGCCAGCTTGGTGTTCGCACACCAGCCAACCTCATGGACTGCGATCCGTGGGTTTGGGGTAGCAGATCATATTAGTGAGTTCCGCAGCGCCTCTTCGTGTGAAGACACCGTCGCAGATAGAGCACCGGCGCATGGTCGCACTCACAGCGACGAACACCTTGCCAACCCGACCCTCGTCCCTTGGTTTGCTGGCAATCATCTTCTGCCCGGTGGTGACAATTCCATAAATTTGTCACCACCGTGCTCTGCCGAACTCGACTGCGGAACGACAGCTAAATCAGCAACTTGAGTCAGCGGCGGTACAGACCCTTTTTCACCAGCACGTGATCTCTTTACGGTTTGCAAACTAAGCTGCGGGAAACGCCCCGCCCCGCCGATGCCGACAAATGAGAGCAAGTTCGCCGCCGCAATCACACCGCCTTATTACCGCCCCCGGCTAAGCCAGCGTGTGAGTCCAGAGCTTTGATGGAGATTGCAACCAAGGAAGATGTCATCCGCCGGGCGCACGCCCGGATCGGCACGTCGTTTTCCTACTGGGATTGCGGTGGCCTTCTTTCTTCCCCTTGCGAGCGAGTGGCCCTCATCGTACTCCCTCCTAAGAGACTAGTGGTGGTTTACGCCGCGTTGACTTGTATCGGTTCGCGGGGTGGTTCGTTCAAAAGAGGAGCCTGCTTTCGCAGGCCCTCTTTTGCGCGACGGGGGTTAGAAGTGAAACCCCAGCTGTGCGGTTAGGGCTCGCGGTGTGACATAATGCGTTCCGCTGAACGTTGAGAGGAAGTTATAGAGCGAAAGTTGGTTAGTGATGTTGACCGCCGTGACCTGCAGGCTCCAGCGGTATTTATCGCCGCGGAGGAGGTTGTCATCTCCCACTGCGATATCAAACAAGTTGCGAGAGGCGACTCGCGGCGGATTGTGATCGTCGTTTTCGGTGCCTGGCGCAGGAATCTGTATCAAAGTCGAGCCGTACTGTGAGGCCGGACAAATGCTCGTGCCCAGACTGGAGCGTATCGGAGTGGTAGGCGTTGCGTGAATCGACCCACAGAAAAGCCCTGCTTGAAACTGCTGATCGGGACTAATGATCGAAGCATCGACGACCGTGTCGCTTCCCAGCGGGCCATTGGCGCAGTTGCCACCGGCGCAAGGAACGGGGCCAGCGACCAAACCGCTGTCGAATCGCCAGTTGAAGCCAAGCCAGGGGCCGTTCTTCCACGGCTGATATTGCAAGTGGGTGGTTTGATTGAAGTGTTCGTCGTGGTCGATGCGGAAGACTCCGGCCGGCGCCGAGGGGGCTGCGCCGGCGCCGCCAATCTGGGGTGTAAAGAACCGTGCCGCAACGCTGGAAAATACAACCAGGGCGGAGAATCCGTGAAGATTCGGAACGCTTACGCGCCCAGCGAATCCGGGAATTTTCGAGCGGTCCCATTCAATCGGAAAGGTGATCGGGGTGGCGCCGAGCACACTGAAATCGTACGCGTTGTGAGTGTACTTCCAGATGTACTCACCCGAGAATACCAGGTACTTTCCGAATGCCTGCTGAATGCCTGCGTGGAACTCATTGCGCCATCCTGGAGTGAAGGGAGTAATACTCGGGGAGGTGCAGAGCAGAAGGGGATTCAACACCGGGTTGCCGCATCCTTGATTGGAAAGGACCAAGTTCTCGTTAAACGGAGTTTCCAGTACGCGCGCGTACGAGACGCGGAGAACCGTATTGCTCGGCTTGATGTTATACGCGATGCCAACTCGCGGTTCGGCTTCTTTGTGAGTTGTGAGTCCATTGTAGAAATCGCCGCGGAGTCCTAGGCTGAAGGCCCAGTTTCCTTTGGTGATTGCGTCCTCTGCATAGAGGGCGAGTTCTTTGACATCGGTATGCCCGTAGAAAGCGTACAGCGTACCACCCCGTGTCAAATCGTAGGGCGCCAGGGTCGTACAAGGCGGCGCGATCGGGTTCCCATTTGCGTCGACACAGGAATTGCCGTTCGCATCCGTTAGCGAAGCAAGAAACGTTGGATCGACAACGCCGAGCATATCGTTCTCGTCCAGGAAAGTCTGTTCATAGCTGGCTCCGACTTTCACGTTGTGAATTCCTTTAACGTAGGAGAGGCTTGAGCGAAGACCCGAGTTGAGCAATGTCCGGTCTTGGCCAACGGTCTGCGCCTGCAGGTCTGGCGCAAAATCAGCAAACGGATTGGCACTCGGATAATAGTTATACTGGTCGCGCCGTACCCATCCACCCAGCGTGAAAACTGTGGTTGGGTTGATCAGTCTCGTCCAGGACGGAGCAATGTTGAAGGTCTTGATCTGCGATCGCTGATCGGCCGGTCCAACGGGAAGGCCGTTGGGGCCAAGGCCGCCGTTGTCGACGACCACTCCATTCCACGCTGTCGCGTCCTGTGTGTCGAAGGAGTTGGGAGTCTGGAACCATGAGCGTGTGAAGCCGAAATTGACATGAACCGAGTCGGCGTTCGACAGTTGATAGTCCACCCGGTCAAAGATGTTTTCCTCGTTTCCTTTGTCATGCATGACCGTGAACTCTGGCGGATCAAGAAAGCGACCGCTGTTCAAGGCGTTCGCGGAGATGAAGTTTCCCCAATTTTGCCTGCCATAAGCGAGGTTGAAGCCGACGTTCGAGGTACCAAAGCTGCCATAGGACGCCGTCACTTCTCCGTGCGGCGTTGTGACCCCCTGTCCGGAACGGGTTGTCACGTTGATTACAACGCTGGTCTTGTCGCCGTACTCGGCTGGAGGAGCCCCAGCAAAGACTTCCATGGACTCGACCGAATCGAGAGGGATCTGATTGGAAAACACTTTGCTTTGCTGGTCAGTGATTGGTTGACCATCAACGGAGAAGGAGTTTTCGGCATGGTCACCCAGACCATGGAAGAGGCCATTGGAATCAGCAGCAATTCCCGGCGTCGCCAGAGTCACCAACGAACTGACCGAGGACGACTGGCTCTCCAGGGGAACCTTCTCAAACAAAGCGCGGTCCACATCGGTATGGAAGTGCGGATCGTTCTCTACTAGGTCGCCGGCTGCCTCGACTGTTATTACCTCCGAGGAACCCTTCACCCTCAGGATTAGGTTTAGACTTACCGGAACGACGGATCGCACATCGATGTCCTGTGCGTACGGATCGAAACCCGTGCTGCTGACGGTCAAGTGGTACGGATTGAATGGGACATTAGGGATGGTGAATTTTCCCGATGCGTCGGTCGTTGTTGTTCGCTCAAATTGACTGACCGGATTTCGAATTTCGACGGTGGCGTTTGGAACTACGGCCCCGGAGGGATCGACAACCGTCCCGGTCACGGAACTCGAACTTCCCCCCGATTGCCCATATCCTGACAGATTCACAAGTAAAAAGAAGAGAACTCCGATTAAAGTCGCAACGAGCGACTTCTGCGAAGAAGCCAGCATGATTCCTCCCAATGAACATATGGTTGGTGAACAATCTCACATCTCACGAGCAGCAATTGTTCTTGAACCTAGGCAGCGGGAGGTGGTCGAACGGTGAGGGCAAAAGGCACGAGGCGCTGTTTCGCGGAAGCCGGCCTCGCTAGAACGATGAGCAGATTGAGAAAAAGAACGACACGCGGCAGATTGGACGCGGCAACAGGGGAAGCAGAATGCGCGGCGACACAAATCGTACACTGAGCCTCGTCGCCGAAACTGGAATGCTGGTGCGCAGCAAAACCAAATGCCGACAACAGGGTCAGCAGCAAACCCACCCACGCGATCTGCTTTAGGACTGACCGCATGATTCTTAGCCTACCAAACCAGTGAGTCGAATCTACACTGAAATTGCCGCCGGCCGCAAGCTTAGGTAACTGCTTCCACATCTCGAAGCACGGCCGGCTCCGTGGGCAGGAAGCGACCATAAGACGGTAATGCTAATGCAAAAGATCGCCAGCCCCGTAGCCGACCGTGGACGAAACCAAGGAATTGCACATCCGCCTTCTGTGTTGATGGCCTGCACAAAACCAAGAGTCACTCTCTCCCCGACGAAGTCCGGGGCAACAACCTCGTGGAATTCAGAATAAAAGCCAATTCCGACGTGACGTGAATGAAGGCTGCTAGCAGCGGATTCAAGAAGCCAAAGGCCGCCATACCAACACCGATGGTGTCCACCACAAGTGTGCCGACGAAATTCTGCCTGATGATGGCGCGACAACGGCGCGCAATACGCAAGATGTCGACGAATTTCGAAAGGTTGCTTCCAATAAGAATGATATCTGCGCTTTCTCTTGCAACGTCCGTGCCAGAACCCATCGCGATTCCGACATTTGCTTCGACCAGGGCAGGCGCGTCATTGATCCCGTCGCCAACCATGGCGACGTGGCGATTCTTTTCCCGCAGTTCGCGCGTCCATTTTGCTTTCTGCTCCGGCAAGAGTTCCCCAATTGCATCGTCCACCCCGAGGTCATGCCCGACCGCATTTGTGACGCCTTGGGTGTCTCCGCTTAAAAGAATCGTTCTCAATCCCCTCTCTCGCAACTCCGCGACTGCCGCCTTCGCCTCCGGACGCAGTACGTCCGCGATCGAAATACTGCCCAACACTTTCCCGTCACGAGCCACGAAGACCTCGGAGGCACCACCCCGACTATGACCGTCGACCGGCGGGCTGTCGCCAATTCCCCGATCAACCAGGAATGCCCGGCTGCCGACAAGAATCTCATCGCCCCGATATGTGACCCGAATGCCTCTACCGGGCGTGTAGGAGAACGAGTCGGGTTCAGCGGTAGGCACGCCGAGTTCGGTCGCCTTCGCCACGATGGCTTTGGCGAGTGGGTGCTCGGACCGGTGCTCGGCGATGCTGGCCGCCGCAATGATTTCCTCCATGGCAAAACCTTGGTTTGAGATCACCTCGTGAATCTGGGGTGTTCCAAAGGTAAGAGTGCCAGTCTTGTCTAACAGCACCGTATCGACAGCCGCCAGCGCTTCGAGGTAGAGGCCGCCTTTTAATGATTGCGCCCTGACGAGCCGCCCGCCCGATCGCTCCCAGGATGGCCAGCGGTGTTCCCGCGGCGATCCCGCAGGCACCGGCGACAATTACTACTGAGATGGTGGAACGTACATTGCGAGTGATAAGAAAGGTCAGGATGGCGGCGCCAATGGCGAAATAGACAAGGTAGCCAGCAAGGCGATCCGCGGTCTTTTGAATCGGAGCGCGCGATTTTTCCGCACGCTCTACCGCTTCCACGATTCGTCCAAAGCTGGTATCACGGCCCAGCTTCTGGGCGTCGATCTCCAGTGTGCCAGACTGGTTGATCGTTCCGGCATAGACAACGTGTCCGGGAAGCTTCTCTACAGGCATCGCTTCGCCTGTGATTGCAGCTTGCTCGACGAATGAGCGCCCGCTCAACACCAGGCCATCGACCGGAATGTGCCCACCTGGCTTTACTACTACGGAATCCCCAACTTCGACTTGCTCTGCAGGCATCTCGATAATCTGACCATCACGGCGGACAGTGATTGTCCGAGGCAGGAAATCAAGCAAGTCTCGAATAGCCCGTCGGCCCCTTCCAACCGTGAGACTCTCCAGCACCTCGGCAGCCAGCACGAAGGCGATGATAACCAGAGCTGTGAAGAATTCCCCGATGGCCAAGGCCGCCAACAGGGCAATGGTCATGGAGAGCTCCATCGTCATTTTTCGTTCGACAATGTTCTCCCAGGCTTCTTTGAAGATCGGATAGCCCCCGAGCAAAGCCGCCGCTATGCCGATGATGCTGAACCGGGGAAATGGCTCCCAGACCCGAAACCACACAGCAGCCGCCGCTAAAGCGACAAGTCCGATACGCGCCAACTCAATCCAATCCAGCCCATGGTCATGGTCCGCCTGCTCGGAGGCGGATTCGGGCGCGTCTCCGGTACACGGATTTCCTTCGTCTGGAAACTGAGGTGCGTTGCGCAGGTCTTGGGCTAGATTCGGTGCGCTCATTGATCGCTCCTGTTTTGTGGGGAGCGGATTACTTCAAGTAAGACTTTACCATTTCGATTACTTCATCAGCGGCAGCTAGTTGCTCTGACGTGGGTTTGTTTTTCCCGTCAAGGACATGACTCCTGATGTGTCCTTCGAGCAACTCCGCCATCAGGCTGTTCATAGCCCCACGCGCCGCGCTCATAAGTTGGAGAACATCGGAGCAGTCACGCTCTTCATCGAGAGCCCGGACCAGTGCTTCCACTTGCCCCTGAATTCGCTTGGCTCTAAGAAGGAGGGCCTGTTTTTGCTTGATGGTATGCGCCATTCCCATTATATACCATACCCCGTATGGTAAGATCAAAGCGGTCCTTATCGGTGTTTTAGGGCTCAGCGAGGCGTCCCTGCCATTTGTTTTCAATTAGTTAAGGATCAACGGCAACAAGAAGATCGGGACCTTCCCGAGTACGCACACTCTTTTCGTCCTCGACACGGATTGTGATCTGCTGACCAGAACACGTCTGGGACAGATTGGAGCCTAGTTTCTCCTCCCGCCAGAACCGGCGCGAGCGGACCAGCGGCCCCGGCGGGTGCTCCGCCCATCGTCGCGCCAGGTTTCGTTCCGACCCGTGCAATCCCAGGCAGGGAAGGGCCTGCATTCGCATTGCCCCGGTTTGAGGCGATATTGTATACAGGTGAATCGTCGAGGCCGAAAAGCCGGGGGACAGCACACGCCTACCAATAGCGGCTTCCGCAGCTCTAGCCGAGCGGGTGAGACGCGAGGGGGCATGATCGAGTCGCGATATCGCCGCATTCGAGTGATCGATTCCCATACCGGAGGCGAACCCACCCGTCTTGTGGTCGAGGGCGGCCCCGATCTCGGGAACGGACCTTTACCCGACCGTCTGGAGCGCTTTCGTCGAGATCATGATGGCTACCGGTCGGCCATCGTCAACGAACCGCGCGGCTCCGACGTGATCGTGGGCGCGTTGCTCTGTGAGCCTGTGGACCTTGATTCGACCGCAGGCGTCATCTTCTTCAACAATGTCGGTTATCTGGGAATGTGCGGGCACGGCACCATCGGTCTGCTTGCGAGCTTGCGCTACATGGGCCGAGTCGCGGCCGGAGAGCATCGCATCGAGACGCCGGTCGGCACCGTGACTGCCATTCTGCATGAGACGGGTGAAGTGACGGTCCGGAATGTCGCGAGTTTTCGCCACCGAGCGCATGTGCCTCTGGAGGTTCCCGGTTTTCGCACCGTGCACGGAGACGTAGCGTGGGGTGGCAACTGGTTTTTTCTGACTGACGATCATGGGATGGAGCTGAGTCTGGGTAACGTTGAGCGGTTGACGTCGTTCACCTGGGCGATTCGCCTGGCGCTACGGCAGGCGGGCATTACCGGCAGCGGCGGTCAGGAAATCGATCACATTGAACTTTTCGGTCCTTCGCAAAAACCGGGCATACAGAGCAGGAACTTTGTCTTGTGCCCGGGCAAAGCCTATGATCGCTCGCCTTGTGGGACGGGCACGAGCGCCAAGTTGGCGTGCCTTTATGCCGACGGACACTTGCGGGAAGGCGAAGTCTGGAAACAGGAAAGCGTAGTAGGGAGCGTGTTCGAAGGCAGCGTGAGCGTTCGCAACGGCCAAGTCTACCCCAGTATCAAGGGATCGGCCTACGTGAATGCGGAGGCTGAGTTGCTGCTCGACGAAGGCGACCCCTTTTCGATGGGTATTCGAGCGTGAGCCGAGCGACATACGACGTTGTGGTTGTCGGGGCCGGCATTGTCGGGGCGGCGTGCGCCGTCGAGCTTGCCCGTCGTGGTCTGCGTGTTGCCGTGGTCGAGCGTGACTCGGTTGGCGGTGGCGCAACCGCCGCCGGCATGGGGCACATCGTCGTCATGAGCGATTCCGAGGCGCAGTTCGCTCTGACCCGATATTCCCAGCAGCTTTGGCGCGAGCTGAGCCCGGAGTTGCCCGCGGATGTCGAATACCAGCAGTGCGGCACGATCTGGGTGGCAGAGGACGCGGAGGAAATGGCCGAAGTCCGGCACAAAGAAGCGTATTATCGCCAGCGCGCCGTCCCTGTGGAAGTCATCGACGGGATGAGCTTGGTGCGAATGGAACCGAATCTCCGGACAGGTTTAGCCGGGGGTCTCGTGGTGCCCGAGGACGCAGTTCTGTACCCGCCGTGCGCGGCGCGCTGGTTGATGGAGTTGGCTCAGGCGAAGGGAGCAGAGTTGCACCTGGGACTCTCGGTCTCCCGGATTGGCCAAGGGTGCGTCGTAGCGGGCAGCCGGGAATTTTCCGCCGGCACCATCGTGAACGCAGCCGGGACGTGGGCTTCCGAACTGACGCCGGAGGTCGAAGTTAAGAGGCGAAAAGGTCATTTGGTGATCACCGAGCGGTATTGCGGATTCGTGAGCCACGCGCTGGTCGAACTCGGATATTTGAAGAGCGTCCAGTCGCTCACCAGCGACTCGGTCGCCTTCAACGTGCAACCCCGCATCACCGGACAGATTCTCGTGGGCTCCTCGCGGCAATATCGCGCCGAAACCAGCAGCGTTGACAGCGAAGTGCTCTCCCGCATGCTGCGCCGCGCTCAGCAATACATGCCCAGCTTAGGAGAGCTGTCGGCGATTCGCACCTGGACGGGTCATCGTGCCGCTACCCCCGACAGGCTCCCCTATATTGGGCCGTGGCCGCAAGACAAGACCATATTTCTCGCCACCGGACACGAGGGACTGGGGATCACCACTTCTCTCGGGACGGCATTTCTCGTCGCCGACCAGCTGACGGGATCGAAGTCTCGAATTCCAATTGAGCCGTACTTGCCGGGCAGGATCGGCGCCGAGCGCATCCATGCCTGAAACCATCGTAGTCACGGTAAATCATCAGCCGATCGTGGTTCCCCGCGGGGCCACGGTGGCGGTGGCGGTGGCCATGGCGAACTCTCGCTGCCGAAGTTCTGTGACCGGCGAGCCGCGCAGTGCCTTATGTGGAATGGGGATCTGCTTTGAATGCCGGGTGACCGTGGATGGCAGGCCGCATCGCTGCGGCTGTCAGATTCTCTGCCGGTTGGGCATGGACGTGAGGATCGATGGCTAGGGTTGCGCGCTCCTTCGATGTCTTGGTGGTGGGTGGAGGGCCGGCGGGCATGGCCGCCAGTGTGTACGCTGCTGAATCCGGACGCCGCGTGGGACTGGTGGACGACAACCCGAGCTTGGGTGGGCAAATCTGGCGCGGTGAAAGCGCCGATGGCTCATCCGACGCGGCCCGCTGGGCGGAGCGATCCTCGAATGCGGGAGTCGAAGTGCTGTGTGGAACGCGGGTTTTTCATCATCCCGCCCAAGGCATGTTGCTGGCCGAGCGCGAGGAGGACGTTTACGAACTCAGCTTCGGGAAGTTGGTTCTGGCCACCGGTGCTCGCGAGCGATTCCTGCCTTTTCCCGGCTGGACTCTGCCCAACGTGATGGGTGCGGGCGGGCTCGCGGCCATGGTTCAGTCCGGGCTACCCATCGCCGGGAGGCGAGTCGTGATAGCCGGGACCGGGCCTCTGCTGGTCGCGGTTGCCGCAGGGTTGCGCCAGCACGGGGCAGTGGTGCTTGCCGTTTGTGAACAGGCTCGCTGGAGTTCCTTGCTCGGTTTCGGCGGGGCGCTTTTACGCGACAGCCAGAAGCGCTCGCAAGCGCTCACTCTCAGAAGGCAATTGGCGGGGGTTCGATTTCTAACCGGTTGTTGGCCGATCGAAGCTCAAGGTGAAGGGAAGCTACAAGCGGTGGTGATTTCGCGCGGCGAACGAGTTGCGTGTGATTACCTGGCTTGCGGCTTCCATCTCGTGCCAAACACCGAGCTTGCGCAACTGGTAGGCTGCCAGATGCGCGGTGCCTTCGTCGAAGCCGACGAATTTCAGGAGACTTCACTCTCGGGAATTTTCTGCGCCGGTGAACCCACCGGGATCGGCGGGCTGGAGTTGTCGCTGATCGAAGGAAAAATTGCGGGGCTTGCAGCCGCTGGCCGCAGAGAACAGGCGGTCCCGTATTTTAAGCAGCGCAAAAAGCTCGAAGGGTTTGCCAAGGCACTCCGTCGCGCATTTTCCCTGCGGCGAGAACTCAAAGCCTTGGCTCGCCCGGAAACCTTCGTTTGCCGCTGCGAAGATGTTTCTTACTGCCGCCTGGCCTTACAGAAATCCTGGCGGTCTGCCAAATTACAAACTCGATGTGGAATGGGCCCTTGTCAGGGCCGGATTTGCGGTCCAGCCACGGAATTCCTTTTCCACTGGAAGCCTGATTCCGTGCGTCCCCCTATCTTCCCGGTGCAGATGGAGCATATGGCCTGGATGGCGAGCCACTCCGAATCGGAGCCCCAGGCCCTTGTAGGAGGAGATTTATGAACTGGAAGGGTGTAATGCCGGCAATCACAACTTGCTTCGACCCGAATTACAGCGTGGATTGCGGGTTCATGGTCCGGCACTGCCGCTGGCTGCTGGATCATGGTTGTGCGGGTGTCATAGTCCTCGGTTCTCTGGGCGAGGCCGCGACTCTCAAGCACCAAGAGAAACTTGAAATCCTGCGCACCTGTTCTGCCGCCGTAGGGGGAAGGGCGCCGACCGTGGCCGCGATCTCTGCGCCTTCCACCTCCGAGGCGGTCGCGCTGGCGAAAGCAGCTGCCGACCTAGGCTGCGATGCACTCATGATCCTGCCACCCTATGTCTACGTAGGGGATTGGCGAGAAATGAAAGCTCACGTGGGCGCGGTGCTCAGGGCCACACCTCTCTCCTGCATGCTGTACAACAATCCGGTTGCCTACAGTACGGATTTTCTTCCCCAGCAGATTCGGGAGTTGGCCCAGGAACACGAAAATCTTGACGCCCTCAAGGAATCGAGCATGGATGTCAGGCGAGTCTCCGCCATTCGGGCCTTACTGGGCGATGAAATCGACGTGTTTGTGGGGGTGGACGACGCCATTGTGGAAGGCATCGGAGTCGGGGCGACGGGATGGGTCGCGGGGCTCGCCAATGCACTGCCACGAGAGTCGGTCGATCTGTTCAATCTGGCGCGGAACGGGGAGCGGGAGAAGGCCTTCGCCTTGTATCGTTGGTTTCTCCCCTTGCTTCGTATGGACACCGTTCCTAAATTCGTTCAGCTGATTAAGCTGGTACAGGCGGAAGCGGGTATGGGCAATCCTCGCGTACGTCCGCCACGGCTGGAGTTGGAGGGTAGGGAACTGGAGGAGACGCAAACGTTGATTCGCGCTGCCCTGCGGAATCGGCCGGTAGCCGAGAACCGCGATGTTGCGCCCGTCACCAAGTAAATCTCAGACGTATGCCGGGACTCGTGGGACGCTCAATCATCGGAGGACAATCGGGCAAGGGCAGGGAGGAGGCATTCCGCGGCCTGAATCCTGCCTCGGGGGAGCCCCTGGCTCCCGATTTCTTTTCCGCCACGCCGGAGGAAGTTTCGCGGGCAGTCGAGCTCGCCCAGCAGGCGTTCGCGGCCTACGGTCGGGTCTCAGGCCGCGACAAAGGCCGATTTCTTCGCCAGATCGCGCTCAGGATTGAGTCGATTGCCCAGGAAGTTGTGGAACGCGCCGAGCTCGAAACTGCCCTCCCCAAGCCCCGTCTAGAAAGCGAGTTGGCCCGCACGGCCAACCAGCTGCGGTTGTTCGCCGAAGTCGTCGAAGAAGGATCGTGGGTGATGGCCCGTGTCGATCGGGCCAACCCGGCTCGACAGCCGCTTCCGAAACCTGATATTCGCTCCCTGCTGCGTCCGCTGGGACCGATTGCGATCTTTGGCGCGAGCAATTTTCCTTTGGCTTTTTCGGTTGCCGGTGGCGATACCGCCTCCGCCTTGGCGGCCGGCAATCCGGTGATCGTAAAAGGACATCCCGCTCATCCCGGTACCAGCGAATTGGTCGGGCATGCAATCACCGACGCAATCCGTGAAGCGGGATTGCCCGGGGGCGTCTTTTCTTTGCTGTTGGACCGTGGCACGCAAGCGGGAGTTGCGCTGCTGCGACATCCCCTGCTCAAGGCTGTCGGATTCACTGGTTCTCGCGCGGCGGGCAGGGTGCTGATGGACATCGCTGCCTCTCGTCCTGAGCCAATTCCATTCTTCGGCGAGATGAGCAGCACCAATCCCGTGTTTGTGCTCCCCGAAGCGTTGCGCCAGCATCTCGACAAGATCGCAAGCGGATTGTATGCCTCGTTTACCCTGGGAGCCGGCCAGTTTTGTACCAAACCGGGCATTGTTGTCCTACCGGAGGGCGCCGAGGTCGGTGCCTTTCGCGACCGGCTGCGGGGCCTGGTTGAGAGCAGCGGCGCTTTCACCCTGCTGACCTCCGGTATTCGCTCAGCCTATTGCTCTTCGGTGGACAACCGTAAAACCAGAAACGACGTTGCCGTGGTTGCGGGGGAGGCTGGTTTGGCTCAGGGGGCGAGTTACGCTGCCAGGGCGGTGGTGTTCGAGACCGATGCGCATTCCTTCCTCAACGGGCCTGATCTGGCTGGGGAGATATTCGGTCCTTCTACCTTATTGGTTCGCCACTCTACTCATGATGAGCTGCTCAGAGTGGCTCAGCACCTCGAAGGGCATTTGACCGCGACCATTCATGGCACGGATCAGGATCTCAGCAATTTCCGTGATTTGCTGTCCATCCTTGAGCAGAAAGTCGGGCGATTGATCTTCAATGGTTTTCCGACCGGAGTGGAAGTTTGTCACGCCATGGTGCACGGAGGACCTTACCCATCGACTTCCGACGGGCGCTCGACCTCCGTAGGCAGTGCGGCGATTTTCAGGTTCTGCCGCCCGGTCTGTTATCAAGGCTTTCCCGACTCCGCCTTGCCGCCGGAACTGCAGGATGACAATCCACTCGAAATCTGGCGTATGGTGGACGGCCAAATGAGCAAGAAGCCGCTTTCCGAAGGGCGAAGCTGAGGGGTCGCGCGGTGGACGATCACGGTGTCCGTGACATCTGGCTCAAGCAGGAGACCGCGGCACCTCCGAAGATAGTTTCAGCGACTTCGTATCCGGCCACGGGGTCGTTCTGGTGCGGATCAGAGAGAAGTGAGCCTGGCTACGAAGCGCGGTTTCGACCACATGCGGCTCAAAATCGACCCGTAGGTCAGCTGAGCTGTCGCGCTCTTCAGCTGAGTTAGACATAATCGTTGCTTTTGCCATTGACCGTGTTTTCGACATTGCGTTAGACTCCGACCACTTTCGAACAGGGGGAGTTATGAATTTCGGACCATTCACGCGCAGAAACTTCGCCGCTCGGTTAGCCGCACTCGCCGCTGGTCTCAGCGGATCCGCACTGGCCGGCACCTCGGACGCGAAAGCGGATCAGGACATCCGTAAGCTCAACAGCGATGGAAAGCCCGCCGATGGAAAACAGATGATCACGCCGATCGTGATTCACAATGGCCTGATCTACGTGGCTGGGCAAGGGGCACACGATACCGGTCCTGCAGAGCAATTCGAAATTGGACATCACACGACCATCGTGATGGACAACGTGAAGAAGCTGGTTGAGACCGGCGGCGGCACCGTGGACAGCATTCTTCAGCTCACGGTCTTCCTCGCCGACATTAAGTACTACGACGGTATGAACCAGGTTTTTAAGAGCTACTTTCCGAATGGCGGCCCGGCCCGCACCACCGTCGCCGTGGCCGCACTGCCGGGAAATTCCTTGGTGGAGATCAACTGCATCGCCGCCCTGGTCAAGAAATAAGTGGGGATTACGAACTCGCCCCCATTCGTCGGCACATCCACTCCACTGTTCGCTCGGCCTGCGACTCGATGGCCAGGTGGTGCTATCGGGTGGCACAACCGGGGGATTTACGGCTCTTACGGTCCTCGGTATCGTGTCTTTGAGCAGTTCTGGGGGAGGGCTGTTCAGGCGTCCCATGACCCATATGGGGTCAAGGGGCGCTTTTTTTTGGGGTTGATTTTGAACCCGCCTCTCTACCCGGTTGAGCCGAAAGTCAATTAGCTCCGAGAGGGGTTGTATGAACGCAGGTAACCCCCCGCACCTCAGGATTTAAGTTATGATCCATTCCAGCCGTTGACCACGGTATCCTCTAACGACGGAAGCGCGTCCAGGACGCCGGGGAAGCGGTCGGGGCAGCGGTTGGTCGGTAGATAGCTTCGGGAGAGTTCCGTGGAAGCCTGGATTTCGAGCATTTGTAAAGCCGGGCGCATTACTCCATGTCTTCTTCTTTCTTGTCTTGTATATGGCGAATCGCCGATTGTGCCCTCGCGTATCGTCCACAGAGTAAATGAGACCCAACGGACGGTGTTAAAAGGGAACGTCCAGCGTTTGGCTCGACCACAATTCGATCGCGGACCGGCCCCACCCGATCTGCCGATGAACCGCATGCTGTTAGTGCTGAAGCGCAGCCCAGAGCAAGAGGCAGCACTCGAAACCCTGCTCGACAATCAACAGGACAAAGCTTCGCCGCACTACCACAAGTGGCTCACTCCGGAGGAGTTTGGCCAGCAGTTTGGTCCGAACGACCACGATATCCAAATTGTGACGTCCTGGTTGCAGACGCACGGATTCCAGATTGCCAAGATCGCCCAGGGCCGCAATGTGATTGAGTTTTCGGGCAACGCGGCCCAGGTGCAAGAGGCATTTCACACGGCCATTCGCAAGTACATGGTGAACGGCGAGGAGCACTGGGCCAACGCCAATGACCCGGACATTCCCACGGCGCTAACCTCGGTGGTTGCCGGTGTGCATACCCTGCACAATTTCCTCAAGCGGCCGATGATTCACGTCGCGGAGCAGAAGATTCCAGCGAAGCTCGAACCGCAGGGTGCCGGAAAAGCGCCCAAGGTGACATTTCCTGGAACACCTCCAGTGCACGCGCTAGCACCAGCGGATTACTGGAAGATCTATAACGTCAACCCGCTTCTCTCTGCCAACCCCGGAATCAACGGCACGGGGAGAACTGTCGCCGTGGTCGGTCGCAGTGACCTTTTCAACAGCGGTGCAGATGTAAACGATTTTGCAGGCGTCTTTGACTTCCCTAGTGTGCAAGTCAACCCCATTGTCGATGGCGCTGACCCCGGTGATTTGGGCGGCGGAGAAGAAGCTGAGGCGACACTCGACGTAACTTGGTCCCAATCGCTCGCACCCGGGGCCACGGTGGATTTTGTGGTTTCCGCCGTCACCAATACTACGGATGGGGTTGACCTTTCTGAGTTGTACATCGTCGACAACAATTTGGCGGATATCATGACCGAAAGCTTCGGTGGTTGCGAGGCCGACTCCACCAGCACCGCTGCGCAGTACTACGAAACCCTGGCAGAACAGGCGGCCGCACAGGGGATTACTTATCTGGTTGCCTCGGGGGACTCGGGTGCCGAGGGATGCGACAACCCCGGTGAAACGACTGCCGTCGGACCCGTCTCCGTCAGCCTCCTGGCGGCTACCCCCTTTAATGTTGCCGTGGGGGGGACGATATTCAACGAAGACGGGCAGGACAGCAAATATTGGAGTTCAACGAATAATTCGGACACCCTGGAGTCGGCTCTTTCCTATATTCCAGAGGATGTCTGGAATGAAAGCTGCACGGCAGCCGCGTGTGGTTCAGACGCAAACATTGTTGCCGGAGGGGGAGGTTACAGTACGTTCTTTCCTAAACCGACGACGTGGCAGTCGGGGGTTACGGGGATCCCCAATGACGGACACCGGGATCTGCCCGACGTTTCTCTGACTGCGGCCCTCCACGATCCTTATCTGTTGTGTCTCGAGGGATCCTGCATCCCTAATTCGCAGGGTTTGATCTATTTTGCGGCGGTTGGGGGGACCTCCGCTTCGACGCCATCCTTTGCAGGCATCATGGCCCTGGTAGACCAGAAGATGAACGGTCGCCAAGGTCAAGCCGACTATGTGCTTTACAAGTTGGCGGCCGCCGAGAAGCTTGCGAGCTGCAATGCCTCAAACACTTCGATCTTACCCGCCAGTACTTGTATTTTTAACGACGTCACGGTCGGAAACAATGCCGTGCCCCTGAAGGGTGGGACAGAGAGCACCGGCTATCAGGCCGGAGTTGGCTACGATCCGGCAACCGGACTCGGCTCGGTCAATGTCGCCAACTTGGTGAACCACTGGAATTCAATCACCTTCCAACCTACTACGACAACGTTCACCAGTGTGAGCCCGACGACCATCACCCACGGCCAGTCGGTCACCGTGAAAATCGCGGTGGCTCCCAATAGCGGTACGGGCACGCCGACCGGCAGTGTGGCGCTGATGGCCGACACCCCGACACAGACTGCAGTGGGAGTTCTTCCCCTCGCATCTGGCACCGCCGACCAAGCGATCTCTTCTCTGCCGGGCGGCACCTACACGCTTACGGCGCAGTACTCGGGAGATGGGACGTTTGCGCCTAGCCCCCCGGCAAATTCCACTTCGATAACAGTCTCCCAAGAGCCCAGCACGACAGTTCTTTCCGTATTTACCTTGAACCAAAGCTTCAATTTCGTTCCTTTGAGCGGAGGTCCTTACGGAAGCTTTGTCTATTTGCGTGCTGATGTTGCCGGCCAATCGAGTCAGGGTACACCCACCGGACAGGTGAGTTTTATGGACGGGACGAATCTTATTGGCTTTTACTCCCTCAACAGCCAAGGCAACACCGCCACTCCGAACTTCTTAAATAGTCCCAACGGGGGCACGCCTACTGGCCTTTACACTCTCTCTCCTGGAGCGCACACGATCACCGCGGATTACCCGGGAGACGCTAGCTTTAACCCCAGCAACTCGTCTCCGGTGAGTCTGACGGTCACTCAGGCCGCTACCCGCAGCGCGGTCTCTACGGCGGCGGCGGCTCAGGGCAGCGTTCTTTCGGCAACCGTCAGTACGAGTAGCGGTGGCACGCCACCGAGCGGTACGGTGAGTTTCTTCGTGAATGGCACTCAGGTCGGCACTCCAGTCACGGTCCATGGTGTGCCGGCACTTACCACGCAAACCGGCACACTACAAGGCGCCCAGGCGAGCGCCTCGTATGCGGACTCTGCCCTCACTAACGGTTCGTATGCGGTCGCAGCGACCTACAGCGGAGATAGCAACTACCTCACGTCCACCTCTTCTTCAACCACGCTTAGTCAGCAAAAGGATTTCGAGTTCTCGGCCGGGAGCAAGCCGGCCATTACGATTCAGAGTCCAGGGGATAGCGGATCTCTGACCTTGACCGTTACGGCGCTCGATGGCTACAACGGAACTATCAATTTCAGTTCGAGTTCCTGCTCCGGCCTGCCCGCCGGTGCCAAGTGCACCTTCAAGCCGGCAGCCGTGACAGGCGGTGGGTCCACCGTCCTGACCGTTACCACGACTGGAACCACGGGACAACTCATGACGCCCGTTCGACGTCCTTTTTGGTGGGTCGCAACCACGGGAGTCGGGATTGCCGGCATCTTCCTGCTGGGCGGTTGCTCTAGGCGTCGGATCGAAACCTTGCTGGCTCTGACGATTTGTGCCTTTTCGATCACCGCAATCGGGTGTGGGGGCGGCAATGGCGGCGGAACGACTTCACCGACTCCGCCTTCAAGCCCGACCGCGGTAGGGACCTCCACTGTCGTGGTAACCGCCACGAGCGGCACGCTCAAGCACACGCTAAGCTTCAAGCTTGCCGTTGAATAGCGGGCGAAAGCCGATTGGATTCGCGGCTTCCGGATTAGTCCGTCGGCTTCATCGCTTGGCCATAGCTTCCGCTCGCGAAGAATGGGAAAATCGGTGATTGGGACAATCCCGGGCATGCAATCTGCTTTCGCAAGGAGCGGGCTTTTTGAAGGGTAAGAACCTTCTGTTTCTCTTGCTCCTGACTTGCGGAGCGCTTTTCATCCATGGTTATCATCCTTGGGCCGAAGACGCCGAGATTTACGTCCCCGGCATAGAAAAGCTGCTACATCCAGAGCTGTTTCCGTTCAATGCCCAATTTTTTGCGGCCCATGCGCACTCGACTTTATTTCCCAATCTGATCGCGAGTTCCGTCCGGCTTAGCCACCTGAGCTTAGAGACCGCACTCTTCCTCTGGCACCTGGCCTCTATCTTTCTTTTCTTACTCGCCTGCTGGGAGCTGAGTGGAAGGTGCTTTGCCGATGCCCGGGCTCGCTGGGCAGGGGTTGCGCTGATTGCCGCTTTATTGACCCTGCCGGTTGCCGGGACCGCCCTCTACCTCATGGACCAATACGTGAATCCGCGCAATCTTTCGGCGTTTGCGGCAATTTTTGCCCTGGTACGGGTGCTTGACCGGAAGTACCTCCAAGCCGCAGGCTTCCTGCTTCTCGCTGCCACGATCCACCCTTTGATGTCCATGTTTGCCATTTCCTATTGCTTTCTGGTGGCCGGACTCCAAGAGTCGAAGTTCTTCTCTTCGCTCGCCGCTTGGCTGCCGTTCGGGCTGTCGTTGGCACCGCCTCCCAAGGCTTACCATCAGGTAGCACTTACCCACCCCTATCACTATCTGAGTCGCTGGCAATGGTATGAATGGTTGGGAGCGTTGGCTCCGCTGGTGATTCTCTGGTGGTTCAGTCAATTGGCGCGCGCTCGGCGGTTGCGTACCGTCGACCTGCTGTGCCGCGCACTTGTCATTTACGAACTGGTCTACTTACCGCTCGCTCTCCTTCTCTCCATTCCACCACGCTTTGAAGCCCTGGCTCGCCTGCAGCCCATGCGTTGTCTCTATCTGCTGTACATCATCATGTTTCTCGTCGCCGCCGGACTATTGACCGAATACCTGTTGAAGGATCGCCTCTGGGGTTGGATCGTGTTGTTGCTTCCGCTCTCGCTCGGCATGTTTACCGCGCAGCGTTCGATTTTCCCGGCAAGCGCCCACCTTGAATGGCCCGGTTCGCACCCTAGGAATCCATGGGTTGCAGCTTTCCTCTGGGTACGAGAGCATACGCCGACGACGGCGATCTTTGCGCTGAACCCCCACTTCATGGACCTCAAGCGAGAAGACGCGCAGGGCTTTCGCGCCGTCGCCGAACGGAGCAGGATGGCAGACGCCATCAAGGACGCAGGAGTAGTATCGATGTTTCCTGAGCTGGCCGACGAATGGTGGCGGCAGGTTCAGGCCCAATCGGAATGGAATCAGTTTCAGATCCAAGACCTTCGCCGCCTCGAGTCTGAGTACGGGGTCTCCTGGGTGATTGTCGAGCAGCCCGGCGTGCGCGGACTCGATTGTCCTTACCAGAACGACGCGGTCAAGATCTGCCAGCTGAACTGAACCCAGACCATCGGAGGCACCAGCGCAGAAACCCAAAGACCGGGTTCATCCGCTGACTCGCCAGCCAGGTTCTTGATAGACTGAAAATCGACAGTTCGGGGGTATGATGAACGACACTTTGGGGTTCCGCTCGAACGGATTAGCTGGTCCAGAAAGGATCGTAGCGAATGTCCTGCTTGAAGATTGTCGACGAGTCGACCCTGTTGTTCGACTATCACACATGGAACCTACGGCTGTCCGACCTTTCGAAACAGTTTGCCGGGAACCTTCCGGCGCCCCACATCCTGCTCACAAACTTCCTGGCGGCTGAGGCCGCGTCCGCAGCCGCCTCCGCGTTCCCCGGGGCGGACAGCAAGAGCTGGACGCACTACCAACATTGCAACGAGAATAAACTGGGGTTGGCGAAGCGCGAGTTCTTCCCCGCCTCGTTGCGACTCATTGCCGACGAACTGAACACGCCCCGCTTTCTCGCATGGCTATCCCGATTGACCGGCATTCCGAACCTCATGGCCGATCCCGGCCTTGAGGGAGGAGGGTTGCATCAGGCGGGACGGGGAGGCTTCCTCAACGTCCATACCGACTTCTCCCATCATCACTATCACCCACGCTGGCGGCGGCGGGTCAATCTCATCCTTTATTTGAATCCCGCCTGGCGAGCGGAGTGGGGCGGCGCCATCGAACTCTGGGACGCAAAGATGGAGCACTGCGTGGTGAAATATCCGCCGCTGCTCAACCATGTGTTGATCTTCAGCACCGAGCGATGCCTCCACGGTTTTCCCGAACCGCTGGCGTGTCCGGAAGGTGAATCCCGGCGCAGCTTGGCCCTCTATTATTATTCGCTCGACGGCGACAGCTGCCTGGCGCCCTCCTCCACGCGCTATCGCGCGCGCCCCGGCGACGGAATGGGAAAATCTGCTCTGATCTGGTTGGACAGGATGGCGGTAGAGTTCTACTCCCGCTCCAAAGCCCGCTTTGGGTTCTCGGACGAGTTTGCCAGCAAGGTTCTGGGGTTCATTTCACGAAAGAAATGACCCACGATTTGGATCGACCAGGTCGATGGGGCCGCTTTCTCCGATTAGGCCAATCCTAGCCGTTGGGCCTTGGACCACTAGGAAGTGAGATCTGGGCACGATTCGAACAAGTCCCATCCTCGAGCAGCGTCTCGATCTCGGGGATTACTTCGGTACCTTTGCCTTTGGAGATCGCGCCCTGGAATCCGGCCTTTCTGGCTTCTCGCGCTAGTTCCTGCGACACCTCTTGGACGGTTAGCAGGAGCATGTGCAGATGACTGGATTTGGAGATCTCGCGGCCGGCCTCAAGTCCATTCATTTGCGGCATGGCGAGATCCATGACCACCACGTCCGGGGAGAGTTGCTTTGCCTTGGCCACCGCATCCCGGCCGTTCGAGGCCTCTCCGCAGACCAGCCAGCCCGGATGTTCCTCCAAGATTCTGCGCAGCAATTGACGAACCGGGGCGTCGTCGTCGGCGATTAGGATTCGGGTGGTCACACTGCGTCACCTTACCAGCGGCTGTTCCGGCGAGGGTTGGATCAAAACCCTTCAACCAGAACGATGGCCACGAACGATAAGTAAATTCTGCGTCGGTT
Source organism: Terriglobales bacterium (assembly GCA_035501575.1). Taxonomy (GTDB): domain Bacteria; phylum Acidobacteriota; class Terriglobia; order Terriglobales; family Acidobacteriaceae; genus JAFAGX01. Next base: position 38,623 of record DATJVZ010000319.1, on the reverse strand, counting down.
TTCCCAGCGAGACAATACCGCAAATACCTGAGTTGCTGATAAGGCACGGATCGTGCCCGGGGTGAGGCGCCGCTATTTTTCGGATAAGGTGAATTCTACGACGGTGGTGTTCGATGGAGTGACGCTAACCTTCTTCTCTTGCGTCTTAGGATCGCCGAAGATCGGTCGCTCCACCCGCTTTTCGGTCAAGACATCAAAGGTTGCCTCTTGCTTGGCGATCTCCCAACCCTCGTGCCAGGCCACGAGCTCGTATTGACCGGGAGGAACATTGGTAAGTTCGAACTTGCCTTCTTCGTCGGTTATGGCGTAGTAGGGATGACGGGCTACGAACATTTCAGCATTCATCCAAACGTGACCGCCGTTGCATTTCAGGTGTACCAGGCCTGAACTCTGCATGGGACGAGAGATGACCTGATTGGGAAAGGGAAAGGGCAGGTTGTAGCTCGCCGCGCCTTCCATGTGAATCGTATGCAGGGTCGAGTCGGAGCTCTTCATGTCGAGAGTTCCACCGGCGGGGACGAGCAAAATGTGCGGTTCGTATCGGCAGTGCCTCTGGTCGAGGAAGCGCCGTGCGGGCGGGAGGCTAAACTCCTTACCCGCGGTTATTTCCTTGAGGTACACGACCGTGTTGGCGACGCCGCCTTGAGGCCCGATGATCAATCGCTCCAAGTCGCGAGTCTTTTCCGAGTTCGGATCGCAAATCTGCGGATCCTTGGTGATCGGGAAACGGGCGAGATGGGGCTTTGGGCCGCTCCATTTGACGGTGCCACTGATGGTGCCGCCGTTCGTCACCGAGATGACGTGATAGCTCTCTTGGGCAGACACTTGAGTTGCGCTGACCAAGATGAGGGAGAAAATCGCCGCTGCAAATGCTCTGAGTATTTTTCACCCCCGCCAAGATTCCTGCGGTTACATTCAATCGTAACAGGCATTCGGAGATGAGCAAGTCACTTTGGTAATGGGACGATTAGGTACGAATTTCGTGTTTCGGAAAATCGCCGCCGGCAACTGCCGCCCGGGATGAACAACAGAGCCATCTCCTGAGAAGAACGATTCCGCGCGATGCGGCCGGGGGAGCCGGCGTGGGCGCGAAGCTTAGTCGGCGTGGCTGGCCGCGGGAGAAATCGGGCGGGGAAGTTCGCCTTGCTTCGGGCTGCGGCGCCAACGCAGCCGATCCATGTAAAGGTAAACGACTGGCGTAGTGAATAACGTGAGTGCTTGGCTGACGATCAGCCCGCCGATGATGGTCAAGCCCAGCGGGCGGCGCAATTCTGAGCCGGTTCCCGTGCCGAGGGCCAGGGGCAAGGCCCCGAGCAACGCAGCTGCCGTGGTCATCATGATGGGGCGGAAGCGCAATAAGCAGGCTTCGTGGATGGCGTCGAGCGGCGCGCGTCCCTCGCGGCGCTCCGCATCCAATGCGAAATCGATCATCATGATCGCATTCTTCTTCACTAGACCGATCAGCAGGATGATCCCAATTAGGCCGATGACGTTGAGCTCATTGTGGGTCAATTTCAGCGCCAACAGCGCGCCCACCCCGGCCGAAGGAATCGTCGAAAGAATGGTGATGGGATGGATGTAGCTCTCATAGAGAATCCCCAGGACGATATAGACCGCCAGCAGCGCTGCCATAATCAAGATGGGCTCATTGGCCAACGACGCTTTGAAGGCCGCGGCCGTGCCCTGAAAGCTAGCGTGAATGGTGGCGGGGAAGCGGATGGAGCGTTGCGCATTCTCAATCAGCTGGGTGGCTTGTCCCAGAGAGACCCCCGGCGCCAGATTGAAGGAGATGGTCACCGCCGGCCACTGACCCTGGTGATTCACCGCCAGGGAGGTGTTGGCCGGTCCGAAGTGGGCGAACGCCGAGAGCGGTACCATGTTTCCATGGGAGGAGTTCACATACGTGGTTTCGAGTGTCTCCGGACTTTGTTGAAATCCCGGCGCAACTTCCATCACCACATGATATTGGTTGAGAGGCTCGTAAATCGTCGAAACCTGCCGTTGCCCAAAGGCGTCATACAGCACCGCGTCAATGTCTTGCGCGGAGACGCCCAACCTGGACGCGGTGTCACGATCAATGACCACGTTGGCGGCCAGGCCCTTGTCCTGCTGATCGGTGTTGACCTGCTGCAGCTGCGGCAGGGTGCGCAGCTTCTCTAATAATTGGGGCGCCCACTCATTCAATTCATTTAGATCTTCGCCCTGAAGGGTGTACTGGTACTGCGCCTGGCTGAGACGGCCGCCGATATTCAAATCCTGCTGGGCCTGCATGTAGAGCGTAGCTCCCGGGACCTCGGCAAACTTGCGGCTTAGTTCCATGATGACCTGGTCGGCGCTCAACTTCCTGTCACGCAGGGGTTTCAAGGTGATGTACATGCGGCCTTGGTTCATCGCCGTGGTGCCGCCACAGAAGCCGATCATGGTCGCGACATTGGGGTCCTGCATGCCGATTTCCACGTAACGACGCATCTTGCCCTTCATCGCGTTGAAGGAGATATCTTGCGTCGCCTGCACCGAGCCCTGGATGCGACCGGTATCCTGCTGGGGGAAGAAGCCCTTGGGAGCTTCTTGGAACAGGTGGATGCTCAGGAAGGCGGTCGCGATGGTGATGAGCAGCACCACGAGTTGATGGCGGAGCACCCAGCCCAGGCAGACCCGGTAGACTCCCAGGATGCCGTCAAATACCTTTTGGCTCACCTTGTAGGCCGTTCCATGCACTTCTTCTCCCAGGGACTTAAGCAGCTGCGCGCACATGGTGGGCGTGGTGGTGAGGGAGATGATCAGCGAGACTAAAATAGCCGCGCTCAAAGTTACGGCAAACTCGCGGAAGAAGCGCCCGACGATCCCGCCCATCATCAGGATGGGAATGAATACGGCTACCAGGGAGGTGCTCATGGAGAGCACGGTGAAGCCAATCTCCCGCGCACCCAGGAATGTCGCCTCGACCGGCCCCTTGCCCTTCTCGAGATAGCGGGTGATATTTTCGAGCACGACGATAGCGTCATCGACCACAAAGCCGGTCGAAATGGCCAAAGCCATGAGCGACAAATTATTCAGGCTGTATCCCGCCAGATACATGATGCCAAACGTGCCAATCAAGGAAAGCGGGACTGCGATGCTGGGAATGATGGTGGCTCGTACGGTGCGCAAGAAAACGAACACGACGAAGATCACCAGCAGGACGGAAATGCCCAGGGTGATCTCGATGTCGTGCAGCGACGCACGCACGGTCGTGGTTCGGTCCGATACTACCGCCAATTTGATGGCCGGCGAAATGGACGCCTGCAGTTGCGGCAGGATGCCAAGCACGTTGTCCACGGTCTGGATGATGTTCGCCCCGGGCTGTCGAAACACGATCAGGATGACCGCGGGCTTCCCGTTGGACAGGCCGAAGATGTGCGCGTCTTCGACCGAGTCTTCGACATCGGCAACATCGCCCAAACGCACCGCAGCGCCGTTCTGCTTGTTATAGGCAACGATCAGGGGGCGATACTGGTCCGCATGTGTCATCTGATCGTTGTCATTCACCGTCCAGGCAGAGTTCGCATTGGCTACTTCGCCCTTGGGACGATTGGCATTGGCCGCATTCAGGGCGGTGCGCACAGCATCGAGGCCTATGCCGTAATTATTGAGCATGGCCGGGTTGACTTCGGCGCGCACCGCAGGGTTGGCGCCTCCGCCGACGTAGACCTGGCCGACTCCATTCACCTGCGCCAACTTCTGCGACAGAATGGAATTCGCCTGATCGTAGATGTCCGGCAGCGTGATGCTATCGGACGTGAGCGACATGATGAGAATGGGTGCATCCGCGGGGTTGACTTTGCGATACCAGGGATTGCCCGGTAGATAGGACGGGAGCTGGCTGCGAGCCGCGTTGATGGCCGCCTGCACGTCGCGGGCTGCGGCGTCGATATTTCGACTCAAGTCAAACTGCAGCACGATGCCGGTCGAGCCGAGCTGGCTCACCGACGTCATTTGATTAATGCCGGCGATCCGTCCGAACTGACGCTCGAGGGGGGTGGCAACGGCCGACGCCATCGTTTCCGGACTCGCACCGGGAAGGCTGGCGGCAACCTGAATGACCGGGAACTCAACTTGAGGCAGAGGAGCCACCGGCAAGAAGTTAAACGCCAGAACACCGGACATCAGCAGTGCCAGGGTCAGCAGTGATGTCCCGATCGGCCGTTTGATGAATGGGGCGGAGATGTTCACTGACTAATCCCCCGTGGCCGGTTCCTCGACGCGGTGAACAATGGCGAAGCGTTCAAAGCGCTTTGCCAGCCGGTCAAACCACAGATAAACCACCGGAGTCGTATATAAGGTTAGCGCCTGGCTGACCAACAGTCCGCCCACAATGGTAATTCCCAGGGGGTGACGCAGCTCCGATCCCGTGCCGGTTCCGAGTGCCAGGGGCAGACCGCCAAGCAACGCGGCCATCGTGGTCATCATGATAGGACGGAAACGAAGCAGGCATGCCTGAAAGATCGCCTCTTCCGGCGGCTTGTGCTCGACGCGCTCGGCTTCGAGAGCGAAGTCGATCATCATGATGGCGTTCTTCTTTACGATGCCGATGAGCAGGATGATTCCGATAATCGCCACCACGCCCAGATCATTGCCCGTGAGCAGCAATGCCAGAATGGCGCCCACCCCGGCCGAAGGCAGCGTGGAGAGGATGGTCACGGGATGAATGTAACTCTCATAGAGCACGCCCAGTACGATATACACGGTCACGATCGCGGCTACGATCAACCACGGTTCGGTCGAAAGCGAATTGCGAAAAGCGGCCGCCGTCCCTTGGAACGCGGTATGAACGCTGGCCGGCATTCCGATTTGCGCTTCTGCCTGATCGATCGCTTCGGTGGCATCGCCTAGCGATTTGCCGGGGGCAAGATTGAAGGAAATGGTCACCACGGGAAACTGGCCCTGGTGGTTCACCGCCAGCGAAGTGGGGGTGGTGTGCACCTGGGTAAAAGCCGAAAGGGGGACCTGGGCCCCGGTGCTCGATTTGACGTACAAATCTTTGAACGAACCCGGGTTCTGCTGAAATTGCGCATCGGCCTCGAGCACCACGTGATATTGGTTCAGCTGGGTGAAGATGGTCGACACCTGCCGCTGGCCGAACGCGTCGTACAGGGTATTGTCAATCTGGGCCGGATAGATCCCAAACCGCGAGGCCGTGTCGCGATCGATGACAATATCTGCCTGCAGGCCGCCAGTTTGTTGGTCGCTGGCAACATCGCGCAACTCGGGCAGGGTGCGGAGCTTGTCGATCAGCTGCGCCGACAACCGCGCCAGTTCGCGGGAGTCCGCATCCTCCATGGTGTATTGAAATTGTGTCCGGCTCACCCGGTCCTCGACCGTCAGATCCTGCACCGGCTGCATGAACAGCGTGATGCCTTCGACCTGCGCCAGCTTTGGCTGTAAGCGACGGATGATGTCGGTGGCGCTGGCCTTGCGCTCGTCGCGCGGCTTGAGGTTGATCTGAATTCGCCCCGTGTTCGGGGTCAGATTGGTTCCGTCAATTCCGATAAACGAAGACAGGCTGGCAACGTCGGGATCCTGCAGAATGATGTGGGTGAGCGCCTTCTGGCGTTCTTCGAGCGAGGGGAAGGAAACGCTCTGCGGAGCCTCGGAAATGCCCTGAATAACCCCGGTATCCTGCACCGGAAAGAACCCCTTGGGAACAATGACATACAAGATCAAGGTGAGGACCAGCGTACCGGCCGTCACAAACAAGGTCGTGGTTTGGTGACGAAGCACGAACTTGAGGGTTCGCCCATAGAACTCGATCACCCGGTTATAAAACTTCTCCGAGGACCGGTAGAAGCGGCTCTGTTCGGACTCACGCTGGTGTTTAAGCAATTTGGCGCACATCATCGGGGTCAGCGACAGGGATACCGCGGCGGAGACCAAAATGGTTACCGCCAAGGTAACGGCGAACTCCCGGAACAGTCGGCCGACGATATCGCCCATGAATAAGAGGGGAATCAGCACGGCAATGAGAGAAACCGTCAGCGAAACGATGGTAAACCCGATTTGCCCAGCGCCCTTCAGGGCGGCGTCGAGAGGCGAATCCCCTTCCTCGAGGAAGCGGGAGATGTTCTCAATCATGACGATGGCGTCGTCCACCACAAATCCAGTAGAGATCGTCAGCGCCATGAGCGTGAGATTATTCAGGCTGTAGCCGAGCAAATACATCACCCCGAACGTGCCCACGATAGACAGCGGAACGGTAACGCTGGGAATGGCGGTTGCGGGGAGGTTGCGCAGAAACAGAAAGATCACCATGACCACCAGCGCCACCGTCAGCATGAGCTCGAATTGCACATCCTTGACCGAGGCACGAATGGTTGCGGTTCGGTCGATGAGAATCGAGACGTTGACGGCCGCCGGCAATCCCGCCTGCAGCTGGGGAAGCAGCTTTTTGATGCGGTCTACGACGCTGATGATGTTCGCCCCCGGCTGGCGCTGGATGTTCACGATCACCGCAGGGTCTTCGTTCATCCAGGCCGCCTGCATGACGTTCTCGACTCCGTCGCTCACCTTCGCCACATCGGAAAGCCGCACCGGGGAACCGTTGCGATAGGCGATGACGATGGGACGATACTGATCTCCGAACAGCAATTGGTCATTGGCGCCGATGGTGAACGATTGCCGCGGCCCGTTCAGCGTCCCTTTGGCTTGGTCGACGTTCGCCGCTGCCAGAGCCGTGCGCACATCCTCGAGACTCAAGCCGTAGGCTGCCAGGGCGGTGGGATTGACTTGCACCCGAACTGCCGGCTTTTGGCCGCCGCTGATCGAAACCAAACCCACCCCGGTGACCTGCGAAATCTTCTGCGCCAGCGCGGTGTCCGCCAAGTCTTCGACTTTAGAGAGCGGCAACGACTGCGAGGTCATGGCCAGGGTGAGAATCGGGGCATCCGCCGGATTCACCTTGCTATAAATCGGAGGATTCGGCAGATCGGATGGCAAGTAGGTCTGGGCCGCGTTGATCGCAGCCTGAACCTGCTGCTCCTCGACGTCGATGTTCTGATCGAGCCCGAACTGCAAGGTGATGACTGAGCTGCCAAACGAACTGGAGGAGGTCATTTGTGTCAACCCCGGTACCTGACCGAACTGACGTTCGAGCGGGGCAGTGACCGACGATGCCATCACGTCGGGATTGGCTCCGGGGTAAAAGGTCATCACCTGAATCGTGGGATAGTCCACCTCGGGCAACGCCGAGACCGGGAGTTGGCGATAGGCGACAAAGCCCACCAACATGATCGCCACCATCAGTAGCGCGGTTGCGACTGGTCGAAGAATGAAGATGCGGGAAGGATTCATTTGGCCGGAGGTGCTGAAGTTTGCTGCGGCGGACTGCCCGAGACCGCGCCTGGCGCCGGCGCACGGTTCGCGGGTGCGGCAGGAGTGCGAACCTCGATCTGGCTACCCTGCTGCAGCTTATCCTGGCCATCGGTGACGACCACCTCGTCGGGCGTCAGTCCGCTGGCGATCGTGGACAGGTTGTCCTGAGTGAAGGCAATGGTCACCGGGCGGATCTCAACCGTGTGATCGGGCTTGGCGACGAACACGTAGGTGCCTTGCGGCCCGCGTTGAATCGCGGCGGCTGGAATCACCGTGCTATTTTTCCGAACCTCCAGCAACAAGCGGATATTTACGAATTGGTTTGGCCACAGCAGGTTGTCTTTATTGTCGAAAACCGCCTTCAGACGACCGGTGCCGGTACTCTGATCGATCTGATTATCGATGGTCAAGAGCTTTCCGGTCGCGAGCTTGGTCTGCTCGTCCCGGCTGTAGGCTACGACCTGCAGTGTGCCTTTGGCCATGTGCTGGGCGACCGGTGGAAGCTGGTCTTCGGGAAGTGTGAACAGCACGGCGATCGGCTGCAGCTGCGTGATGACCAGCAGCGAGTTGGTGTCGGTGGCATGGACAATATTGCCCGGATCGACCAGCCTCAGCCCAACCCGCCCACTAATGGGTGAGGTAATGTGGCAATAGACCAGGTTCAGCTTGGCATTATCGACCGCCGCCTGATCCGTGCGCACCGTGCCCTCGAGTTGATCGACCGTTGCCTTCTGGGTGTCGACCTGTTGCTGTGACATGGCTCCTGAGTTTTCGAGCAGGCCCTTATAACGCTCGTAATTCAGCTTGGCATCGCGCAACGAGGCTTGGTCTTTGAAAAGCGTCGCCTGCGCTTGCTCGAGTGCCACTTGATAGGGCCGCGGGTCGATCACCACCAGGAGATCGCCTTTGTTTACATACTGGCCCTCTTTGAAGTTCACCTCGACCAGTTCGCCGTCTACCCGCGTCTTGACACTGTCGGTGTAGAAGGCCGAAACCGATCCCAGCCCGGTCAGGTAATAGGGCATATCGCGACGCTCGGCCGTCGCCACTGAAACCGGCACGGCTGAGGCTACGTTGGCCCGGGCTGATCCGGATCGGGGATCGCTGCCCCCGCAACTCAGAAACGCCAAGGACAGCAGTACCGCTATCAAAAACTTGAACTGTGAGCCAACTCGATTCGTCGATCGAACCCACGGTCGAGATACCCGCGGCCCGGGGTTAAATCGGCTGGAGGGAGCTGTCATTCGTGTGCCTCATCGCAAAGGAAAGGTGATCCGTCGACCAAAGCTTGGCGCGGTAATCCCAAGAGGTTGGACGTAGGGATGCCCACTTGGGATGCGGATTTTTGCCCAATGTTCAAAAAAACCGAGCGACGCAAGTCCTCAAGAATCATCATATTCCAAATTGCATTCCCTGTTGGGCCTCTTTACAATTATTTACCCTGAAAAAGCCAGCAAGTTCATCTGCTTCATCTGCTTCCGCCCGCGGCAGCGACGATCGAGCGAAGGGGTGGGCTGACAGCGAGACGGATTCTCGCGTATTCTTTCGCTTCACCGGTTGTCCCTTAGATGCCGGAAACCAAATCCAATCCCATCGTTACCATTCGCGATTTGCGAAGCTTTGAAGATCTCCAGCAGGTCGAGGCAGTAGAGCGAGAAGTTTGGGCGCTGTCTGATCTCGACACCCTGCCGCTCACGCTGACGGTAGCTACGCGGGAAGCGGGCAGCATTTGGTTAGGAGCGTTTGAAGGTGCAGTGCTGGTCGGCTTTGTTTTCGGGTTTCTCGGTTTGGAGAAGAACCGGCCTAACATCCATTCCCACATGCTCGCTGTCCGTGCGCCTTACCGCGATCGCGATCTCGGATACAGACTCAAGCTGGCGCAGCGCGAGCGGGCTCTGGCCTTGCGCATTGGGGATCTGCGCATCCGCGAGATAACCTGGACGTTCGACCCTCTGCAGAGCAAGAATGCCCATCTGAATTTTGCCAAACTGGGTGTGATTTCTCCGTCCTACTTGGTTGATTTCTACGGCCCGGAGACTTCCAGCCCGCTTCATCGCAATAGCACCGACCGTTTGTGGGTGAAATGGCCGATTACTAGCCGCCGGGTACAGGCGCGCCAGCAAGGCAAAGACGGCCGTCCGGAAATGCTGGACGCCCTGAAGACGTTGTCTCCCCTGGTGCAATTCAATGGGGTTGGCCATCCGTCGCGAGCCGAGTTAGCCACGGCCTTGCTGCGGCAGAGAATTGCCATCGAAATTCCAAGTGACATCCAGTCGGTCGAACAAAGAGATCCCTCACTAGCCCGCGAATGGCGTGAAGCCACCCGCTGGGCTTTCACCGAAGCTCTAAGGGCCGGATTTTTTGTCGCCGAATTCTGCCGCACGGTGCGGGGGCAGCAAGGTCCGGGCGCCTATGTTCTCGAAAAATGCAATGTCGAGGAGTACGTTCCCGAGCTCGCCTATCCTTAAAATTCTGTCTCGAAGATGAGGTGCATTTAGCTTCCGATCGGTCGATAATCAATACGAATCTCCGCCGACCATCGTCATGGCAACGGACCACGATCGATGGTGTCCCGGCATGGCTTGATCCTCGAACATGATACGCATCTTCAAGTCCCATTCGGCCCACGAGCGGATTACCGCGGCCGCTGACTTTGTCCGTTCCTTTCCGCCGGCGACCGAGCTCGTGATCATCGGCGCTGGGCGGGATGCGGTGGATGATTTTGTACGACAGCTTGCAACCTGCCCTGCGACCTTCGGGCTGCATCGCTTCAGCCTGTCCCAACTAGCCACTCGGTTGGCCAGGAACCGGTTGGCGGCAAGAGGCATTGTCCCGGGCAGCGCGGTGGGCGCCGAGGCCATTGCCGTGCGTGCGGCCTACGAGGCGCAGGCTCGCGAACGTCTGCGCTATTTCAACCCGGTTGCAGGCTTCCCGGGCTTTGCCCGCGCGGTCACGGCAACGCTCGCGGAATTGCGCGCTGCAGGCATCCCGGCTCCTGAACTCGAACGACTGGGAGAGTCCGGGCCGGACAACGCCACTCTTCTCGACAGCTTTGAGCAGCAAATGAGAGAGGCTGCGGTCGCCGACCGCACCGTCCTCTTTCGCGAGGCACTCGAGGAAGTCCAAAGGGGAACAGATCTGGTTCGGCGCCCGCTGTTGTTCTTGGACCTTCCCATTCATTCGCAGGTTGAGCGGCAGTTCGTCACGACCCTCGCGGCCGCTTCCGAGCAAGTTCTGTTCACTTGTCCAGCCGGGGACCAGCGAACGCTAACTAACCTTAGCGGGGTGGGCTCCATGGACGGCGAGGTTAGCGCGGCGCGCGGCAATTCGAGCCTGGAGCGGCTCAGCTTTTACCTTTTCTCCGAGGAGGTTCCGCCCGCGGGCAAAGTCGACGGCGAGGTCGTCTTTTTCTCGGCTCCGGGAGAGGAGCGAGAGTGTGTGGAGATTGCGCGCCGCGTGCTGTCCGAGGCCGGCAAAGGAATATCCTTCGATTGCATGGCCATTTTGGTGCGAGCGCCTGAGAGCTATGCCAGCTTGCTCGAGTCTGCCTTGGCACGAGCCGGGATCCCGGCGTATTTTGCCCACGGAACCCGCCGACCGGATCCTTCCGGGCGAGCCCTCCTGGCCCTGCTGGCCTGTGCCGCTGAAGGGCTGTCGGCTCGCCGCTTTGCCGAGTACCTATCTTTCGCCCAGGTTCCTAATCTCGCCAACGATGGCACCGTTATCGACAAGAGGTTGCCGTTTGTTCTCCCCGAGGACGATGCTCTAGGTCCGGTTACGGCCGGCCTAACCGCAGTTGTTCCCGATCGCGAGGCAAGGGAAGAGGATACGCCAGCGGACCATCCCGACAAACCGGAGTTGGCGGGAAACCTGCGAGCTCCCTGGAGATGGGAACAGCTCATGGTAGAAGCCGCCGTCATCGGCGGCAAACAACGCTGGGCTCGGCGGCTGGAAGGACTGGAACATCAGTTCCAGTTCGAGCTCGAGGCGATCGCCGAAGAAGAACCCGGCTCCCCGCATATCGAGGACGTCGCGCGCAAGCTGCGCAACTTACGTCACCTCCGAGCCTTTGCTCTTCCCGTGGTCGATGAACTGGCGGCCATGCCCGAATCGGCGAGCTGGGGAGTGTGGATAACCGCCCTCGAGCGGCTTGTGCCGAAGGTTCTGCGCAGGCCGGAGCGGGTGCTGGCGGTGCTTGCGGACATGAAGCCCATGGCACCGGTGGATTCCGTACCTCTGGCGGAAGTCCGCATCGTACTCGAGCACTGGTTGGCAAACCTGCAACAGGAACCGCCCGAGAGCCGCTACGGGCGCGTGCTCGTGACCACGCCGGAACAGGCGCGGGGGCGTTCGTTCGATGTGGTCTTCGTTCCCGGTTTGGCGGAGCGGATGTTTCCCCAGAAGCTTCGCGAAGACCCTCTCTTGCTCGATCAGCAGAGAAAGAAACTGGGCCCCGATCTGCGCCTCTTAAACGACCGCAGTCAGCACGAGCGGCTTCTCCTGCAGCTTGCCGTCGGCGCCGCGCGACGGAAGCTCTATCTCTCTTATCCCCGGCTGGACGTTGCCGAAGCCCGGCCCCGCGTACCGTCCTTCTATGCGCTCGATGTCGCCCGCTCGATTACCGGTGACGTGCCCGATCATGAAATCTTGGCCCGGGAGGCCGAATTATCGGGAAGCAGCCGGTTGGCTTGGCCCGCGCCGCGCGATCCATTCCAGGCCATTGATGATTCCGAGTATGATTTGGCCAGCGTGTGGCCGCTTCTCAACCGCGAGGTTCCACGCGCCGGACGACTCACCTACATCTTGAAGCTCAATTCCTGCCTGGCCCGTTCCTTGCGGAGCCGCTGGGCGCGTTGGCACAAACCGTGGTCGGTGTACGACGGTCTGTTCAGCAAGCGCCAATCGATTGCCGAGATCCTCGAGAGATATCGACTTCGGGCCCGCCCTTATTCGGCCTCCGGTCTGCAAAAGTTTGCCGCTTGCCCCTACCGCTTTTTGCTGTCCGAGATTTATCGACTGGGGCCGCGGGAAGAGCCCGCGCCGCTTGCCCAAATGGATCCGCTGACCAAAGGGCGGCTCTTCCACCGGATTCAGGCAAAACTGCAGCTGGCCTTGCAGGGGCGAGGTGGGCTGCCGGTCAAAGTCGACAAGCTGCCCGAGGCGCTTGAGCTGCTGGACAAGGTTATAGACAGCGTGGCCACTCAAGCATACGAGGACCTGGCGCCGGCGATCGACCGGGTTTGGCAAGACGAGATCGAATCCATGCGGGCTGATCTGCGCATGTGGCTGCGCAAGGTGGCCGAGCAGGATGGCTGGGTGCCGGTTCACTTTGAGTTCGGTTTCGGCCTTCCTCGAAACGAGGAGCGCGATGCGGCTAGCCTTTCCGATCCCGTAGTCGTGGCCGGCGGTGTCAAACTCCGCGGAGCCGTCGACCTCATCGAGCGCAACGAGGACCGGAGCCGGTGGCGCATCACCGACCATAAGACGGGAAAGGACTTCACCGGCAAGGGCCTGGTGGTGGGAAAGGGAGAATACCTGCAGCCGGTGCTCTACGCCCTCGCGGTCGAGGCGGCCCTGGAGCGGCCGGTGGTCGAAGGCCGACTCTTCTATTGCACCACGGCCGGCGGCTTCAGCGAGCGGTCGATTCCGCTCGATGCCGGCGCTCGCCGTAGCGCGGACGTCGTGCTGCGAACGGTCGACAACGCAATCGCGGCTTGCTTTTTGGTGCCGGCGCCCAGAGAGCAGGCCTGTGATTTCTGCGATTTTCAGGCGGTCTGCGGTCCGTATGAGCAAATCCGCCTCGGCCGCAAGGAGGAGATTCCTCCCCTGGCGCAGCTAAAAACCATGAGGGAGCTGCCCTGATGCCGTTGATCGACAACCTGGCCCGCGAACGCATTCGCACGGTCTTCGACCAAACCCTGGTGGTCGAAGCCGCGGCGGGGACAGGAAAGACCACGGAACTGGTGGCGCGCATGATTGCCGTGATCTCCTCCGGCCGGGCCGACATTGACAGCATCGTCGGCGTGACCTTTACCGAGAAGGCGGCGGGAGAATTGAAGCTACGCCTGCGTTCCGAGCTTGAGAACGCTAGACGCTCGGAACCGAATCCTGAAGTTCGCGGCCGTCTGGAATACGCCCTCGCTCACTTGGAGGAGGCACGCTTGAGCACGATCCACTCCTTCTGTGGCGATTTGCTGCGCGAGCGCCCGGTCGAAGCAAAGATTGATCCCGAGGTCGAGGTGATGAACGAGGCCGAGAGCCGGGCCCTGTATCGAGAAGCCTTTGAGAATTGGTTCGAAGAGAAACTCGAAGACCTGCCCGAGGGGACCAGGCGCCTGTTGCGCCGCAAGACCCGGAATCTGCCGACCGAGACGCTACTGGCTGCGGGCTGGGAACTTGCCAATTGGCGCGACTTTCCTGCTTCCTGGCAGCGTCCGCCGCTCAACCGCATAGCCGCCATCGACGCCCTGGTCGAGAAATTTCATCGTCTGGCGGAACTGACGGCGGAGCCTGCGGACGCGGGTAATAATCTGTTTCTCGACACCGCCGCCGCTCGTTCGCTCAGCCAGGAAATTCGCGCCGTCGAGAAGGCCAGGCCGCGCGACTACGATGGCCTCGAAGCAACTTTTGTCCTCAGGGCAACCGACGGTCAGTTTGATCGCTTTCGCGAACCCCGAAAAGGAAGGCCCCAGTACAACCAGCGCATCCAGCGCGATCAAATCCTCGCCCTTCATCAAGAGCTGATGGCCGCGCTTGATGCATTTGTCGCGCAGGCCAACGCCGATCTCGCTGCCCTGCTCCAGGCCGAGCTGGGGGAAACCGTAGCCGGCTACCAGCGGCTCAAACAGCGTGCGGGAAAGCTCGATTTCCTTGATCTTCTCATCCGCACCCGGGATCTGCTGGTTGAGTCGCCGAGTGTGCGCCGCTATTTCCAGGAGCGTTTCACGCATTTGTTTGTCGATGAGTTCCAGGATACGGACCCGCTGCAAGCAGAGATCCTGGTACTGCTGTCGGCCGATACCGTGGAAACTACCAACTGGCGAGCCGTTCGGCCGCGGCCGGGCAAGCTGTTCATCGTGGGCGATCCCAAGCAGGCTATCTACCGGTTCCGTCGGGCCGATGTCGGAACCTACGAAGAGGTGAAACAGCTACTGCTCGGCCAGGGGGCTGAACTCCTGCAATTGACCACCAGTTTCCGGTCCCTGCCTTCGATCCAAGCCCTGATCAATCGAGCCTTCGCGCCTTACATGGACGGGAACACGGAGGCTCTGCAGGCCAGCTATGTTCAACTCTCTCCCTTCCGCAGGCCCTACCCGGGTCAGCCCTCGATTGTGGCCCTGCCCGTGCCGCGCCCGTACAAGAGAAAGTTCTCCATGGAAGCCGTGGAAAACTGCCTCCCGGACGCGATCGCCGCCTTCCTGCAGTGGCTGGTGACCAAGAGTGGTTGGACGATTCCGACGCCCGGCGATCCCGAGAAAAGGGTTCCGATCGGCCCCAATCATATTTGCCTGCTCTTCCGCCGCTTCGTCAGTGGTGACGACGATATTGCACGGCCCTATCTCCGTGCGCTAGAGGCCCGAAACCTGCCCCATCTGCTGGTCGGTGGCCGGTCCTTCCACGATCGCGAGGAGGTCCAAACCGTTCGCGCCGCTCTCACCGCCATCGAATGGCCGGATGACGAGCTCTCCGTATTTGCCACCTTGAAAGGGTCCTTGTTCGCCATTCGGGACGACGTATTGCTCGAATACCGGCATCACTTCGGCCGGTTCCATCCTTTCCGCTTGCCGACGGACCGGCTTGCTGGAGAACTCGAGGATGTGGCCGAGAGCCTGCGCTTCCTGGGCTCGCTCCACCGCCGGCGCAACCGTCGTCCGGTGGCCGAAACCATCGACCGCCTGCTTGAGCAGACGCGCGCCCACCTGGCATTTGCCCTGCGCCCTTCCGGCGAGCAGGTGCTCGCCAACGTACTGCACATTCGCGAACTGGCAAGAAGGTATGAGGCGTCGGGAGGGCTGTCCTTCCGCGGCTTCGTCGCAGACTTGCACGCGGGGACTGACGCCGCCGACACTGCCGAAGCGCCCATTTTCGAGGAGGGCAGTGAGGGCATACGCATGATGTCGGTTCACAAGGCCAAGGGGCTCGAGTTCCCGGTCGTGATCATGGCCGACATCACCGCCAAGATCTCGCACTCCTACCCCAGCCGCCATATCGACGCCCGATCCGGTTTGTGCGCCCTTCCGCTGGCCGGCTGCGAACCCTTGGACCTCAGTCAGCATGCCGATCTCGAACGGGCTCGCGATCGTGCCGAAGGGGTTCGATTGGCCTACGTGTCCACCACTCGAACCCGCGATCTTCTGGTGGTTCCAAGCATCGGCGACGATCCCCGCCGATCCTGGAATTCGGTCGAGAACTGGTGGGTGCGGCCGATCTACGATGCCCTCTATCCGTCGGCAGAAAACCGCCGGAAACCAAAGACAGCTTCGCTATGCCCGAATTTTGGCAAAGACAGCGTGCTCGTGCGGCCGCCGGACTTCGTGGGAGATGAAGCCGACACCGTCTGGCCGGGCGAGCATCATTTCCCCGCGCCGGGCCAGCACGATGCGGAGTACAGTGTGGTGTGGTGGGACCCGCGAGCTCTCAGCTTGGATGTTCCACAACGGTTTGGCATACGCGAAGAGGAGCTCTTGAAGGAGCCCGAGGACCCGGAGGTCTTGCGCCAGGACATCCGAGCCTACGAGAGCTGGCGGAAAACGTGGGACGATGTGAGGGGAAAGGCCAGCGCACCGAGCGTGACCTTTCGCACGGTTACCGCCGAGGCCCACAAAGACCCTGGCCGAGGCCGCCCATCTGAGGTTGAACTGATCGAACTGCCGAGGGAGCGAGAACGTCCGTTCGGCGCACGCTTCGGCTCTCTGGTGCATGCTACTCTGGCGTCGGTTCCCTTGGATGCAAACCGCAGCCAAGTTGAGGAGTTTGTTTCGCTGCATGGGAAGGTCTTGGGTGCCAGCCCGGAGGAGATTGAGGAGGCGGTGTCGGCTGTCGGGGGTGCCTTGGCGCACCCGCTCCTCGAAAGAGCAAGAAAGGCTTGGCGATCGGGTCAATGCCGACGCGAGACTCCAGTGACCATCAGCCAGCCGGACGGAACTCTGCTCGAGGGTATCTTGGACCTCGCCTTCCTCGAGGGCAACCAGTGGGTGGTGGTTGACTTCAAGACCGACCGCGAGCTCGAGGCCATCCTAGAACCCTACTTTAGGCAGGTGGTCTTGTACGCGACTGCCGTTTCGTGGGCGACCGAACAGCCAGCCGTTCCGGTGATTATGCGTGTCTGACCGCAAAGCGGGGAATGGCAATTTCTTCGAGGAGCAGCTAATAGCGCTTCATCGACGTCTGGGAGTAGGACCTTGAAGGGAAGAGCGTGGGCCTCGATTGGTTGTGCGGGCTGCGCCCTGTGTGCCTTGCTTGCGGGTTTAGCACTTGCCCAGACAGACTCCAAGGAAAAATCTCCCCCGGCGACCCCGGGAGCGGCGAACTCGCAGCAGGGTTCGGTAGCCACCTTCCGCGCCTATTCCGACTTGGTTCTGATCCCGGTCACCGTCACCGATACATTGAACCGATTCGTTCTCGGGCTCGAGAAAAAAGATTTCCATTTGCTCGAGGACGGCGTGGAGCAGAACTTGGCAGACTTTTCGGGCGAGGATGCGCCGCTTTCGATTGGTTTGTTGTTCGATGAGAGCGGCAGCATGGACCTTAAGCTTCGAACCTCGCGCGACGCGGCGGCGCAGTTGCTGAACACCTTGAACAAAGAAGACGAAGGGTTCCTGGTGGAGTTCGCAGATGTGGCCAAAGTATCGATTGGATTCACCAACCACGCGGAGGAGATGAAAAGTGCGCTGAAGAACGCGCAGGCCGGCGGTCTCACTGCCATGCTCGATGCCATCGAGAGCGGACTCCTCGAGATGAAAAAGGCCAAGAATTCCCGGAAGGCGGTCATCATCATTTCCGACGGAGGGGATAACCGCAGCCACTACACCCCGGCCCAGATTGAGTCGCTGGTTCGCGAAGCGGACGTCCAAATCTATGCCATGGGTGTTTTTGAACCGACCTTTTCCTTCGGGCTGGCTCCTGAGGAAGTCTCCGGACCGCGGTTGCTCTCCGAGATTGCCTCCCAAACCGGCGGGCGGGCTTTCGCGGCGGCGGCTTCCGCCGATCTGCCGAGTGTCGCAACCCGGATTGCGGTCGAACTGCGCAATCAGTACGTCCTTGGCTACTACCCGAAAAATAAAGCGCGAGACGGAAAATACCGCAAGGTGGAGGTGAAGGTTTCCGAGCCCTCGGGTCTTGGTTCCTCTCTCAAAGTGCACTGGCGGCTCGGGTACTACGCGCCCTCTCAGTGATTGGATGTGACTAGTGGTGACCGCCGGCGTGGATTCCAACCGATGAAGCAGAGTGCGGTATTCCCACCGGGGAACTAGGGCGTCCAGGCATCGGATGGCGGGAGGGAATAGGGCGCAGAGGTATCACAGGGGGACGAAACGACGTTGGGTATCCAACTGACCCTGGGCGGAAAAACCAAGGCAGAGAGCTGTAACCGGGCAAGTAGATGGAGTTGAAACCCGGTTGATAGAACCCATAGAAGTTGTAGGAACTGGCAAAGCCCGCGGGCGGAGATACCAGACCGAGCGTCGGAAAGTAAGTAAAACTGTCCACGCCGTAGTCGGACGCTCGCATCGAAGCCGGATCTTGGATGTTGGCCGCGATGGCATTGTCGGTGGCAATCGATTCCTGGCGGCCTTCGGCCCAGGAGCTAAGCGCGTCGCGGGGCGGGTCGATGAATCCCTCCGGCACCAGCACGGGCGCGAACGGCACATCCATCCCTTGCCCGACCGTTAGCGGCACTTCATTGCCGACCGCCGATACTTCCGCCTTTCCCTGGAACACCCACAGGCGCGGCGGATCGGCGTCGATTCGGTAGACGCCTTCCTCGAGGAAGTGCACGCTCCAATCCTTGTAAATGAGCGTCACGGATTGACCGGAGACTGGCTCCGCTGCATCCACCACGGCCGACCCGGCCAACCATTCTACTCGGGTATTCGAGAGTTCGTTCGCAAGCATGCGAATCGTACTACTCTGGCCCATGCGGAGGAAGATGCTAGGCGTCAGCAAGACCTCCGCGCGGCCTTCGGCCGTGTGTAGTGTGGCGCCTTGGGGCACGCTGGAAAATCTTCCCGGATGAGGTTGGAGCGGCTGGTTGTCCAGATAAACCGCCCCTTCGAAAAAGTGAACGACTCCGGAGCGGGTGGAGATCACGGATTGCCCGTCAGCCGGCAGGTTCAGCACGGCGACGACAGCCACCGTCAAAAACGCCAACGAGCGACCCCAAAACATAAAAACCGCCCCTTTAACTATCTGCCCCATTCGCGGCTCCCGTCAAGCCATAATCCGCCCCATCTCAGGTTTTTCGAATGCTTGCCTCCTCTGTAGGCGCTGGCTTAAGGAAGCTTCGCAGGCTGCAGAAGACAACGGGTTTGGCATGGGAGGAAAGTATATAGATAATCAGACGGTGCCGTTTTCCGACCTCACACTTGCGCGACGTTTAGAGCGGGCGGAGGGGCACGCGTGCGCCCAGTATGCGGTGGCACGGCGTCGTATGTTCCCCGATAGCGGCGCCGAGTGGATGGAATGCGCTGGAACCTACGCGGTGTTTGACGGCATCGCCTCTCCGATCACCCAGACTTTCGGCCTTGGCATCTTCGAGGAGTTGACTCCGAGTACGCTCGATGTCATCGAGTGCTTCTTTCTCGATCGCAAAGCGCAAGTCGACCACGAAGTGAGCCCATTAGCCGGAGTCGCAGCTCTGAACCTCCTCTGTGCCCGCAAATACCGGCCCATCGAAATCAGCAACGTGCTATACCGCCGGGTGGAGCCGCCTTCGGCGGTTAGCGACGCACGCATCCGCGTGCACATCATCGGCAGGGAAGAAGCTCAACTATGGACGAGGATCCATGCCGGCGCATGGTCCCACGAGCATCCAGAACTCGCCGACTTTCTTCTCGAAAGCGGTGCCATTTCCGCAGCCCGGGAGCAAAATCTGTGTTTCCTCGCCCAGGTCGAGGGCACACCCGGCGCCGCCGGTGTGTTGTGCATTCACGATGGGGTTGCGCTGCTTGCTGGTTCGGCCACGATTCCCGAGTTGCGGCGTCGTGGCCTCCACCGTGCGCTGCTCGATGAACGTCTGCGCTATGCTTTTGATCACGGATGTGATCTGGCCATGATGGTGACTGAGGCAGGCAGCGACTCCCAGCGCAATGCAGAAAACAAAGGCTTCAGGATCGCCTATACCCGGACGAAATGGCGCTTATCGTCCTGACCAGGCTCACCGTTTGACGCGAGCCGAGTTACCCGAGATACCAGGCACCATGGTCGGGTTGCTGTAAAATACGACTTTCGCGATAACCCGAGGATTCGCGTCATGGCAGATAAGGTTACCGTCCCCATACCCGCTAACATCGATTCCGTTCTCGAGGAACGGCGTAAGTTCGAGTGCCCCGAAAGTTTCCGTAAGCAGGCTTACATTAAGTCCCTTTCTGACTACGAGCGTATCTACCGCGAGTCGGTCGAGCAACCCGAAAAGTTCTGGGCTGGCGTGGCCGAAGAACTCGAATGGTTCAAGAAATGGGATAAGGTTCTCGAGTGGAACAATCCTTGGGCCAAATGGTTTGTGGGAGCACAGTTCAATGTTTCCGCCAACTGCGTGGACCGGCATGTGAAAACTTGGCGGAAAAACAAAGCCGCCCTGATCTGGGAAGGCGAACCAGGAGAAATTCGCACCCTGACCTACCAGCAATTGCACCGCGAGGTGCAGAAGTTCGCCAACGTCCTCAAATCTCTGGATGTTAGGCGAGGCGACCGGGTCGCCATCTACATGGGCATGACGCCCGAGTTGCCCATTGCCATGCTGGCGTGCGCCCGCATTGGCGCGGTGCACACGGTTGTCTTCGGCGGTTTTGCCTCCCATGCCCTGGTGGATCGCATTCACGATTCCCAGGCGGTGGCGGTCATTACGCAGGATGGTTGCTATCGCCGCGGCGCCGAGATCAAACTGTTTCCCGTGGTCGATGAGGCCTTGAAGTCATGCCCGTCGGTCAAGCACGTGGTGGTCTACGAGCGCAGTGGAACGCCCGTCCAGTTGCAACCTGGCCGCGACCACCGTTGGCGGGAATTGATGGACCAAGCCTCAGATCAGTGTCCGGCGGAGCCACTGGACGCCGAGCACCCCCTCTACATCCTTTACACGTCGGGAACCACCGGCAAACCCAAGGGTGTGGTGCACACGACCGCCGGGTATGCCGTGGGCACGTACCTGACCTCCAAGTGGGTTTTTGATCTTAAGGATCATGACACTTACTGGTGCACGGCCGACATCGGCTGGGTCACTGGACACAGCTATATCGTTTATGGGCCTTTGCTCAACGGGGCGGCGATCCTGATCTATGAAGGTGCACCGAACTTCCCCGAGCCCGATCGTTTCTGGAGCATCGTCGATCGGCACCAAGTCAACATTTTGTATACCGCGCCCACCGCGATCCGTACCTTTATTAAGTGGGGCGATCAATGGCCGAACAAATATAAGCTGGACAGTCTGCGCTTGCTCGGTACGGTGGGGGAACCGATCAATCCCGAGGCTTGGATGTGGTATCGCGAGGTCATTGGCCACAACCGTTGCCCCATCGTCGACACCTGGTGGCAAACCGAGACCGGCCATATCATGATTGCTCCCATTCCGGGTGCCGTCGACACGAAGCCGGGTTCCGCTACCCGTGCCATGCCAGGGGTGGTGCCGGAAGTCGTCGGCATGGATGGCAAGCCGGTCCCAGACGGTTCCGGGGGCTTTCTTGTGCTGAAACGGCCCTGGCCCGGTATGCTGCGCACCATTTACGGTGATCCCGATCGCTACGTGGCTCAGTATTGGTCGCAGATGCCCGGGGTTTATTTCACCGGTGACGGAGCCCGCAAAGACCAAGACGGCTATTTCTGGATCATGGGACGGGTCGACGACGTGCTGAATGTCTCCGGGCACCGCCTGAGTACCATGGAAGTTGAATCCGCCCTGGTGGCGCACGATGCAGTCGCGGAAGCGGCCGTCGTTGGTCGTCCTGATGACCTGAAGGGCCAGGCGATTGCTGCCTTCGTAACCCTCGAACAAGGTCGGAAGCCCACACCCGAATTGAAAGATGAACTTCGTCGCTGGGTCGTGCAAGAAATCGGAGCCTTGGCCAGGCCCGACGATATCCGCTTCACCGACATGCTGCCGAAGACCCGCAGCGGCAAGATCATGCGTCGCCTTCTCCGCGAACTCGCCACCCATGGGGAGGTGAAAGGCGATACCACGACGCTCGAGGACTTCAGCGTTATTTCGAAGTTACGAGAAAGCGAAGAAGTCTAGATCCCGCGCCCTTCCGGAAAGATGAAAAACCCCCGTAGCTCGCTGAATGCTATTGCTCGGGGGCCGCTGTTGGTTGCTCGGTTACTCCGACCCGGGCGGGGCGCCCGATTTCACCAGGTTGGTCTGGAGCTTGAACTTTTGATGGGGCGCGAGATCGACGTCGCTATGAAAGGTCTCATACCCCGGCAAGCTGATGGTGATCTGGCGGTGTCCGGGCGCGACTAACAGACTGTGGGCTACCCCGCTGAACTCGGAGGCATGGCCCGCGAACATCCCGTCGACAAACACCGCTGCCCGGTCGGGATTCACCGAAAGCTTAATTTCGGAGAACACCGTAGGCATCTGGAAGCGCGTGTCGCGTTCCAGTTTGACCTTGACCAGTGACTTTGCTCCCGGTTCAACCGAGATATTTTGCTTAAAGTCCAAATATCCATCCTGGCGCACAATAATCTCATGTTCGCCGGGAAGCAACAGGATCTGTTTGTCGCCTTTCAGTTCCTTCATGTAGCCAAGATACTGGTTATCCACCCAGACACCGGCATCGCGTTCCACCTTGGTGGCACCCTCGAGTACGACCTCGCCGAGCACCTTGTTGTCGGCGTAACTGATACCGGCAAGGAAAAGAATCCCTAAGCATACGCTCGCAAGAGCGTGAAGCAGCCGTTTTTGGGCGCCCGGGTGATTTTCGCTATGGTTCTTCGCGCTTCGGTTCCTGTCGAAAGGCATGATTGGTTTGGCACTCCGCTCATAAGATGGGCTCACCCCGCCATCATAGCCAAAAGCAAGCACCACCGGAATACGGGGTGTACTGCAGATGTCACTAGCTGAGTTTGCCAGGACTGAGCCCAAATTCGGCCGAGAAGCCGTGGGAGGTCGAGCGGCTTTCCGTTGATAGAACGACTTAAGGGTGTGCCACTGGCCCCGTTTGATCCCGGTCCAGGGCGGGCCCAGGAGACAGGGCTCAATTGAGACTTGCCTGCAATCGGCGTAACCCGACCAAAGCCGCTCGATATCTTCGGTCAAGAGAATAGGCCATGGCGTAGCATTCTTTTGCTTTGCGATAGTTGTACTGGTGTTCGTACACTCGGCCGAGGTTGAAAAAGGGGTAAGGGCGGGCCTCGTATCGAGGTGCGATCATAGCCTTTTCGAACCAGGGAATGGCTTCGTCCCATTTCCCTTGTTCAATGAGATAAGCCCCGATATCGTTATAGGGATTGCCAAATTCCGGATCGACTTTGATAGCCTCCACACACTCGGCAATAGCGCGGTCATAATCCCCAAGGAAGGAGTAGGTCCAGCCGCGAAAGGTGTAGGCCTCGGCGGTGGGAAAGGCTTCGATGGAGCGGCTGTAGAACTCAACCGCCTCCTGGTACTTGCCGGCCATCTGCAGCTCGTAGGCCTCTTGAAAATACTGGGCCGCCACTCGACGTGGATCGCTGTCGGACATAGACGAACCCGATGACCAGAGTAAAGCAATTGTATCGAAGACGGGGCCGAGGGCTCTCGTCTTTTCTACTAAGCCTAGCTATAGCGGCGTTGGCGCTGGCCCATGCGCCGGCAACTTCAGGATTTAGGGACCAGGTTGCGCCCGCCACGCCGGGTGACTCCGAGCAGCAGAAACCCGGCAACACGGAGACTCAAGCAGAAACCAAAATCTCGCCCGAGGAAGCAAAAGAGCTCTTTCAGGATGTCGACGCGATTCTTAAGTTCGCCAGCCTGGATACGGACCTGCCCATCAAAAAAGAGGTCAAACGCAGGCTCACGACCCGCGAAGAAGTAGTCTCCTATCTCGAAAAGAACATGAAGGAGGACAAAGATACCGAAAGACTTCGCCGCTCCGAGCGAGTGCTGAAGAAGTTTGGCCTTCTGCCGACCGAGTTTGATCTCGGCGGGTTTTTGGTCAAACTGCTGCGTGAGCAAGTGGCGGGCTATTACGATGCCAAAACCAAAACCGTCAATCTGCTGGACTGGATCGGTCCGGAGCAGCAACGTCCGGTCATGGCCCACGAACTGACCCATGCCCTTCAGGATCAGTCCTTTGGGCTCGAGAAATGGATGAAAAAGGGTGACATTGATCTCGACCGTAAGAAGAATCCGACCGCGGAGGATATCGAGCGGGACGAGGACAGTGAAGCGCGCCAGGCGGTGGTTGAAGGTCAGGCTATGGTTGTTTTAGTGGATTACATGCTGGCTCCGACCGGCAAGTCGTTGCTCTCCTCCCCGCAAATCGCCGCGGCGCTTACCGAAGGAATGATGGCGGGCACGTCGGATTCGCCGGCATTCCAGAGTGCGCCCATCTTCCTGAAAGAGTCGCTGACGTTCCCCTATCGCTACGGCCTCGATTTTGAAGCTGAGTTGCTGCGCAGCGGAGGCAAGCAAAAAGCTTTTGCCGCGGCCTTCACTAGTCCTCCCCTCACCACTCGCGAAATCATGGAGCCGAAGACCTATCTCTCCGGGGAACGCTTGGAGCCCGTGCCTCTGCCGGATTTCAAGAGGGACTTCCACAACTACGAGCGCTTCGATATCGGAGCCATGGGCGAGTTCGACGTAGCCATTCTCCTCGATCAGTACGCCAGCCCCGAAGTCTCTCGCGAGCTCTATCCCCGCTGGCGCGGCGGCTACTACTATGCGGTTCAACCCAAAGGCAACCCCGCCGCGCCGCTCGGACTCCTCTACTGGTCGCGCTGGTCGGATGGGGAGAGCGCAGCCCGGTTCGCCGCGATCTATGCCAAGCAGCTGACGGTGCGATACAAGCAGGTGCACGAGGCACCTCCACCCGAGGCAACGTCAACCGGTGTGGGGACTGAGCAACCACCGCCATCACCTCGGCCAACAATCCCCGACTTGTCGAATCTGGTGTCCTTGACCGGCAGCCACACTTGGCTGACCAGCGAAGGGCCGATTGTCATCCGCGTGCAACAAGAGAGGGTTCTGGTCACAGAAAGCTTGGATCAATCGACCAGTGGGCTGGTGGAGCAGGAGTTGATGGGATCGCCAACCGTCATACCCTGATCGATCTTGATCGGTGGGTGTTCATCGGTCCTGCTACGGCTCGAAGAGCCAGCCCCTCCGCCCTAATTCTGTATAATCTCGAGTTTGCTTAATTGCCGAGCTTTCCAGGGGGAGACTTGTCGCAGGCGGAGATTGGCATCATTGGCGGCAGCGGTCTGTATTCGATGCCCGGCCTGAGCGAAATCGAGGAGACCCGGCAGCCGACCCCGTTTGGAGAGCCTTCGGATGCTTATATTCTGGGACGGCTCGAAGGGCGCAAAGTGGCCTTTCTCGCCCGCCACGGACGCGGGCACCGCATCCTTCCCTCGGAGCTGAATTTTCGCGCCAACATTCATGGCTTCAAGCAACTGGGAGTGGAACGTATCGTGTCCCTGTCGGCGGTGGGATCGCTGAAAGAAGAACACAGGCCACTGGAGTTTGTAATCCCCGATCAGTTCTTTGATCGTACCCGCCACCGCGTGGATACATTCTTCGGGGAAGGCATCGTCGCCCACGTGGGCTTTGCCGAACCGATCTGCGCCGCATTGGCCAAAACCGTGGAGCAGGCCTGCAAGGGGGCGGGGGTGCTCGGCAAACGTGGCGGCACCTACCTGTGCATGGAGGGACCGCAATTCTCCACCAAGGCCGAATCGAACCTCTATCGCAGCTGGGGCATGGACGTGATCGGCATGACCAACCTGCAGGAGGCCAAGCTGGCGCGGGAAGCGGAAATGTGCTACGTGACCATTGCCATGGTCACCGATTACGACTGCTGGCATCCGCAGCACGATTCGGTGACCGTCGACCAGATTGTCGCCGTGTTGCTGCAGAATGCGGAAAATGCCTGCCGCGTGTTGCGGCAGACGATCGCGGCCCTGCCGGCTTCGCCCACCTGCAACTGCCAGCGCGCGCTAGCCCATGCCATTGTCACTGAGTACGACCTGGTCCCCCCAGCCACTCGTGCCAAGCTGAAACTCATCCTCGCCAGATATTTGGAGAGCAAAAAAAGACCATGAGCATTGTTGCCGTGGGTTCGATTGCCTTCGACTCGATCGCGACCCCCGCCGGACGGGCGGAAAACATTCTGGGTGGCTCCTGTACCTATTTTGCCTTGGCGGCAAGTTTTTTCACCAAGGTGCGCGTCGTCGCCGTGGTAGGCGAAGACTTTACCGCCGAGCATGAGGGGGTTTTCACCAAGCGCGGCATCGACCTGCGGGGCGTCGAGCATGCCAAGGGGAAGACCTTCCGCTGGGGTGGGCATTACCTGGGCAGCCTCAACGAAGCCAAGACGGACTTCACCGAGCTCAACGTGTTTGAGAAGTTCCAGCCCAAAATTCCTGCGGAATATAAGGACTCGGAGTTTCTGTTTCTGGGCAATATCCACCCGGGCCTGCAAACCGCCGTGCGTCTGAAGTTGAAAGGCATCCGCCTTACGGCCGGCGATACCATGAACTTCTGGATTCGAGGCACGCGCCCCGAGTTGCTGAACACCTTGAGGCAGATCGATGTATTGCTCATCAATGATGGGGAAACCAAAATGCTGGCAGAAGAGGACAACCTGCCGCGAGCAGCGCAAAAAGTGCTTGCCCTCGGACCCCGGGCCTTGGTGATCAAGCATGGCGAGTATGGGGCGACCATCTTCTTTCGCCAGGGTGCTTTTGGGATTGGCCGTCATCCTTTTCGCGCCCCCGCCTTGCCGATCGAAGAAGTGCGAGACCCGACCGGCGCCGGCGATTCCTTTGCCGGCGGGTTCATGGGATACATCGCCTCCGCGGGCGTACTTAACCGCGAAGTACTGAAGCGCGCCCTCTTTTACGGCGGGGTGATGGGCTCTTTTGCCGTCGAGCGTTTTGGGACGGAGCGGCTTCAGTCCCTGACGCGCGAGGAGATCGACGCCAGATTTCAAGTATTCCGCGAATTGACCCACCTGGAATGAACCTTGCGCGCACGGACGTTTGGGATCGCGAACTCACTCTGGTCGCTCAAATCGCTGCCACCACTGCCCTATTTTCCTTTCTCTTCTACTTCCGCCACGGCGATCTGCTGCTTTACGGGGATGCGGTCGCTCATATCAACATCGCCCGCCGGGTCATCGACTCCCGCACCCCCGGCCTGCTCCAACTGGGCACGGTGTGGCTGCCTCTCCCCCATCTCCTGATGATTCCGTTCTTGTTTTCCGACGCGGCTTGGCAGACTGGAATTGCGGGGTCCATCCCTTCGATGTGCGCCTACGTGCTCGCTACGGTCGGGATCGTTCGCTTGCTGCGGGGTTGGCTGGTCTCGCACCGCACGGCCTGGCTTGGGGCAGCTATTTATGCCGCCAATCCCAATCTGTTGTATCTCCAGACCACGGCGATGACCGAGGTCTTGTACTCGGCTCTGTTCATCTGGTCTATCGTGTACGGCAGCGAGTTTTATCGCGCCGCCGAGAGCGCCAACCAAAAGCAGGCGAAATCATCCTTGTGGAAATGCGGTTGGTGCCTGGCCGGGGCCTGTCTCACCCGCTACGACGGATGGTTCCTCGCCGTGGCCATGGGCTTGGCCGTGGGGTGGGTAGTCGTCCGCTCCCCGGCGAACCGGATGGCCCTGGGTCGAAGCCTGGCTCGCTTTACCGTGCTCGCCGCGGCCGGACCGCTTCTCTGGTTCGCCTGCAACGCCACGGTTTATCGCGATCCCCTGGAGTTTGCCAGGGGCCCTTACTCGGCTCGCGCCATCGAGCAAAGGACGCCAGTTTTCGGATCCTCGCCCCATCCCGGATGGCATGATCTCAAAGCCTCCTTCAGCTATTTCTTAAAAGCTGCCGAAGACAATATGGCTGAAGGAGTATCGCAGAAAATCTGGCTGGGGCTGCTGCTCGCGGGGGCCGGTCTAATTGCGTTCCTCCGGCCAAGACTCTGGCCGTTACTCTTGGTGGCGATTCCTTTGCCGTTTTATACCTTGTCCGTCGCTTACGGCAATGTGCCCATTTATTTGCCCCAGTGGTGGCCTTTCTCTTATTACAACGTGCGCTTTGGCGTCGAACTCATTCCGGCGTTTGCCGTCCTGGCGGCTGTAACCATCGATTGCGGACTCGATCGCGCTCGGCAAAAGTGGGGGAAGGGAGTGATCCTCGCCGGGCTCCTGGCGCTGGTTGCAGCCAGTTATGCGGAGGTGTGGAGGGCTCAGCCGATCTGTTACCGCGAAGCATGGACCAACTCAGGTACGCGGATTGCATTCGAGAAGCAGCTTGCGGCTACGCTCATCCGATTGCCGCAGGATTCGGATTTGCTCATGTACCTGGGCCAGCATGTGGGAGCTTTGCAACTTGCGCGCATTCATCTCCGACGCGTGATCAATGAAGGCAATCATCGGCCATGGAAAAAGCCCGCCGATGCGGAAGGCCTGTGGGAGAGAGCCCTGGCGGATCCAGCGCGCTACGTGGACTATGTAATTACAATCGACGAAGACCCGGTTGCGGAACAGGTTCAACAGCGTGATTTGTCTTCACTGGTTCTGATTCACACCAGTGGGCTACCTCCCGCCACCATCTACTGGACTCATCGCCAGGGCCGCTAAATCCTCAAGCGGCGAAGGCTCCTCCCAGAGAGCGATATACTCGACCGACACCGACGGCCATGGCCATCCGCCGTCCGCGCGTGGATCTGTCGCTCGTAACCCACCCGTCGACCGGGGATCGGGCGAGGCGCATTGGTGATAAAATCCAGCCAAATCCACTTCTCATGTCGAATTTGGGGCGGATCTACGAGTTCCTCTTGAAGCGAGTGGCGTCTCGCATGCGGATGAGCGTGATCCCGCTCGCCCCGGTATATGCGGAATGAACTCAGCCGGGGTGCCCTTTGTCAAGGCCAGCGCGTGCGGCAATGATTTTCTCATTGTCGAGGGTAGCTGCGCCCCCGCCGATATCGCAGCCTTCAGCCGGCGCATCGCCGACCGCCACCAGGGTGTTGGTGCCGACGGTGTGGAGTGGCTGTTTCCCACCGAGGATGCGGACATACGGGCAAACCTGTTTAACGCCGATGGGAGCCCGGCGGAACTGTCGGGCAACGGAACACGCTGCGTGGCCGCCTATCTCTGCTCGCAAGAGGCGAAACGGGAGATCGTCATTCGTACCGGTGCCGGTCTTAAAACTTGTACCCTGCTCTCGCACCGTGAGAAACAATATGATTTTGAGCTTGCCATGGGGGAGCCCGGCGTCGGCCTGGAGCTTCTGCTCCCGCTTCCGCAGGGTGAAGTGCGCGGCATCCCGGTCTCTCTGGGCAACCCGCATTTCGTCATGTTTGTGCGAAAGGTTCCTTCCCGATGGCAGACGAAGGCGGAGGAAATCGGGCGGCGCTCAGAGTTCAAGCATGGGGTTAATATTGAGCTAGTAATTATTCGAGATAAACACAATATTGAAGTGCGATTCTTTGAGCGCGGGGTGGGTGAGACGCAGTCGTCCGGGACTGGTTCTTGCGCTGCGGCCGTGGCCGCGATCTCGGAAAAGAAAGTCGCCTCGCCGGTCGAGGTTCATACCCCCGGGGGGGTGCAAGTTGTCCGCTGGGAGGAGCAAGTGTACTTGCGAGGGGCCGCCCGCTTGATCTGCCAAGGAGAGTTTTTCGTTTAGGGTGCCGATATGGAAGCTACGCCGACGATCGTGCGGGTTAAACCGCCGGCTCTTCAACCAGGGGACACGGTTGGAATCATCGCGCCAGCCAGCAATATCAAGCGCGATTTGCTCGAAGCGGGAGTCCGTCGTTTGCGCGAGCTGGGCTACCGCACGTCGTTTCTCCCCTCGATTTTCGAGCAGGACTTATATTTTGCCGGCTCGATCGAGCGGCGGACGCGCGAGTTCGAGGAGATGTTTGTCCGTCCCGATGTGCGTGCCGTGGTGTGCGCCCGCGGCGGATACGGCGCCAATTACCTGCTCGAGGCGATTGATCTCGAGCGGTTACGATCCCACCCCAAGATCTTTGTCGGTTACAGTGACATAACGACCCTACTGACTTATTTCGCCGATGCTCTCGGCATGGTCACCTTTCATGGTCCGATGGTCGCGAAAGATTTCTCCCATCGGGATGGAATCCATGTTCCCGCCTGGGAGACCGCCTTGGGGGGCAGCGCTGGCTGGAGCCTGGAAGAGTTCTCCCCCCTTAAAGTATTGGTTGAAGGTGCGGCGGAGGGTGTTCTCTATGGCGGCTGCCTGTCCATGCTAGTGGCATCGCTCGGAACCCCCTACGAAATCCGTAGCGAAGGGACCATTCTGTTTCTCGAGGATGTTGGGGTTAAGCCGTATCAGATCGACCGCATGCTCATGCAATTGAAGCTGGCGGGCAAGCTCCAAGGGGTGCGAGGAATCGTGTTCGGCGAGATGCTCGATTGCCGGCAGACGAACGATCAGCCTTACAGCTTGCCGGAAGTGATTGTGCGCGTGGTTGGCGATCTGGGAGTGCCGGTCGCCTGGGGACTGCGCTCAGGGCACGTTTCCCAGGAGAATCTCACCCTCCCTATCGGGGTGCGCGCGGCGTTCGAGGCAGGTCGAGACCGTGTGAGCCTGAGGATTCTCGAGGCCTCAACTCTGGCGGGAGACGCGATGGTAACCACTAAAAGAGCCGGGAAGCTGGACGAAGCGAGAAGGCGGACGTAAGGTTTTTCCATGCCAGTTCAAGGGGGCGGGAACCAAGTGAGCGACAAGAACCGGCACATTCATCTGATTGGAATCTGCGGAACCGCCATGGCCTCGCTCGCGGGCATGCTCGACCAGCGCGGCTTTCATGTGACCGGTTCGGATCGGGCAGCATATCCGCCGATGTCGGACTTTCTGCGCTCCTTGGCCATCACCGTGAGGGAACCCTTCGACCGCAAGAATCTGGAGCCGCGGCCGGATCTGGTGGTCATTGGCAACGCCATTTCTCGCGGCAACCCGGAGCTCGAGCACGTGCTCAACGAGCGCATCCCTTTTTGCTCTCTGCCGCAGATTCTGCATGACGAGTTCCTGGTCGGAAAACAAGTCTTGGTGGTGGCCGGCACGCACGGCAAGACCACCACGACCTCGATGCTGGCCTGGATCTTCGAGAGTGCCGGCCTCCGGCCTTCTTTCCTCATCGGAGGCATTGCCGAGAATTTTCAAAGCAGCTTTCAATTGCGCGAGGGAGAGCACTTCATTCTGGAAGGGGACGAATACGACACGGCCTTCTTCGACAAGGGTCCGAAGTTTCTCCATTACTTTCCCGATGGGGTGATCCTCACCTCGGTTGAATTCGATCATGCCGACATCTACAAAGACTTGGACGCGGTCGAAACCGCCTTCAAGCGGCTGGTGAACCTGGTACCCGAGCGCGGACGGATCGTGGCCTTCGATTCCGGCGAGAGCCTGGAGCGTTGTCTCGCCCGCCCCTTCTGCCCGGTCGAGCGCTACGGTCGGCGGGCGTCGGATTGGCAGATCCGCGACCTCGATCTGGGCAAAGAGAGTACGCGCTGGTCGCTATGGAAGCAGGGAAAGTTCTGGGCGGATTTCGAGTTTCCGCTGGCGGGAGAATATAACGTTTGGAACGCAACGGCTGCCGCCGCCTTGGCTGCCAGTTGCGGCATTTCCCCGGATCAGATCCGCACCGCCCTCGCCACCTTCAAAGGGGTGAAGCGCCGGTTGGAAGTGCGCACGGTGGTTCGAGGAGTGACGATCATCGACGACTTCGCGCATCATCCCACGGCGATTCAGAGTACGCTCAGCGCCCTGCGCTCCCGCTACCCGGGGGCGCGTCTGTGGGTGATTCTTGAGCCCCGCTCGAACACCCTGAGGCGCAATATCCTGCAGCGCGATTTAGCCAAGAGTCTGGCGGCGGCCGATGAAGTAGTAGTCGCTAATGTTTTCAATGCCGAAGGGATCCCGGAATCGGAGAGACTGGATTTGCCCGCCCTGCAAGCGGAAATTGAAAAGCACGGCCGCTGCGCCCGCATCGTGCCTACCGTGGATGCCATTGTCGAAACGGTGGCTCCCGAACTGCGTTCGGGAGCGGTAGTAGCCATCCTCTCCAACGGAGGGTTTGGAGGAATCTACGAAAAATTGCCCCGGCGCCTCGAGCGCCTGGCGGCAGCGGCAGCCGCAGGCGAGATGACGGAGGCTCGCCCCCGACCGTGATCGAACCGAGGGCGCCGAGCGCAAGGCGCCATCCAGTTCGGGGCGGAGCCCTCGGGTTGGGTATTCTGGCTGGGACTCTGCTGCTTGCGGCGCTCCCGGGCGCGATCCGGGCCGAAGCCGCCTCCCCAGCGCCCGAAGGCTTGCTTCGCTACACCGTGGTCTTGGCCGATCCCGCCCGGCATTTAGTCCAGGTGCGGCTCCTCATCCCATCCGGCAGGGAAGAGCACGATCTCGAGTTGCCGGTCTGGAATGCGCTCTATCAGATTCGCGACTTTTCCCAGTACGTCAATTGGGTTCATCGGCGCGAGGAGCAGGGAAGCTCCCTCCCTATTTCCCTCGTCAATCCCAGCCGATGGCACATCGCGCATGCCGAGCAGGGTGCTGAGATCGAATACGAAATCTTTGCCAACAATCCGGGTCCTTTCGGCGCCCAGTTCAATGGGCAACATGCCTTCCTCAATTTGGCCGAAATCCTGATGTATCCCGTCGATCTGCGCTCGCTTCCGATCGAACTTGATTTCCGCGATGTTCTGCCGCATTGGAAAATTGCGACTGCCCTGGCCGGCTCCGCAGAAGCCGGCTTTCGGGCGGAGAATTACGATCGGTTGGTTGACGCCCCGGTCGAAATCAGTACCTTCCAGGAGGCGGATTTCGAGCTGGGCCGTGGGCACTACCGGGTGATCATCGACGCCGATCCGGCCGACTATGACATGGCGAAAATCGCCGCCATGGATGAACGGATTGTGGCCGCGGAGACGTCATGGATGGACGATGAGCCGTCAGGTTCCTATCTTTTTATCTACCACTTTCCCCGCGGGCCTGGTTCCGGGGGGATGGAGCACGCCGATTCGACGGCGATTGACAACCGTGCTAAGCGGCTGGCGGAAGACCCCGAGTCCTTGGCGCAACTAACCGCCCACGAATTCTTCCATCGCTGGAACGTTAAGCGCATTCGTCCGCAGTCGCTCGAACCCGTCGATTACACAAAGGAGAATTATTCGCCCGCCTTGTGGTTCAGCGAAGGTGTGACCAGCACGGCGGGCGAATACGGCTTGTTGCGCGCCGGTCAGGAGAGTGAGTCCGGTTTCCTCAAGCGACTCTCGAGCCAGATCCGCGAACTCGAGGAAAGACCCGCGCACCTCTGGCAATCGGCGGAAGCCGCGAGCCTCGGGGCCTGGCTGGAAGGTTACGATTATTACCAGAATCCCGCACGAAGCATCTCCTACTACAATAAAGGTTTCTTGCTCGGCATCGCGCTCGATCTCGAGCTCCGCAAGCGCAGCCAGTGCGGCACTTCGCTGCGCGAGGTCTTGCGCTGGATGAACCAGAATTACGCCCGGCAAAACCGCTTCTTTCCCGACTCTCGTGGAGTGCGGGAGGCGGCCGAAGCCGTCAGCGGCGCCGACCTGGGTTCCTTCTTCGAGCGCTATGTAGCCGGCACCGAGGAGCTCCCCTGGAACAATTTCTTCGAGGTAGTAGGCTTAGAGTTGAGCGAAACCCGCGTGCCGGTGGTCGATCTGGGCTTTGCCCTCGACCGCTCCTTTACCGCCCCGGGTACAGTCGTTGAGGTTGCACCGCTGGGCGAGGCGGAGCGCTCGGGTCTGGCGGTGGGCGATACTATCTTGACGGCCAATGGCCAGCCTGTGGATCGCAACTCGGTGCGCAAACTCGAGCAGATGAAACCAGGAGAAACCTTGAAACTACGCGTCCGGGGGCGGGCGGGCGAGCGGGAATTACAGTGGAAACCGGGATGGCGCGAGCGAGTCGATTTCGAACTGCGCGACTCGCCGAACCTCTCCGCGGCAGAAAAAGCCTGTCGCACCGCCTGGTTCGGGGGAGAGCCCCTGAATCTTCGCGAGGCTCATCGGTGATCCGCACCATCGTGATGCTGGCCTTCTGGGCGGTCGCGCTGCCCATCGCCGCTCTTATTTTCATCCCTTGGACGCTCCTCACCGGCGATATTCGGGTGCTCTATCGCGTCTGCATGTGGGGTGCCTTCGCCGGAATCCGCTTGGCCGGGATCCGGGTCGAGACCGTCGGGCTTGAGAAGCTGGATCCGGCTCGAACCTATATCTACATGTCTAACCATGTCTCGAATGTTGATCCTCCGCTGCTGCTGCCCCTGATTCCGCAGCGCACCTCGGTCATGGCCAAGAAAGAACTGTTTCGCTATCCGCTTTTAGGCACGGTGATGAGAATCGGATCCCTGGTGCCTGTCGATCGTGGCCATCGGGAGGCGGGAATTGCCGCCGTCGAAGCTGCGACCGAGGTCGTCCGCCAGGGAATCAGCATGACCATCTTCGTCGAAGGCAAGCGGTCTTTCGACGGAAAACTGCTGCCTTTCAAAAAGGGCCCTTTTTATTTGGCCATCGAAGCGGGAGTTCCGCTGGTTCCGGTTACCATCGCCGGAACCTATTCCGTCATGCCCAAACGGCGTTTCGCGATCACCCCAGGTGGGGTTAGGGTGATCTTTCATGATCCCATCGATCCGGGGAATTTCGAGAGTCGAGAGGTTTTGATGGAAAGGGTGCGACGCGCGATTGATAGCGGGCTGCCCACGGAATTGCAACAGATCGCACCGGCCAGGGGAGAGACGGAAAGGTCCCGGGCCACTGGGTAGGCCGGGCCTTTTGGTGCAACTCCCAGCAAGATTCAGTTTCTAGCGTTAAGTTCTTAACGAACCTGTTTTCGGTCGAAAGTTGAAGAAATCCGAGACCGCAGTCTCTCGCCAGGATCGAGGTCATTCCCACACCCATGGACTAGAGAACTTTATGAGAAAGGTTAAGCTAGTGTTTAGGTTGACCTGCGTTGCCCTGGCCTTCGGCGCCATGGCAGCGCAGGAGGCGGTGAAGCGTGAACCGATGACATTCACCCTTGACTGCGCCGGGGGCGACTGCCCATTGCTCAAAGGAATGCCCCAAACAAGCGGGATGAGAAGCGGTTCGGTGAAGCTTAAACCTGGCGACAGCGTGGGCTGGCATTCGACTCGAGCCAATGAGGAAGCTCTGGTCATCCTGCATGGCAGCGGGATAGCCAAGATCGAGGGACACTCCGACGTACCCCTTAGGGAAAAGATGCTCGCCTACATCCCGCCGGCGACGCAGCACAACGTTACGAACAACGGAGCAGACGTACTTGAATACGTTTGGGTAGTCTCGCCGGCATCGAAGGCTGCAAAATGAGTGGCCAAAGCATTATGGGACCGCAAAGGTAGTCTTGCTGAGCACACTCCCTCCCGCCGTGGTGACGGTGATGTATCCTGTCTTCGCGCCAAAGGACCCGCTGGTTACTCTGAGGTTCAGAGAGAGATCCGAGTCACCACGAACAACAAGAAGAGATGTTCGCCCAAACTCGAGATATCACTCGGTCCCGGTTCATGTAGTTCTGGCACGCGCATAAAAGGTGTAGATGAACCATCAGATTTGGAATCCGAGTTGGTTCAGTGACCAGAACGGGCGGCAATACTCGGAATTCACGCGGTGCAATTCCGATTCGTAGGAGCGGTTTCGAGATTCACGAGGAATCATTCGGTGCTAGCGTTTCTTCGCGACAAGCCAAGGCGTGCCGCGATAGGAATCCGCCACCACCCAGGCGCCGGCCATCAGCGCCCAAGAGACTACGGTTTCGCTCCATTGGAAGGCGTCTTTGGAGCCTGCCGCCACGATGGGTACCCACACGAGCAGCAAGAACAAGCCGATCTCCATCGCGGAGATCGCGGCTGCCAGCCGTGCATAGAAACCGATGAGCACCGATACGCCCGCAGCAATGAAAGCACAACCGGTGAAATACGCCCAGAACTGATGCCATGGTAGCCAGCCAGGCACCAGCTCGGCGGTATGTTTGAGATAGATGAAATGGGCCAAGCCGAAGGGGATCAAGGCCATGCCGAAAAGAATCCTGGCGATGCGCAGGCCGCTTTCGCCGGTGACGAAACCGAGGCGCCGCCTGTCCCACTCATCGGCCAACCAGACATACAGTACCCAGGTGCCCGCCACCATCACCGCGATCTGACAGGCTGACCACCAAAAATCCACGGTGGGAGAGAGGAAGATGCCTGGCACTCTCAACAGGAGCAAATAAAGCAGGAGATAGGCAAGCAGCACGCGGGTAGCGGCGGGGGCTGTGCGCTGCCCGAGGAGGCCTATGCCACATGCCAGGGAGATGAAAGCGCATAGATAGGCCAGTGCGGGGACACTCTTGGGTATTGGCTCCCATAACGGAGCAAAATCGCCTTTGATCAGGCCCAGGATTCCGACGGCGATCATGGTCACCGCAAAGACCGTATGACTCACGCTTGCGCTGCGCATCGACCCATACTCCCCTGGCGCTCCAGTTCATCGGCCGCAAGCATCCTTATGTATCGCCAGTGCCCGGCATTGTACAGGAAATGGAGCGCCATCAGCCGGCCGGGTTCCGGATGGCCGACATCCACGAACTACTGGCCAGCCAAGCGCGCCGCTTGTGCCATGAGGTAATTCTGTTCAGGGATGCTGGTCGTCTGTGCAGCCGCAACTCGGTAGTGTTGGAGCGCGCCTTCGTAATCGCCCATCTTTTCCAGTGAATGGGCACGAACTGCGGCGAGACGATAGTGTCCGGCAAGGTGCGGGTCGGCATCGAGTGCGGTCAGCAGCTGCAGCCCCTGAGCAGGGCCGTGCACCATGGCGGTTGCGATTGCGTGATTGAGAGTGACCATCGGACCGGGAGAGACTCGTCTCAACAACTCATACAGAGCCAGGATCTGCGGCCAGTCGGTATCCTCGGCTCGCACGGCTTCGTCGTGCACTGCGGCGATGGCTGCCTGCAATTGATACAAGCCCACGGATCCTTTCGAGAGCGCGGCTGTGAGAAGCTCCAGTCCTTCGGCAATTTCGGCACCGTCCCACAGCGTGCGATCTTGTCTATCCAAGGGAATCAGCTCTTCATCCGGGCCGGATCGGGCCGCGCGGCGTGCATCAGTTAACAGCATTAGCGCCAGCAACCCCGTAATTTTCAGCATGATCGGGGATCAGCGTTTTCGTGTTGCGTGTCAGGCGGATTGCTTCCCGCGCCAAGTCGAGTCGTTGCCGGTGAGCTCCGATGCTGCTGGCATAGCCTTCATTAAAGATCAGGTAAAGCACGTGGAGAACGGCAGGCAGGCGTTGGGCACGCTCCCCGGGCGAAGGCAATCGAAAGGGCACGCCGGAGTTCTGGATGCTTTGCTTGGCACGGCGGATGCGTTGCGCCATGGTCGCCTCTGGCACAAGGAACGCATTGGCAATTTCGGCCGTCGTTAAGCCGCCAACGGCCCTGAGTGTCAGGGCAATTGCCGAAGACGGACTGAGCGCAGGGTGGCAGCACATGAACAGAAGGATGAGTGTGTCATCAGGATCCATATCAGAGTCGATATCGAGCGCAGGCGTCGCGCTCTCCGCATCCCTGGCCAGGGTTGTTTCCCTTTCGCGGCGGGCGATTTCGCTGCGCGCCTGATCGGCCAAGCGGCGAGATGCGACTTGAATCAACCACCCGCGCGGATTGTCGGGCATACCTTCTTGCGGCCCTTGCCTATATGCTGCAATCATCGCCTCCTGCACGGCGTCTTCGGCGGATGCGAAGTCGCGAAAACGGCGGGTGAGGGCGCCGAGCACCTGAGGCGCAAGTTCGCGCAACAGATGCCCGCAGCTCGCATCCCAAGGCTTGTTCATCGGGAACTCTCGTTACAACATGTCCGGAGGCGGCCCGGCCATAATGGGCCGCACTTCAATCGGCATGTTCAGCGGTGTACTGTCAGGCCCCGGGGCAGCCGAGACTTTGGCGGCAATCGCATAGGCTCGCTCCGGTCCAGCGACATCGATGATCCAGAAACCGGCGAGAAACTCCTTGGATTCAGCAAACACGCCGTCGGTTATGGGCGGCCATCTTTACCGGCCCGTACCAGCTTTGCCTGATCGGGAAATGACAGACCCTCGGCTGAAACTAGCTCACCGCGTGCGTGAAGCTCTTGGTTGAGATCCATCATAAAGGCGATGTGTGCCTGGAGGTCTTTCTGGGGCCACTGCGGCACGCCACAGCCGGCCTTCATCGTGTTCATCATGAGAATGTATTTCATTTCTGGCTCCATTGATTTCCTTTGGCGCTGCGTTCAGCGGACTTCGAAGGTAAGTCGGAGTCCGCACTGTATTCTCGACATTGCAAGACTATGCCTTCTCATAGGACCTGAACCGCCGTACTTCAATCGGCATGTTCGTAGGGATTCCTCCAGGGCCGGGCGCCGCCGAAATACGGCCCGCGATGGCGCAAGCGCGTTCAGGGGTCGCAACGTCCACGATCCAGTAGCCCAATAGAAATTCCTTGGATTCGGGGAAAATCCCGTCTGTGACCGGAAGGCCGTTCTTCTCTCCCCGTACAATCTTCGCTTCCCACGGTTCCGCTAAGCCTTGCGTGGCCACAAACTCTCCGGACTCGGTAAGTTCCTTGTTGATGCGCTGGAGAACCGACAGGTGCGCCTCGATATCCTGTTTCGACCAGGCGTGATACGTCTCCACGCCCGCTTTCGTGCCCGACATTAGCAAAATGTATTTCACGTCCTTCGCTCCTTGGGTGATCCTATGGGATCGCGCCCTACGCCTGCTCGTGTGTATGGAACATCCATCGGACACCGAACCGGTCGTTGAGTGCCCCATAGGTGCCAAAGAATTGCTGGGTCAGAGGATCTGTGACCTCGCCTCCCTCGGAGAGTCTTTCAAACAACG
>DATJVZ010000318.1:0-6479 GCA_035501575.1 Terriglobales bacterium | reverse complement strand
CTCGTACTGGATGATCGTTG
The DNA here is from genome assembly GCA_035501575.1 of Terriglobales bacterium. GTDB lineage: Bacteria > Acidobacteriota > Terriglobia > Terriglobales > Acidobacteriaceae > JAFAGX01. Next base: position 6,459 of record DATJVZ010000318.1, on the reverse strand, counting down.
ACGGCGTGAAAGTGGGTTGCTGTGCTTTCGAAAAGCACGTGGATTTTCAGGAGGACATCCGCGAAGACGGCGAGAACCCGCGGCGGAAAGGTTCGCTGTACATCAGCAGCACCGCCATTCTCCCAGGATTCCAGGGCCAAGGCTTCGGCGCGCTGCTCAAGTCCTGGGAAATCACATACGCCCGCTCTCACGGTTTCACCCGAATCGTCACCAATACGCGAAGCCGCAATCTGCCGATGATCCGGCTCAATCGGAGATTCGGATTCCGCGTGATTCGAACTACTCCCAACTATTATTCGGACCCGGCGGACGCGACCGTGGTCATGGAGCTTCGGCTGCCAAAGAAGCGAACCTGATATGCGAATCTACGCCGCCCTCGAAGCCGCCGTTCTGCTGCTGCATTTGCTGTGGATCGCGTGGATTCTGCTGGGCTGGACTCTCACGCACGGCCGCCCCATGCTCGCGTGGCTGCACATCGCATCGCTCGTCTGGGGAATTGCCGTAGAACTCGGTCCGTGGCCGTGCCCTTTGACGCTGGCCGAGCAGTGGCTCGAAGCCCGATCCGGCGCAACACCTTACCATCAGGGCTTCCTGGTCCATTACCTCGACAAACTGATCTACCCCGACCTTCCGGAAGCCGTGGTGGGCTGGACGGGCGCGGCCATTTGCGCGGCTATCCTAGCCATCTACTATTTCCGAGTCCGTCGTCGGAAAGTCATCCAATCGTAACCGGAATTTCATCCCAATCTAACATCGTTTCCCTACCATTAGGGTCGATCAAGTTCAGTCGCAGTCCTAAGACCCTCACCACATGAGGTGTGCGGCCAAGGGGGGTACTATCATTCGCAGGTGTCTTCAGTCCATTTGTCTATCTGCTCTGTGCGGCATGCTGTGGCTTACGGCAGTTGATGCACAGGAACGTAAAGGCAGCATAACGGGATCGGTTACGGATTCCGCCAAGGCGATCCTGCAAGGGGCGCGCTTGGAACTCCAACCGCTCCGGATCACTGCTGTATCCGATAACACCGGTCAATTCAGCATGACTGACCTGCCTCCGGGCAGCTACACGTTGAAGATTTCATTTGTCGGAATGGCGGGTTTCTCCAAAAATGTGACCGTGACAGCCGGTCAAGTCACGCGCGTGGATGCCGCGATGGAAGTGGCATCCCAGACCGATTCGATCACCGTAACGGCCGCGCCGGTGCATGGCGAAGCGGAGGCCATCAATCGGGAGCGGACGGCCGAGAATATTCTTCAGGTAATGCCGGACGACATCATCACCAGCCTGCCTAACGCCAACGTCGCCGACGCCATCGGACGCCTTCCGGCGTCAGCCTCGAGCGCGACGAGGGCGAGGGAAAATACGTTCAAGTTCGCGGGACGCAGCCTTACTACAACAACGTAACCATCGACGGTGTCAATGTTCCTTCACCGGAAGCCGGAGTGCGCCAGGTCAAGCTGGACACCATTGGGGCGGACCTGGTGGAGTCGGTGGAGGTCACGGGGCACGGTGTTGTCACAGGACGATCAAGGGAATTTCCTTGGAATCTCCGGGTTGACGAAGAACTTGCGATCAATTCGCTCGTGACTCGCCAAGGGCTTCACGGCGGTGGTTTACAGCCTGAACCTGACCAATGAAGTCTTCGGCTTCTATTACGGCAGCCCGATTTGGGACAAGCGCGAATACTACAACGGAACGATCGGCGTCGGACTGCGCTGGAGTCCTCCGATCGAGCACAACTGATTACTTGTGCTGAAGGTCGTGCCAGTCGACAAGGTTGCCTGAGGGATTCTCACGTTCGTGCAGCGCCAGCGACTCCCTCGCTCGCGCTTCCAACTGGACGGCTTCTTTCTTGCGATGCAACTTACGCAAGGCTGCGGCGTAGTTCAGCAGGCACCCGGCGACATCGGGATGCGCGGGCCCTAAGGCTCGCTCCCAGATATCGAGCGCCCGGACGTAAAGCTTCTCGGCCTCGTCGTAACGGCCTTCAAAACTGTAAATCTGCCCCAGATTGTTGAGCATGGCCGCCACTTCGGGGTGATCGAGCCCGGCCGTCTTCTCTTTGATCCCCAGTGCCCGGGAATAGAGATCCTCGGCGTCGTGATACGCGTGCCGGTCAGCCTTAATGAGCGCCAGATTGCTCAGCACGTCTGCGACTTGCGGATGGTCCTTTCCGAAGACCTTTTCGTAGATGGCAAGGGCGCGGTCGAACAGCGGGCTGGCGTCGTCCGGGCGTGCTTCATCGTAATACAGCACCCCCAGGTTGTTGCACGCGTTGGCCACGCGAGGATGTTCGGGCCCAAAGGCCGTTTCCAGTATCTGGATGACTTTGCCCAGCAGATGCTCGGCTTTGCTGAACTGCCGCTCGGCCCGGTAAACCTCGGCCAGTCCGGCCATCGTGTCGGCGACGTCGGGATGTCCAGCCCCCAGAACTCCTTGCCGGATGGCCAGAACCTGTTGGTAGGATTTCTCCGCCTCCGCGTAACGGCCCATGGAGAAATGCAGGAACGCCAGGTCGTTCAGTGTTCCGGCCAAGTCTAACTCGTTAGAAGGCTTGACTTTCTGGCGAATCGCCAGGGATTCGACGTAGGCCGATTCCGCTTCCGGATAGCGTCCAAGACGCAGTCGAATCCACCCCAACGTGTCGAGCGTGTCGGCCACGCTAGGATGCTGCTCTCCGAACTGCGACCGGTGGATTTCGAGCGACCGCCGGCAAAGTGTTTCCGCCTGATCGAGTTGGCCTCGGGCTCCGTAGAGACGCGCTTGATTCAGCAGGATTGACGCTAGATCCAGGGGTGCCGGGTGCTGTTCGCAAATCCGCCGGGCGCTTGTGTAGAGTTGGTCGGCGGCGGAATAGTCGCCGCGAATTTGCTTGACCAGCGCCAGGTAATTCAAACTCCTGGCCATTGCGGTCGGTTGCGACGACGCCTGGGCCTGGTTGAAAGCGGACTGAAACGACGCCTCGGCCTCGGCATAGCGTCCCTCGGCCTGGAGTTGCTGGCCTGTAGCCAAAAGCTGTACCAGGGTTTTGTCCTGTGCGCTGGAAACTGAACAAAAGAGGAGGGCTAGAGCCACCCCGGGGACCGAAATGCCGTACCACTCTCGCCGTTCCATAGGCGACCTCGACTGATTACGAAACGGTTTCGAATCCGTTAAGAATCAGTTAACACGGCATTAGTGTAGCAGGGAACTAGCTTGTTGCAAATCCTTTTTAGTCCTGAATTTAACGATTTAGGTGGCTGATGAGGAGCGCTCTATACGACGAAAGCGGAGCCACTGTGCAGCCGGGGAGTTTTCCGGTCTCATCCCAGGAGCGCAGCCGGAGCTTCTGGTCCTTCAGTGGGTCGCGGTCGAAAGCTTCTGCCTCCTGTTGGGTCATCGGGCCACCCTGTAACTGCAGGGTGGTCACACTGGCGGGGGACAATCGGGCGAAGTACGACGGATTGGTTCGGGTGAGATAACGCTTGGCCTCGACATGGCCGCCGACGAGCGCGGCCAAGCGGTCCGAAAAACCCCGGTCGCGCAGGTAGCGGGCACCGGCCGCATCGTGGTCGATCACGCCAACTTCCTCATGGCGCGAGCCTTCCTCTTCCAGGAGGTGACCGATATCGTGCAAGAGGGCGGCAAGAATCATTTCTTCATCGGCACCCGAATCGGTGGCAAGCTGGGCGCATTGCAGTGCGTGTTCGAGCTGGGTGACGGGCTCGCCAAAATAGGCCGACTGGCCGGCAGTTTCGAGCAGCGCGATGACCTGAGCGGTAATCGCTTCTGGAGAGGCGGGTGCCATCGCTACATCTTACCCAAGTATTGCAGGCATTAACATTTCGCAACTTGAGTAACCTTGGTACTATTTGAGAACATCACTAGAAACAGTGCCGAGTATCACAATTTCCCTCCATCCAGGTGTTTTTTCCCTTTTGCCCTTGCTCATCGCGGCGGTTTTGCCGCCCGTCGCTGGCGCGCAGCAGTCAACGACGGCCGAAGTGGAAGTGCAATCGACACAGCAAGCTAGCGTTAACAGTTCATCGGTTTATACCCCGCCAGATAAGCGGGCATACGGGATCCTGCCGAACTATCGGACGGTGGAGGGGACCGATGTCGAGCCCCAGACCGTGAAGCAGAAATTCTGGATCGCCTCGAAGGATTCGTTCGACTACCCTATCTATTTCATCTCTGCGGGTTTTGCCGGCATTTCGCAGATCGAGAATACTAACCCCTCGTTTGGGCAGGGGGTAAAGGGCTACGCCCTGCGATATGCGACCGGGTACGGCGATCAGATGATCGGCAACATGATGACTGAGGGAGTGTTTCCAAGCCTGCTGCACGAGGACATGCGGTATTACCGCCGCGGCACGGGTGGGAAATTGGGCCGAACGTTCTATGCGTTGACGCGCGTGCTGGTGACGCACACGGATGCGGGAGGCATCCGCTTCAATTTTTCGGAGGTGCTCGGCAACTCGGTGGCCACGGCGATTTCCAACGCTTATAATCCCGACACCCGGAACGCACTGCAGAATGTGCAAAAGCTAGGCCTCCAGATCGGTACCGATGCCATCTCGAACGTGCTGAAAGAATTCTGGCCCGACGTCAAACGCAGGCTACAGCACCACAGCTCCGTCGCGACGCTTTAGCAAATTCTGATATCCTCGAACGCATCCATGATGATTCGAGGGATATTCCTGTGTGCAGTGGCGGCGCTTGCCGTCAGCCTTTCCGCCGAAACATACGAGCAGAAGGTCCAGAGCGCTTTGCAGGCGGTCGACCAGGAGATCGCTAAGGGACCCTTTCAGCCCTCCTGGGACTCGCTCAAGGCCTACAAGGTTCCGGTGTGGTATCTGGACGCCAAGTTCGGCATCTTCATCCATTGGGGTCTTTACTCGGTGCCGGCGTTCGACAGCGAATGGTATCCGCGCAACATGTATATGCAGGGCAGCCCGGTTTTCAAGCACCATGTGGAGACCTACGGGCCGCAATCCAAGTTCGGCTACAAAGACTTCATCCCGCGATTCAAAGCCGAGAATTTCGACGCCAACGCGTGGGCTGAATTATTCCGCAAGGCAGGCGCGAAATACGTGGTACCGGTCGCAGAGCATCATGATGGATTTCCCATGTACGACTGCAGCTTCACCGACTGGAGCGCCGCGAAGATGGGACCCAAGCGCGATATTGCCGGTGAACTGGCCGCGGCCGTGCGCAAGCAGGGTCTGCATTTCGGCGCCTCGTCGCATCGCGCCGAGCACTGGTTCTTTTTCGAAGGTGGGATGAAGTTCGACTCAGATGTGAGGGACTCGCGCTACCTGAGCTTCTACGGTCCGGCGCAGCCGCAACGGCTTCCCGGCGCGAAGCACGACAACCCGCCCAACCAGGCGCACATGGACAACTGGCTGGCGCGCTCGACGGAAATCGTGAACAAGTACCAGCCCGAGATCGTTTGGTTCGACTGGTGGATTGAGGAGCCCGCCTGGAAGCCGTACCTGCAGAGATTCGCGGCTTACTATTACAATCGCGCCGCCGAATGGAAGCGCGGGGTGGCCATCAACTATAAGCATGAGGCCTTCCCCGAACAAACGGCGGTGCTGGATATCGAGCGCGGCAAACTGGACACGATGCGGCCGCTGTTCTGGCAGACGGATACGTCGGTAAGCATCAAATCCTGGGGCTACATTGAACATGATCAGTTCCGCTCGGCGGCCTCGCTGGTGGATGACCTGGTGGACATTGTGAGCAAGAACGGGTGCCTGCTGCTAAACATCGGGCCGAAGCCGGACGGCACCATTCCGGACGAGGCGCAGAAGATTCTGCTGGAGATGGGACGGTGGCTATCGGTGAACGGCGAGGCGATTTACGGCACGCGGCCCTGGAAGATTTACGGCGAGGGGCCGACAAAAGTGGTGGGCGGGTCGTTCAAAGACACCGCCAGCAAGCCTTTCACGGGCCAAGACATTCGCTTCACAACGAAGGGCGACACGATTTACGCCATCGCTCTCGCCTGGCCCGCGAAGGGCAAGCTCATCATCAAGTCACTGGCAAAGGGCTCGCCTCACATGGCGGGCGAAATTAAGAGCGTGGAGTTGCTGGGGTCGAAGGGCAAGCTGAACTGGACGCGCGATGTGGCGGGCCTTACGGTGGTGTTGCCGGCCGAAAAACCGGGCGACTTCGCGTATGCTCTCAAAATTGCGCCGGAGTGACAACGGAAAACGTTGCGCCTAGAAGCTGTGAAACAATCGCTGCACGCAGGCGAAAGCGCCTGCACCACATTCTTACCCCACCCGGTACTCGCGCTGTCCTTTTGCCTGCTGGCATCACCGTCGCACCTCAGCGGCGCTGACTTAAAGCCAGAGACGGTAAAGGCGTTTGACGAATACATCCGGGGCAAGGAAGCGCAATTGCGCGATCAGGTTTCCGGTGGACAGTTTCTCTGGGCATATCGAGCGCCGGGCCGGGCACAGCAGTTGCGG
>DATJVZ010000317.1:0-30027 GCA_035501575.1 Terriglobales bacterium | reverse complement strand
GGTTCGAGACTTATTCCTGTTGCCATGATGAAAAGGCAGACCCATGCGCCTGCTCAGGGACTAACGACGATGCTTGAAGAACTCCTGCAATAGCCCTGCACATCTTCCTGCCAAAATGCCTCCGCGGACTTCCATACGGTGGTTCAAGCCGGGATGGTTCAAGACCTGAAGCACCGAGTGAACCGCACCCGCTTTCGGATCATCAGCGCCATAAACCAGTCTTTGCAAGCGAGCGTGCACCAACGCTCCCGCACACATTGCACACGGCTCGATCGTTGCAAATAGCTCGCAGTCCTCCAGCCGATGATTACCGACGATGGCAGCTGCTTCTCGCAAAGCAGCGATCTCGGCATGCGCGGTGGGATCACAATCGCTAAGATTGCGGTTCCAGCCTCGACCCACCACCTCGCCGTTGCGAACCACGACGGCGCCTACCGGTACCTCACCCCTCTCTAAGCCTAGCTGGGCGGCCCGAAGGGCTTCTTCCATCCAAAGCTCGTCGGAGGCTGGCTGGGTGTGGTTGTTCAGTGATTGGTCCTTACCCATCAGGCATCCCTCTTTAGGCTCGCAACGCGCAGATTCTTCAAAGCTTAACCAGATTCTCGATGCCCGGAGTTCGGCTCAAGATCCCCCCGGTCGTGCGCATGAAATGGGGCCTAATACCCAGGCGATCTGTCCCACGGTCCGCGGTCGCAAGGACCTCGGCGGTCTTTAGGGATAATGGTATTCTAGCAATCTATGGGAATGTCGCAGCTCCTGCGCAAAGTCCTGCTGCTCGACCTCGTAAAAGGGCTGAGCGTCACCTTCCGCTACCAGGATCCGAAAGAGATCTATACCGAACAATATCCGCTCGAGAGGCCGCACGTGGCGGAGCGGTATCGCGGAGCGCCGCGGCTCAATGTGAATCCCGATACGAACGAAACCATGTGCATCGCCTGTGACCTGTGCGCACTGGCCTGTCCCGAACACCTGATCGTGGTTTCGAGCGAACGCAACGAAAAGACGCGTCGCAAAGAGCTTACCAATTTCACCTACGACTTAAGCCGCTGCATGTTCTGTGGCCTTTGCGAGGACGCCTGTCCCACGGACGCCTTGGAGTTAACCCAGGACTTCGAACTCGCCAGCTACACGCGAGAGGGCGCCATCTGGAATCGTGAGATGCTCGAGAAGGGCCCGCAACCAACGCAATACCGGAAATAGTCGTTTGACGTTCGCTCAGTCGTGGCTCGGACTCCGACCGACGCTGGGTTGCTGCTGCGTCATGCAATGTATGGCACCAAACCCCCAGATCAAATCCCCGGCATAGATGCCCACGACCTCGCGATCGGGAAAAAGATCCGCCAGCAGATCCAGGGCAACACGATCATTCGGGTCGTTAAAAACCGGTACCAGAACTACCCCATTGGCGATATAGAAATTTGCGTAGCTGGCTGGCAAGCGGCGTTGATCAAAAAAGATCGGCGCGGGCATGGGAAGCTCAATGATGGAGAGAGGCTTACCGTCCTGGTCCGCGGCTTCGCGCAGGCGGCGGACATTTTCTCGTAGGGGCTGGTAATTGGGATCTTTGGGGTCGGATTCTACGGCGATCGCAACCACGTCAGGAGCCACAAAGCGGGCCAGGTCGTCGATGTGACCATGGGTGTCGTCACCGGCGATTCCCGATTTCAGCCAGATCACGTTTCCGCCTCCGAGATATTTTGCAAATAGCCTTTCGTAATCTGCACGCCTCATTCCCGGGTTGCGCTGCTGGATCGTACTGAGCAGGCACTCCTCAGTGGTAAGTAGACTGCCCTGGCCGTTGACGTCGATCGATCCGCCTTCGAGGACGACATGCCGTTTTTTGACCCAGGGGCGGATTTCGGCGGCGCCGGCAGCTTGAGCCATGAGAGTGCCGATGCGTTGATCGTGCTGCCAGTTGGAATACTTGGCCCAAGCATTAAAGCGCCACTCGATGGCGGCCAGACTCGCCGACTCGCCGATCACGAAGGTGCATCCGGAATCCCGGGTCCAAACCCGGTCAGTGGGCCAGCAATGGAAACGCACGTTGTCGCTCAGGGCGTGGGCGCGATCCAGGATCTTCCGAGCCCGTTTCTCCGATGTTCGATCGGTGACAATCAGCTCCACCGGCTCGCGTCGAGCCAGCTGGCGAGTGATTTCTGCATAAACCCACGGGATCGGCTCGAACTTTCCCGGCCAGTCTTCGCGGTAATGAGGCCAGGCCAGCCAGGTAGCGGCGTGGGGCTCCCATTCCGCGGGCATGCGGAACGCAGGGGTTCGCGGGGGCTGGTTGTTTAAAGTCATCTCCGAATTCCAAACCGCCAGGAACTCACCCAGCTCGACTCAACCGCCCCCAACCGGGAGCCGCCGACAGCCCGGTCCAATTCGTGAGTGAGGCACGAAGTCTCGCCCAGAATGACCGAGGCCGACAGACATCGGGCGCATGCCTAGTCAATCAGGCGGCTAGTGATGGGCGCATAGCTGTCGATGCGGCGGTCGCGCAGAAACGGCCAGTTTCGGCGGATGTCCTCGAGCGCGCGTAGGTCAATGTCGCCCAGCAGAATCTCCTCTTTGTCGTGGGAGGCCTCGGCGATGACCCTGCCAAAGGGATCGCATAAGAACGATCCACCCCAAAATTCAAGTCCGGCGCCGGGCGCGGACTTGCCCCCCACATTCCCGGTTTCAAAGCCAGTCCGGTTCACCACGGCCACGTACACCCCGTTGGCGATGGCATGTGCCCGCTGAATGGTACGCCAGGCATCGTATTGAGCTGGCCCGAACTCTTCCTTCTCGGCGGGATGCCAGCCAATCGCCGTGGGATAAAACAGCACATGAGCCCCCTGCAGGGCGGTCAGCCGAGCGCCTTCGGGATACCACTGATCCCAACAGACCAGCGTGCCCAATCGTCCCACTGCCGTATCAAAAGCACGAAATCCCAGATCGCCGGGCGTGAAATAGAACTTTTCGTAATAAAGAGGGTCGTCGGGAATGTGCATCTTGCGGTAGAGACCGCGCAGGACGCCATCGGTATCGAACACAGCGGCGGTATTGTGGTAGACCCCAGCGGCTCGTTTCTCAAACAGGGAGGCGATCAGCACGATATGGAGTTCCGAGGCCAGCCGCGATAACTCGTTCGAAGTCGGGCCAGGGATAGGTTCGGCAAGATCGAAGAGGGAAGCGTCTTCTCGTTGGCAAAAGTATTGGGTCTGAAACAGTTCCGGCAGACAGACGACTTGTGCGCTTTGCGCTGCTGCCTGACGGACTTGCTCCGTGGCGTGGACCAGATTCTTGTCCGGATCGGGTGTGGCGGACATCTGGATCAAGGCGACGCGAAATTTCTCTAAAGGCAAGGGAACCTCGATTAAAAAATAGCATATCAGTCCCGAATTGCCAGGCAAGACGCGGCGAAACCCTGCGAGACCGTGCCAGTCTCTGCGGCCAGCCGGATATCCGTCCGCGAACTGGCGGCTTTTCCCATGATTTTAGTAGAGTAGAGGATCACACCCGTGGGCTGGAGGTGAGCATGAAGCCAGGTGATCACGACGGTTCGGGCATCGACCGAAAACTGCACAATCCGGTGGAAGACCAGTTAGTCGCTTTGGAGTCCTTGGATCTGAACCGGGTGCATTCTGTCGATGATCTGGTCCGGGCGATGGCCAAGACGGCCTTCACCGGTCGCCAGCTGGGCGAAGCCGCAGACGTGCTCGAAGCCATGGCTCTCGATGAGGACTGCTTCGTGGTGATGACCCTGGCGGGAGCCATGACGGTGGCGAAACAAAGCCTGATCATTGCCGAGTTGATCGATCGCGGGATCGTGAATGCGATTGTTTCCACGGGCGCACTGATGGCGCATGGGTTGGTCGAGGCGACTGGTCGCTCTCACTTTCGTTATAACCCTGAGGTGCCGGATACGGTGCTTTACGAACAAGGCTATAACCGTGTCTACGATACTATCGAGCCCGAGCAAAATCTGGACGATGTCGAAGAAGTGTTGTCCGAAATCTTGGAGAAGTGGGACCACAACGAAGTGGTCTGTTCTTACAAGTTGAACTATGTCATTGGACAGCACCTGTCCAAACATGCAAAACACGAACGCGGCATCTTAAAATCGGCCTACCAAAAAGGGGTTCCCGTCTTTGTCCCCGCGTTCACCGATTCGGAACTGGGTCTGGATTTTGCCCTGAATAATCGCCTGAGGGAATCGACGGGAAGGCACAAGCTGCGCTTCGATCCCTTTGAGGATCTCGAGCACTTTGCCGCGACCCTGCTGCGGCAAGAACGGTTGGGAGTCTTTACCATCGGCGGCGGCGTACCTCGCAACTGGGCGCAGCAAGTGGGTCCGTTCATTGAACTGCGGCGGCGGCGGCTGGGAGAGCGTGTGCCCTTGAAGAGGTATCACTACGGGCTAAGGATTTGCCCCGAGCCAGTGTATTGGGGCGGCCTGTCGGGCAGTCCGTATAGCGAGGCGATCTCCTGGGGGAAATTTGTGCCTCCCGGCGAAGGGGGCAAATTCGGCGAAGTGTTTGTCGACGCGACGGTGGGTCTGCCTATCATCGTGGCGGCGGTTCTTGAGAGACTGGGAAAGAACAAACACGCGGGGGCGCGAAGCAAGGAGAGAGTAGCGGTTAAGAAGTAACGTTGGAACCCCGTCCCCGACTCAGAATCGAACCCATGACAGCTAGTCGAAGATAAAGATGGCTGCGGCAATGACGGTTGTCCACAATCCGCGTTTGTCTCCTACCGCAGATTGGGTGACATTCGCGGTGCGAACGATCTTGTTTGAGATCCGGTAAATTTCCTTCTTTTCATCCCAGGAGCGGTCGGGATCGAATTCCACATTTAAGGTTGTGGCCAGCATTTCGGCTGCGAGTTCCTCGGCGTAGTCTCCGGCGGAGTTGTCGGTCTCGCCGAAGGAGTGGTGTTCGCTCAAGTAGCCGTAGGCGTTGCGGTCGGCCGGGATGGCGACTCCGATACTGGAGGCTAGGAGGCGATGGGGCTCGTGCGTTGAGTTCTCCGCTACCACGGCAAACACCACTTCGCCCGGGTTCAGGTATTTCAGTCCCTGGGAGCGTGGAATAAGCCTGCAATTTGGCGGGAAGATGGACGAGACGCGCACCAAATTCTGGGAGGCGATGCCGGCGTCCCGAAGGGCCAACTCAAAGGAAGTTAAGCGCTCGCGATGTTTTCCGACCCCCTTGGTAAAAAACAGCCGCTTGGGGACCATGTCTTTGCCCAATTCGCCTTTCCTCCCAATTCTCCTCACTCGACGGTCAAATCTAACACAGTGAATTGCGAAGAGAGTGTGAAAATTGCTGCCTAGCCCAAAATTCTTGGAGTAAGCCGCCTCGTGGACTCGGGTATCGGGCTAGGGCAGATTCGGCGGCGGTCGAAACATCCACGAGCGCGCTCGAACTCCTGGCTGGCAAGCTCCAAGCTTCACTTTGCGGACGTAACCGAGGTGACTTCGATCTCGTCGCCATTGGCCCGACCTTTGACCGTTGCCTTCTGATTGGCAAGCTTGTCGAGAGAAGCCAGCGTTGCCGGGTCCTGGGTGTCGAGCGAGTAGACTTTATTGCCCACCACCAAGGCGTACTTGGCGCCCTTTTGCACGCAGGCGCGCAGACAGGCGGCGGGGTCGCCCTCCATCATATGCTTGGCGCCGCACATCGCGTCGCTGACCGTCCCGGTAAAACTTTGGGCCCTGGCAGCAAATCCCGTCGCAGCCAGGACCGGGCCCAGAACCAAGCAAACTTCGAGTCCAACTGTAGCCAATCGCATGAGCAGCTGCTCTCCTTTTGCTGAATTGCCGGCTGCGTCTTCCATTGGAAAGGCTGTTCGATCTGGGGTCAAGTGATTTTTGAGCAACCGTTCCGGAACAAGGCTGATAACGAGCGCGTTAAGAATCGACCCTCGATCTCTCCTATTGTTTGGGATCGAAGCGCAGGGTCACGTCAACCGTCTTGTCTTTCCGATTGGGTGTTTCCTGGAGATCGGTGTTCCACTCCCCGGTGGTCAATACCTGTTTGAGCGCCTGGGCTACAAAGCGGGGAGCGTAGCTCGAGTCATAAATGTCTCCGCTTCGTAAGGTCCAGAGATTTTGCAGCCTGCCACCGGTCTGGGAGTCGACACCCAGGATTTCCAGGTCTCCCATTTTGAAGACTTCACCCTCCTTGAGGTTGACCACGTAACCGACCGAGGATTCGAGCTCATTGATTTGGGGAGCAGGGTCGATCCGCACATCCACGTAGCCGTGTGTTCCATAGAGTTGTTTGATGGCTTCGAGGTCCTGTCTTAGCTGCTTGACATTGGCGGGCTGGCCCACCTGGAGATGGACGAGGTTGCGCAAAGTCTCTTTCGGGAAGGCCTTATCCCCGGAGAATTCGATCGAAGTCAGCTTGTATTGCTTTCCCGCAACCACGGGGACGGTGATGTCGACCAGAGTATCGTTGGGGTCGTTCTGGACGACTTTAGCCTCGGGCTCTCCGAATCGGGATTTGAGATATCCCTGTTCCTGGTAGGTAGGGAGAAAACTCTTGTCCGCTTGGGTGAGGAAAGCGGAGCGTGAGTATTCGGTGCCTTGGAGTCTCCTACTGGCTGCCTCGAGCTGCGGCAACTCGGCCGCCGTTGCGCTGCGGAATTCGATATTGCGCACGGTGATGTGCGGCCCGGTTACGCTAAACACAAACGCCTCGGTCGGCCCCTCCCCCTGAGCGACTCGGGTGAAGTCAATGCGGCCCGGAATTTTCTTCTCATCGACCAACCCTTGCAAGGCCTCTGAGAGATCGTCAGGAAGTTTACCGGTGACTGGAAGTTTTCCGTTGAATAGGGGCACGCGGGCGTGCAGTTTCTCGTTAAGTTCCTGATCGGAAAACCAAACCAAATTGTCGAACCGCGCCGGGACGAAGGACGGGGCATCTTGTACCTGGAGTTCCAGGGTGGTCCCCTCCGGCGCGTATTCGAAGCGGTACGCCACCGAGGTGAATGCGCCAGTATCGCCCAGCACGCGCGCAGCATCTTGGAAGTTGTCTTCGTGCACCGTGCGCCCCAACTCGAGGCCAGCAGCGCGTATGACGTCCTCCGGCTTGTAACGCTCAGTTCCTAGGACCTTAACCGCGATGAGCTGAAAAGCCTTGGGCGAGAGTTCTTTGTTCGCCGCGTGAGTCTGGCCCTCGGCGGAGGTAATCACAAGCAGAAGGCAAGCGAATGAAATCCTGACGGCTGGCGGATATTTCACTGCTTCACGATTCTAGCGCAGTCAACCAAAGCTCATAAACGGCTAGCCGGGGCCACAGCCACTACGTTCTTGGTTTTCACCGTGATATCGATGAAAGCCAGGGCGGCGCGGCTCAAGGCTTTGTCTTTGCGAAACACCAGAGCGAGATCCCGGCGAATGGTGGCATCGGAAATGGGAATCGCACACAGCGCATTGGCGCGGATATCTTCGAGGATGTGGGCACGCGGAATGAAACCGATCCCGGCGTCGGCAGCCACAAATCGTTTGAGCAATTCGCTCGAATCGAGTTCCATCGCATAGCGCAGCTTGAGCTTGCGTTCGTAAAGCAGGTTTTCCAGGGCATCGCGCGTGTGGCCCGCCTTCGGCACGATTAGAGGGAAGGCGGCGGCTTCTTGCAGGGTAACGGTTTTCAATTTTGCTAGAGGATGCTGCGGGGGCACGATGAGAACCAACTGGTCACGATGAATGAGCACTACCGTCAGGCGGTTGTCGTTCACGGGAAGCGAAACCACTCCGAAATCGACCGAGTTGTCAATCACCGACTCCAGGATCTTGGCGTAATCAGCGCGTTTAATGCCAACGCTGACATCGGGATACTTCTTTTTGAATTCGGCGAAGACCTCGGGAAGGATGTGCAAACAAGTGCCTTCGTTAGCTCCGACGACAATCTCACCCTTGGGTATTCGCTCGGTTTCGGCAACCGAGGTGAGCATGGCCTTGCGCGCTTCGAGCGTTTCCTCGGCAAACTTGAGGAATAGCTTGCCCGAGGCCGTAATCGAGACTTTGCCGCCAGAGCGATCGAGCAGCTTGGCACCCACCTCTTCCTCAAGCGAGCGAATTTGAGAGGAGATAGCCGGCTGAGTACGGAAGCGCTTCTCTGCCGCCCGCGAGAACGAACTCAACCGCGCCACTTCGAGGAAGGTCTCTAGTTGGTCAAAGTCCATACCTGACCCGGCAACCCCCGTTCAGTCACAACCTCGGGATTGGACGCCAGCTTGGATGGCAACCCCCGCTTTGTCAAATTGTCCGGCGATAACCCTGTCTTATTATGCTTATAAAAACAATGAATTTCCTTCGTTTCCGAGGCGGCTTCTACACTCAATGGGCTGTAAAACGCCCGCGAATGATTCTAGCAGGCGCTGCTCTACGCCGAGTTCCGGACCGAAGCCCAGGTGTGGCTCGACCGGGCTGCGGCGTTGTCGAAATCGAATGCGGAAAAGACTGATCTATGGCTGATCCGACCACTGTGCTCGAATTCGTAAAGAAAAACGATGTCAAGATGCTCGACCTACGCTTCACCGATTTACCGGGACTACAGCATCATGTTTCTTTTCCCATCGATCAGTTATCCGAGTCCTCGTTCGAAGAGGGTTTCGGCATGGATGGCTCATCGATTCGCGGCTGGGCGTCCATCCACGAGAGTGACATGCTGCTCATCCCGGATCCGCAAACCCACATGCTCGATCCTTTCACCGAAGTGCCCACCCTGGTTATGGTGTGCGATGTCATCGATCCATTGACCAAACAGAGATACGATCGGGATCCCCGATACATCGCGAAGAAGACCGAACTCTACTTGCGTTCGACGGGGTTCGCCGATACTGCCTACTTCGGGGCGGAAGCGGAATTTTTTATTTTCGACAACGTACGTTTCGACCAGCGTGAGCAGCACGGATTCTACTTCATTGACGCTGAAGAGGGGCGTTGGAACTCCGGCCGCAAGGAGAATAACCAGGGATACCGTCCGCGCTTCAAGGAAGGGTACTTTCCCGTGCCGCCCACCGATCATTATCAGAACCTGCGCAGCGAAATGGTCATGACGATGCTGAGATGTGGCCTGCAAGTCGAATGCCATCATCATGAAGTGGCGACCGGCGGGCAAACGGAAATCGATCTGAAATACGACTCCCTGACCCGCTCGGCAGACCACATGATGCTCTATAAGTATGTGGTCAAAAATGTGGCCTACCAGTACGGAAAGACAGTGACCTTCATGCCGAAGCCGATCTTCCAGGATAACGGCAGCGGCATGCACACTCATCAGTCCCTGTGGAAAGATGGCGCGCCGATCTTTGCCGGGGATGGCTACGCAGGGCTTTCGCAGGTGGCACTGTGGTATATCGGCGGATTAATCAAGCATGGGCCTGCGCTTTCGGCGATCATCGCGCCAACCACCAATTCCTATAAACGTTTGGTTCCCGGATTTGAGGCACCCGTCAACCTGGCTTATTCCCGGCGTAACCGCTCAGCCGCATGCCGGATTCCTATGTATTCGGCTTCTCCCAAAGCCAAGCGGGTTGAGTTTCGCCCACCTGATCCGAGCTGCAATCCCTACATGGCCTTTGCCGCAATGCTGATGGCAGGACTGGATGGCATTGCGAACCGACTGGATCCCGGCCAGCCTCTCGATCGGGACATTTATGATCTGGAGCCGGGGGAACTCGCCAAAGTGCCGTCGATGCCAGGCTCGCTCGAGGATGCACTGACGGCTCTCGAGCAAGACCACTCCTTTTTGCTCGAGGGCGACGTGTTCACCGAAGAGTTACTGCGTACCTACATCGATTACAAGCGTTCGAAGGAGGTAGAGGCAGTGCGGCTACGACCTCATCCCTTTGAATTCGCACTATATTACGATATCTGACCGAAACTTAGACTTCTGCGTATTCCGCGCAACCATCTGGCCTTGACGACCAGGGGCTGTTGGCTTATGGTCTAAGGTCATAAGCCGCAAATTCCAAGTCCAGTCGCGCTGAGGAGAAACTATGATCAGAAAAACCCCAATATTCTCTGCTCTTTTGAGCGGGGTGCTATTGTCTGTCGTAACCCTAGCCCAAACGCCGGTAGTAGACATAGACGCACAGAAACATCCCAACCTAGCCGCGGCACAGCGTCATATTGTCGAGGCCACGCAGGCGCTTATAAAGGCGCAGCAAGAGAACAAGGACGACATGCAAGGCCACGCCGAGAAGGCAAGGCAGCATTTGGACCAGGCCAACCAAGAGATAAAGGCCGCTGCCGCCGCCGCGAACGCTGCCGTGAACCACAAGAAGTAATCGCCGCAGCCAAACCTGTAACTAAGACGACGGTCTCGAGGGCTGGATGTGGTTCCCTGGGGCGTGACCGTCCGACCTTCTACACGTGAGGCCAAGCTGGCCCCAAAGTCATACCTGTCTGAAGGCTGCCAAAAAGAACTCAGAAGGCTGCGACACTCCGGCTGTGATGAGAAACCGCCTGCGGCTTAGCAATTCTGTCCGGCGGCGGAGCCAGAGCATTGTCGCTCACTCCCGATTCAAGGAACGCGTGGGTCATGGAGTTAAGGCTGGCATGGGACCTTTCTAGAACCCGGAGCAGATATTTCTGTGCAACCACCCGATCAGCGGGGTGAATCAGTTTCCACCAACGTTGCATGGACTCCCTGATTTGCTGTTCGGACTTTTCGCCTTCCACAGCAGCATCGATCAGCTTGTACACCTTACTCTTGACTGCCTGGTAGGAGACGGAAATTTCCTGAGGCATTGAAGGGCTCCCTTTACAACTGCCAGCAAAGTGCAATAGCTTGACCAAACGCCGAATGCTGAATTCTCTGGATTTACGGAATCACTAATTCAACTAATTGGAGGAAAACGAGGTAGGTCTATGAATTTACATATAGCCCATTGTTCTTACGGGTCAAGTTGAAGGAGTCAAGTTGAACCCGGACCCCCGGCGGAAATCTCTCGCTTTGCAGCCCTACTATAAAGGTGGGAGCAGCGTTCGTATTCGAACACCTGGTTCCCAGGAATGGACGAAATCGCTCCACTCGAAGTCCTAGCATTTTAATGTAACTTATTGTCCTCTAGGTACTTATCGGCTGTCTCCCGGTGGTAGGGAGCGTGCCCTCCACCATATAGTAATGGACATAGCTCGCCCAGCATCCGTCGCTCGTCAAAAACGCCGGAGACAGATTCTCTACATTGCCGCGGGAATCGTTCTATTGGCCTTGGTCACCATGGGACTTTCCCGGCTGAAACCTGCAGCTCCCACTGTCGAGCGTTCGACGGTATGGATCGATACGGTGAAGCGTGGATCAGTGTTGCGCCAGGTTCGCGGCCTAGGAACGCTCGTGCCGATCGAAGGGTCGATCCAGTGGATTCCGGCCATCACGGAGGGAAGGGTGGAGAAGATCTTCGAACTAGCGGGAACTTCCGTGAAGCCTGACACCGTATTGCTTCAAATGAGCAACACGCAGCTTCAGCAGGAAACCGTCGATGCGGAGTGGAAGCTGAAGGCCGCCGAGGCGGATTACACAAACCTCCAAACCCAGTTGGCCAGCCAGGTCCTGGCGCAGAAGAGCCTTTCTGCCGAGGCCGACTCGGAGTATAGCCAGGCCAAGAGGCAAGCCGACATCGACACCCAACTCGCCAAACTCGGGGTAATATCCGAGCTCAGCCAGAAGGTCTCAAGCGAGAAGGCGGCGGAACTTGGCACCCGCGACGAGATTGAAAAGCAAAGACTAACCAACAGCAACGAAGTGCTCCAGGCGCAGCTGCAAGCCAAGCGGGCAGAGATCGAGTCACTCCGCGCCATGGCCAAGTTAAAGGAAGACCAATTCGACAAGCTGGGGGTTCGCGCCGGGATTACGGGCGTTTTACAAGAATTGCCCCTCAAAATAGGCCAATGGGTCACCCCGGGCACAACCCTTGCTAAGGTCGTTCAGCCCCAGCGCCTCAAGGCCGAGCTCAAAATCGCGGAAACGCAAGCCAAGGACATTCAGCTGGGACAGCCGGCATCAGTCGACACCCACAACGGCGTTATTCCCGGTCACGTAATTCGCATTGATCCGTCTGTACAGAATGGGACGGTCACGGTTGATGTAGCGCTGGACAGCGCTCTGCCCCAAGGCGCGCGTCCTGACCTCAGCGTGGACGGCACGATTGATTTGGAGAAGATGCAGGATGTGTTGTATGTCGGACGGCCGGCTTTTGGTCAGGAACAGAGCACCGTAGGCATGTTTAAGCTGGAGCCAGAGGGGTCGAACGCCGTGCGGGCGCAAGTGAAGCTCGGGCGGAGCTCGGTCAACACCGTCGAAATTCTGCAAGGGCTGAAAGTCGGAGATCAAGTGATTCTGTCGGACATGTCGCGCTGGGACAGCTTCGACCGGATTCGATTGGAATAATGGGAACGCTCTTGGGGTACTAGAGGACACAGAAGGCACAGGGGTGAGGATCTCAACCAGAAAAGAGAGGAATCGCGATGCCTACAGCCGCTAACGGGACCCTGATTCGCATGGAAAACATCACCAAGGTTTTCTACACGGACGAGGTCGAGACCCATGCGCTCTCCGGAATACACATGGAGATTCGCAAGGGGGAATACGTTTCCATTGCGGGGCCGTCGGGTTCTGGTAAGTCGACGCTACTAGCCCTGATTGGACTGCTCGACTCCCCGACCGACGGTAGTTACATCCTGAATGGTCAGGCGGTGGCGAATCTCAAGATCAACGAACGTTCCCGGATTCGCAATCGTGAAATCGGATTCATCTTCCAGAGTTTCAACCTGATTGGCGATCTCAACGTTTACGAGAATGTGGAGTTGCCGCTCACCTACCGTGGTATGCCTTCCTCCGAGCGCAAGCAACGAGTGCAGACGGCACTCGAACGAGTGGGCATGAGCCATCGCACCAAGCATTACCCCTCCCAGTTGTCTGGAGGTCAACAGCAACGGGTAGCCGTGGCGCGCGCTTTGGCAGGTTCCCCTTCCATCCTTCTGGCTGACGAGCCTACCGGAAACCTCGACTCGCGGAATGCCGAGGCGGTGATGGACCTGTTGCGTGACCTGCACCAGGAAGGCGCGACCATTTGTATGGTCACGCACGACCCCCGGTTTGCCAAGCATGCCGAGCGACAGATTCACCTGTTTGACGGTCGGGTGGTGGAAGAGAGCATCGAGGTAGGCTGATGGACAGCCGGCTCGAGGACACTCGCTGTTAGGAGTCTCCCATCACGATCCACTGACGGTGGGAGTGACCACTCTTCTGATCGCCATCGTGGCCCGGTTGGCCGCCTGGCTTCCGACCCGACGACCAACAGGATCAATCCGATAGTGCTGCCGAGGTACAACTGAAATGGAAACGTTGCTGCAGGATATTCGGTACGGCTTACGGATGTTGCGAAAATCGCCGGGATTCACTGCGATTGCGGTGTTCACGCTTGCCTTGGGGATTGGGGCCAACACCACCATCTTCAGCATGGTGAACTCATTCCTGCTGCGGCCGTTGCCGGTCCCCGATCCTGGCCAGATCACGGCTCTGTCCCAAGTCGAAAAAGATGGTGGCAACAACAGCGCCTTCTCAATAGCCGAGTACCGCGATGTGCGCAACCAAACTGCAGATGTTTTCTCGAACCTGCTGGCCTATCAGTTTGGCATGGATGGCCTCAACGCCTACGGAAGAACAGATCGGATTCTGACCAACTACGTCAGCGGAAATTTCTTTTCCACGCTGGGCCTCAAACCGGCCTTGGGCCGGTTCATTTTGCCCTCGGAAGGCGAAGTGATTGGGGCCGATCCGGTCATGGTTCTCACCTATTCCTACTGGCAAACACGTTTTGGCGGCGATCCAGAGATTGTAGGTAAAAAGGTCTCCCTCAACGGTTGCCCGGTCACCATCGTGGGGGTCGCCCCCCAGGGATTCGACGGGATTAACTCCATCGTGAGCTTTCAGGCCTACTTGCCGCTTGGCATGGCAGTCATCGAGGGCAATCCCCGCGATTTCATGACCAATCGCGAAATCCGAAATGTTTTCCTATATGGACGCCTGCGCCCGGGCATGACTCTAAAGCAGGCGCAAGCCTCGCTGGACGTAGTCGCGCAACGTCTTGCCCGACAATACCCCGACGTAGACAAGGACCGCAGCCTACGCATTTTTCCTGAGCTACGTTCCCGGCCGAGTCCCGATCCCTCGAACACCATGCTGCTGGTGTCAGGACTGTTCCTGGGACTGGCGGCCATGGTGCTTCTGTTGGCTTGTGGGAACGTGGCCAAC
The DNA here is from genome assembly GCA_035501575.1 of Terriglobales bacterium. Lineage (GTDB taxonomy): Bacteria > Acidobacteriota > Terriglobia > Terriglobales > Acidobacteriaceae > JAFAGX01. The sequence continues at coordinate 15,775 of DATJVZ010000317.1, read as the reverse complement.
ATTCTCCTGGTGCGGGCCACGGTTCGTGCGCGCGAAATGGCGGTTCGCGCCGCGTTAGGGGCGGCCCGTGTCCGCCTGATCCGGCAATTGGTGACGGAAAGCGTCGTGTTGGCCTTGGCCGGCGGCGGCGTGGGAATGCTGATCGGATTGTGGGGAAGCTCGTTTCTGAGTTCCATCCGTCTTCACATCGACGTTCCGGTGCGACTCAATTTCAGCTTCGATTGGCGCCTGTTTGCCTTCGCTTTCGCCATTGCCTTGGCCACGGGCGTCATCGTGGGCTTTGTTCCAGCCATTCGCGCCTCGCGCCAGAATTTGGGGGTGGTTTTGCACGAGGCGGGACGAGGACTTGTGTCCGGCCGGCACCGGTTGCGCGATGGACTGGTCATAATCCAGGTGGGTGGCTCGCTGATGCTCCTCATTATCGCCATGCTGTTCATGCGCAGCCTGGGGAAAGCGCAGCGGAGCAATCTCGGCTTCGAGCCGTCGGGGATCATCAATTTCAGCATGGATCCTATGGAAATTGGCTATAGCGAGGAACAAGGTCGTGCCTTCTATCAGAATCTGTTAACCCGAGTGCGCTCCCTACCTGGGGTCAAGTCTGCCACTACGGCGTCTACCGTCCCCATGGGATATATCGGCGCTAACGACACTCCCGAAATCGATGGTTATCAGCCGCCGCCCGGGGAGCCGAAACCTATCATCAATTACAACGCCGTCTCCTCCGACTATCTGCCCACCATGAAGATTCCGTTAGTCCGGGGCCGCACGATCAAAGAGAGCGATAACGAGACAGCCCCCTTCGTTGCCGTGGTGAATCAGGCGATGGCCAACCGATTCTGGCCGAATCAGGACCCCATCGGCCGACACTTCAAGCTAGGCAGCGATCCGCAGCATGTCGTCGAAGTCATCGGCATAATCCAGGACTCACACTTCCAGAACATCGCCGGAAACATCGCTCCTTATTTCTTGGTTCCGCTTGCGCAACACTATCAGTCGAACTCGTTAGCCACCCTTCAAATTCGCGGTTCGATCGCGCCCGAAGCACTGGTTCCGCAAGTCGAGAGCCTGATCGAGTCCTTAGCTCCGTCCATGCCGGTTTTCGATGTCCAGACAATGACACAGGCCCTCGATACCGTAAATGGATTGTTGCTATTTCAAATCGGTGCAGGCCTGGCGGCATCGCTCGGGCTCTTGGGCCTGATTCTGGCGGTCGTGGGTGTTTATGGTGTCATCTCCTATTCTGCCAGCCAGAGAACGCACGAAATTGGCGTGCGCATGGCAATAGGGGCTCAACCATTCGATATTTTGAAGATGGTCTTCCGACAGGGATTACTGATCGTGTGCATCGGTCTGATATTAGGCATGGGGGCCGCGTTCGCGAGTGCCCGTGTTCTTGAGAGCTTTCTGACGGTAAGCGCCACCGACCCCTTGACGTATCTGTCAGTAGCCGCAGCCCTCACGTTCGTCGCCCTGTGTGCTTGCTACGTTCCCGCGCGACGAGCCACCAAAGTGGATCCCATGGATGCGTTGAGGTACGAGTGAGACTGAAATCCTGTCGCAAGACGCGCGCTAGGAAATGCACCGCGTCGCCAGCAGAATGGCAGCGATTTTCTTGCCGGAACCAGGGAAATCGGTTGGGTGGCAAGAGTTTCGACGGAGTGACCAATGATTCAACTACGCAATGTAGAGCGCACGTATAAAACCGGAGCGGGTGTGACCTATGTCTTACGCCGCATCCAAATGGATATTCGGGAGGGCGAGTTTGTCACCGTGATGGGGCCATCCGGGTCAGGGAAGTCGACCCTACTCAGCATCATCGGCATGCTCGATGATAGCTGGGCGGGAGAGTATTACCTTCTTGATCAGGCTGTCCACAAGCTCGAGCGCAAGAAGCGCGCCGATCTCAATCGAAAATACATTGGTTTTGTCTTTCAGAGCTACCATCTGCTCGACAACCTGACGGTCTACGAGAACCTCGATGTCCCGCTTTCTTACCGAAATATTTCCCGCTCGCAACGCGCCAGCATGGTGGCGGAAATTCTCGATCGGTTTCAGATCGTCGGCAAGAAGGACCTGTTCCCGAGCCAGCTCTCGGGAGGCCAGCAACAGCTGGTGGGAATCGCGCGCGCTGTGGTTGGGAATCCCAAGTTGATTCTGGCCGACGAGCCCACGGGAAATCTGCACTCCAGCCAGGCCAAAGAGATCATGGAACTGTTCAAGAAGCTGAATGATCAGGGGACGACCATTATTCAGGTTACGCACTCGGAAGTGAACGCCTCGTACGGGCACCGCACGATTCAATTGTTTGACGGCTGGATCACCACCGATCCGGCTAATCCGCAGAACACCAATCCTGCGGCAGTTGCGAGATGAGAGAGGGGAGCCTTGCTCGAAGACCTGCGCTACGGATTCCGCATGCTGCGCAAGCACCCGGGATTCACCGCCGTGGCGGTTGTGACGCTGGCGCTCGGCATAGGCGCCAATACGGCCATCTTCAGCTTGGTCGATACCGTGCTGTTGCGGCCGCTGCCGTATCGACAGCCTGATCACCTGGTCCTGGTCAGCGAAAGTCTGCCCAAGATGGGCATGGAAGAAGTCGGTGTCTCGGCCGGCGAATACCAAGATTATCGCAGCCAGAATCGGTCCTTTTCGGAGATGGCAGCCTACCAGCCCGAGGGGTTCAATCTAACGGGAACAAATCAGCCCATGCGCGTCAACGCCGCCAGAATCTCGGCTTCCGCCTTCCCGTTGCTGGGAACATCGCCGGAACTCGGACGAGCCTTCACCGAAGACGAGGACCGCCATGGCGCGGGCAAGGTCGCAGTGTTGTCCCATGCACTCTGGGAGCACGCCTACGGACGTGATCCCAAGATCCTGGGCAAGACCGTGAGACTCGATGAGGAGCCCTACACGGTTGTGGGAGTCATGCCAGACTCGTTTCGCTTTCCCTTTGATGGCGCGCCGCTCGCCGAGCGCGCTGATCTGTGGGTGCCGGAAGCTTTCGACCCGGACCGCCTTCTTCCCGACAACCGCATCACTGAGTTTGGGGTAGGCGCTGTCGCACGTTTGAAGCCGGGAGTAACGTTAGAGCAGGCGCAGAACGATGTTCAGAACATTGCCAATGAGTTCATGCAACGTTATGGATATTCCGGCACCCTCCGCGTAGTTCCTCGTGCCTATGCATTCGCGCCGCACCTGACCGAGAGGGCAAGACCACTGCTGTTCCTGTTAACACTGGCGGTCGCCTCCGTGTTGTTGATTGCCTGTGCGAACGTCGCGAACATGCTGCTCGCCCGGGCCACGCACCGGCATCACGAGATGGCCATCCGCAGCGCCGTCGGTGCCCAAAGCCGGCGAATTCTCGAGCAATGCCTGCTTGAGAGCGTCCTGCTTTCACTGGGCGGAGCCGTCGCCGGGATTTTTGTGGCCGAGTCCCTCATCCAGGGCGTAGTCCGATTCGGCCCCGCGAATGTGCCGCGGTTGCACGAAGCCACCTTGCACCCCATTGCTCTCACCTTCACTCTCGCACTCTCGCTGCTGTCTGCCCTGGTCTTCGGCATCATCCCAGCCTGGCGGCTGTCGCGAGCCGCTCCGCTCACGGCCCTGAGGGAGTTCATGCCGGCGGCTCCGGCCCGCAGCATGCGAAACCTGCAGCATTCCGTGGCTATCTTGGAGATCGCGACTGCTTTGGTGCTTCTTCTGAGCGGCGGCCTCATGCTGAAGAGCTTGGTGCGTTTGCTCCACTCTCCTTTCGGATTCGATCCGGAACGTGCGTTGGTTGTCCGCACCATCTTCGACCAGGCCCGCTATCCCGATCCGGCCCGGCGGATCGCGGTACAGAGACAATTGCTCGATGCTCTCGGGCATTTGCCGGGTGTCACGGCGGTCGCCGAAGCCAGCCACCTGCCGCTCAGCGATTCCCGGCAGATCGGCTTCCGGCTGGAAAATGCCCCGCCCGATGATTTCCATTTGGCGGAGAATTCTCTGGTCACACCTGGCTACTTCCACGCCATGGGAATCGCTCTTTTCGAGGGAAGGGACTTCACCGAGCAGGATACACGGGATTCCGTGAATGTGGCGGTGATCAGCGAGAACCTGGCGAAGCAATACTTTCCCGGCCAGGATCCAATGGGACGGCGATTCCACTGGGGAGATCGCGCTCCGTTCACGGTCATCGGCGTGGCTGCCGACGTTCACATCTCCGCGCTCGATGCCGATCCGCCTGCGATGATCTACTACTCGATGTTTCAGGTGGAAAGCGCGGTGGGCGGCCATACTGCCTTCATCGTGCGCACCGCGGCGGCGACTGACGGTCTGTTCGATGCCGTTCAACGCCAGGTCTGGTCCGTGGACAAGGACCTGCCTGTCTACGAATCAACGACACTCGCCGCTGTGGTAGCGGAATCGGTAGCGCAGAGGCGCTTTACGGTATTCCTGCTCGGCAGCTTCGCGGTAGCGGCACTTCTGCTGGCGGCAATCGGGCTATTCGGGGTGGTCTCCTCCGTCGTGGCCGAGCGCACGCGCGAATTCGGCATCCGCATGGCGTTAGGGGCGGACCGCGGGAAGATCTACTGGCAGGTATTGCGTCGGGCAGCCGGGCTAAGCCTCACTGGTTGTGTACTGGGACTGATAATCTCGCGACTAGCTGCTCGCGCCCTCGAATCGAGCCTGTACCAGGTGAACAGCTTCGACCCGGCAACCATCTGTCTGGTGTCGTTCTTGCTGTTTGGGGTTGCGCTCTTGGCCGCCTATTGGCCGGCCCGCCGTGCGGCCACAGTCGATCCGATGGTGGCCCTGCGTTACGAATGAAGGCGACGATGACCGAACTGGCTCAAGACATCGACTACGCACGGGGCGAAGAGAGCAAGAATCCTGGGCTTGCCCGGCGGATCAGAGCGGAGGGAGAACCAATCCGGGACGGTTTTCATCGAGGAGTGGAACGCAAACGATGACTGGATGGAGCGGCGATCTTCGCTACGCTTGGCGCCAGCTGCGGAAGAGTCCTGGCTTTGCCGCCACGGCGGTTCTCACGCTCGTGTTGGGAATTGGTGCCAACACGGCGGTGTTTCAGTTGCTGGCGGCGGTGCGATTGCGCAGCCTGCCAGTCGAGAAACCGCAGGAACTCGCCGAAGTCAAGATTGTGGGTGGCAACGGCGGCATGGGTCTCAATCAAAAGTATGGAGAATTGACCCAGCCGCTGTGGCGAGAAATCCGGGAGAGACAACCGGCCTTTTCCGCAATGTTTGCCTGGAGCGCAGACCAGAGATATGTGGGGCAGGGAAGCGCCATGCGGCCCTTCAACGGGCTTTGGGTAAGCGGCGATTTCTTTCGCGTTCTCGGAATCCGGCCATGGCGAGGTAGGTTGCTGATGCCCGAGGACGAGGCGGAATGTCCGGTGTCGCACGCGGTGGCCAGTTACGCGTACTGGCAGCGTGAACTGGGAGGGCGTGATCTGTCTGCCGGGATCAAGCTCATAGCCAATAACGATCTGGTCGAAATCGTGGGTGTCACGCCGCCGGGATTCTTCGGCATGGTGGTGGGTGATAGGTTCGATCTCGCATTTCCGTTTTGTCAACCCCAGGAGGGCTTCAGACGCGACCTTTTCGACCTGTCGGTCATGGGACGTCTCAAGCCAGGTTGGACAACCGCGCGTGCCTCGGCCGCGATGGACGCGCTAAGCCCGGGGGTGTTCGAGGCGACGGTTCCACCGGAACGCGACTCCAATGCAATAGACAGCTACCAACACTTTCGCTTGGCAGCCTATCCTGCCTCGACGGGAGTCAGTTCCCTGCGCGAGTATGACCGTTCACTCGTGCTTCTGCTCGCGATTACCAGTCTGGTGCTACTCATCGCGTGCGCGAATTTGGCCAACCTGATGCTCGTGCGGGCCAGCGCGCGCCGGGCTGAGCTTGCCTTGCGCCTGGCACTTGGGGCATCGCGCAACCGTCTGTTGCGGCAACTTCTCGTTGAGAGCGCGCTGGTCACCGTAGCGGGGGCGGTTCTGGGTCTGGTTCTGGCACCCTCTCTCAGCCGAGTGTTGGTGTGGTCGATCTCTACCGAAAGTGCCCCCATCAATCTGCCGTTGGTCACAGACTGGCGCCTGTTGATGTACGCGATCTCGGTCGCGGCCTTTACCGGCGTTATCTTCGGAGGCTTGCCTGCCTTCGAAGCGACTCGTCGTGACCCGCTCTCCGCCATGAAGCCCGGCGGGCGGGAGACGGCCGGGCGTGCGCGGTTCCGATTTCAGCAAGCGCTAGTTGTGACGCAAATGTCCATTTCCCTCGTACTCCTGGTAGGAGCACTCCTGTTTGTGCGGAGTTTCCGAAATCTGATCACCTTCAACCCGGGAATGCGGGAGAGCGGCATGCGGGTGGCGTTTCTGGGGTTCTGGCAGTCTCATTTGCCCCGCGAGCGCTGGCTCGCCTTCGAGCAGGAATTACTCGAGGAATTGCGCTCGTTGCCGGGAGTCATGAACGCAGCCACGACCACCCATGCCCCGCTGTTGGGGGGCAGTTGGGAGCATGCGGTGCATGTCGGGGCATCGGAAGGGTATTCGAAATTTACCTGGGTGAGTCCCGAGTTTTTCAAGACCATGGACATTCCGATCCTTCGCGGCCGCAGCTTACTCCCGCAGGATACAGCTTCGTCCTCGCGAGTCGCCGTGGTCAACGAGACTTTTGTGCGCCACTTCTTAAACGGCGTGAACCCGATTGGACAAATCTTGCGAACCAGTCCGGAGCCGGATTATCCCGCAACCGTTTACGAAATCGTCGGCATCATCCCCGATACGCGATACAACGACTTGCGCAGCGAGACTCCGCCGATGACCTTTGCCCCGATCTCGCAGCTGCCGGCACCGCAACCTTGGGCACGGGTGATGATCCGTTCGGATCTACCCGCGGCAACCCTGGATGCGGCCATACGGCAGGCCGTCGCCGAGAAGCATCCTGAGACTTTGGTGCAGTGCTTTGACTTTCAGACGCTGGTTCGTGATGGGCTGATCCAGGAACGACTGATGGCGTTGCTTTCGGGAAGCTTCGGGGTGTTGGCGGTGCTTTTGACCGCGGTCGGGCTCTACGGCGTGATTTCCTACATCGTGCTCTTGCGCCGCAAGGAGATCGGCATTCGTATGGCCTTGGGTGCCAGCCGGGGAAGCCTCATACGGGAAATCTTGCTGCAAACATCGGTGCTACTGATCGTTGGTCTTGCCATCGGAGCGGGTGTCGCCCTGGTGGCTGGGCAATCTGCCCGTTCCCTGGTCTTCGGCATGCAGCCGGGGGACTTGCTTACTTTCGCGGGAGCCGGTGCCTTATTGATTGCCTTCGCTTTGCTCGCAAGTTTCCTGCCGGCACAAAGAGCTTCCCGCATTGATCCCATGGTAGCTCTGCGTTACGAGTGAGGTGAATTTGATGGAAAGCTTGCTGCAGGACATTCGCTTTGCCATGCGCATGTTGCGCAAAAGTCCGGGATTCAGTGCGGTTGCGGTCGTTGTCCTGGCTCTCGGCATTGGCAGCACAGCCGCGATCTTCAGCGTCGTGGACCGAGTTCTACTTCATCCTTTGCCCTATCCGGATTCGGATGGAATCGTGGTCCTCGGTCAGACCGCGCGCAGCACCGGGGGCGATGGAGATGCATCGTCGCCCGCCAACTACCTGGATTGGGTTGCGGAGAACCATGTTTTTTCGCAAATGGCGGCCTCGCGAGGCTGGCAGTCCAACCTCACCGAGGGAGATCGTCCGGAGCGAATCCGTACCACCGTCGCGACCTCTAGTTTCTTTCCGCTCTTTGCTATCAATCCCGTGCTGGGGCGTCCCCTGCTTCCGGAAGACGAGAAGCCGGGCAGCGATCATGTCGTCGTCTTGAGTTATGGGCTCTGGAAGCGACGATTTGGCTCCGATCGCACGTTGCTCGGCCGCAACCTCGCCCTGGATGGGGAAGCCTATACGGTGATCGGCGTTATGCCACCGGACTTTAACCCAGACGGCTACAGCGAACTCTGGCTGCCATCGCGTTGGGGTGTTCCGGCACATCCGCTGAACCCGAATCAGGATCCTCGACAGCTCCGGGACGCCGAATACATGGACGTGTGGGCTCGCTTGAAGCCGGGAGTAACCATCGAAACCGCCAGAGCCGAGATGGACACGCTCGCCCGCCAGCAGGAGAAGCAGTATCCGCAAGCGGACAGGGATCTCGGCATCAGCATTGTGAGCTTAAAGAACAGCGTTGTCGGGGATATTCGCCCGGTTCTGTTGGTCCTGCTGACGGCGGTCGGCTTCGTGCTGCTTATTGGGTGTGCGAATGTGGCTCACCTTCTGCTGGCGCGCGCAACCACACGATTGCGAGAGGTCTGCATTCGTTCGGCGCTGGGCGCAAACCGTCTGCGGTTGGTCCGACAGCTGCTTACCGAGAGCATGCTACTGGCGGTGACGGGTGGAGTAGTCGGCGTGCTGCTGGCGGTCTGGGCGGTGCCCACGCTCTTGGCCATGAGTCCTCCTGATCTACGCGAATTCACCCATATCGGGATCAACTGGGATGTTCTCGGTTTCAGCCTGGTGGTTTCCTTGCTCAGCGGACTTCTGTTTGGCCTGGCACCGGCCCTCCACTCCTCCCCTGTCAGTTTGTCTGGCGCTTTGAAGCAGGGCGAGCGCGGGAGCACCGGCGCCCACGGCCGGACTCGTTCGGCCCTGGTAGTGGGGGAAATCGGGCTGTCGCTGGTGCTTCTCATTGGCTCCGGGCTGCTGGTGAAAAGTTTTGTTCGTCTATTGCGCGTCGATCCCGGCTTCGATCCTGACCATCTGCTCGTCTTCAGCGTCGGTCTTCCCCCCTCGAGCCCACCCGCACGGCAAGATCAGTTCTACCGCGAAGTGGTGAGCCGCCTGGAGGCCATGGCCGGTGTCGACTCGGCCGGTGCCGTGAGTCGGCTCCCGCTGGCGGGTGGAAACAGCAGTCGCAGCTTTAATCTCCCTGGGGACAGTAAAGAGTATGACGCTGACATTCGAGTGAGCACACCCAACTACTTCCGGACGATGAGCATTCCATTGCTGAAGGGACGTTCTCTCACGGCACAGGATGCGCAGAGTTCGGTCGAGGTCGCGGTAATCAATCTTGCTCTTGCCCAGACGGTTTTTCCTGGGCAGGACCCAATCGGCAAATCCATCGTAAATTTCGGTCCCATGCACGACAAGATTCAGATTGTGGGCGTGGTGGGGAACGTGCGCCATGTTGCGCTCGAGACGGCTCCGCGTCCAGAGATTTATCTCGCCTTCGGGCAGGCGCACTGGCCGGCGGCGTATATGGTGGTGCGCAGTAAGGTCACGGATCCACTGACCCTCCTCTCGCCCAGCCAAAACGCCGTATGGAGCGTTAATCGGGATATTCCGTTGGCCAACGTTGGCAGCATGCAGGATGTCATTGCCAACGGAGTCCTGCGCCGAAAATTTACCATGCTCGTGCTTTCCCTGTTTGCAGCATTGGCAATGTTGCTGGCCGCGGTTGGCCTCTACGGAGTGACGTCGTACTCGGTTTCGCAACGCACGCAGGAACTTGGAATTCGCATGGCGTTGGGGGCGGGAAAGGCCGATGTGCTGCGACTGATCGTGGGGCAGGGAATGCGTTCGGCTGCCATCGGCGTGCTGCTCGGCTTGACGGTTTCGATGGCAATCACAAGGTTGATTTCCGGTCTGCTGTTCGGAGTCAGCGCTAGAGATCCTTGGGTGTTCGGACTGGTGGCTGTGCTCCTCGGCGGGGTTGCGCTGGTGGCGAACGCTGTGCCCGCGCAACGAGCTACGAAAGTCGAGCCCTCGGCGGCATTGCGCTATGAGTAGCTCATGGCTCTAGCTTTTTTCGTGCTAAGTAAGGAGAATTATGAAATTAGATATGCCGCTTAACAACATTACGTTCGGGAGAGTTATTAAAGTTCTACTTGCGATGAGCTGTTGGGCGGCGAGTTGTGCCGTGGCGCAGAACTTTCTCGATTATGCGAAGCCCAAGTCTCACTTTCCCAATCCCTTCGCGCCCTACATTGCGCGCGAGGTTCCGGCGCCTAGTTTCGGCAACACCCCGCGCATCGAGACCTTGTTGAAGGATGGCAAGCTGCGGCTCTCCTTGGGGGACGCGGTGGCGCTGGCGCTCGAAAACAATCTCGATCTGGCGATCGCGCGCTTTAACCTCTCGATTGCCGATACCGACATCTTGCGAGCCAAATCAGGTGAGGCGGTTCGTGGTGTGGCTACGGGATTGGTGCAGGGAACTCCCGGAGGAGGCATCGGTGGATTTGGCACCGGCGCCCCCGGGGCGGGAGCGGGCGGCACCACCGGTGGGGCCGGTGGTGCGGGCACGGGCGCGGCCGGCTTGGTGCAATCCACTCTCGGTACCGGCACGCCCATTGATAACTTCGATCCCGTCGTCAGTTCCACCACGAGTATCGATCACGCCACCTTCCCGGAATCGAGTCGGGTGCTTTACGGAGTGCCGTTCCTACAGCAAAACACCACCATCGCCAACTTCAATTACACCCAAGGCTTCTCGACCGGCACGCTCATGAGCGTGACCTTCCAAAACGACCGCATCTCGAGCAACAGCCTGTATAGCATTCTCTCGCCCCAACTCGACACCGGCTTCCGTCTTTCGCTGCGGCAGCATTTGCTGGCGGGCTTCGGCTTCGGCCCGAATATGCGATTCATCCGCATCGCGCGCACCAACCGGGAAATTTCTGACGTCGCCTTCCGGGGGCAAGTGATCGCCACGGTTTCGCAGATCCAGAACATCTACTGGGACCTAGTCAACGCCTACGAGGACGTCAAGGTGAAAGAGCGCTCGCTCGAACTAGCGGAAAAGACCCTTTCCGATGACCGCGAACAGGTACGCATCGGCGCCATTGCACCCATGGAAGTGATGAAGGCGGAGGCCCAGGAAGCGAACGCCAACCAGGATCTTCTACTCTCCCAAAATGAACTTCAGCTGCAGGAGCTGCTGATCAAAAATGCCGTGACCCGCGATTTGAGCAATCCCATCTTGGCCTCGGCTACGGTGATTCCTACCGACACCATGAGCATTCAGGAAAAGGAGCCGGTGCAGCCGGTGCAGGACCTGATCACTGACGCCGACCAGCATCGGCCCGAGCTGGCCGAAGCGCGCATGGATTTGACCAACCGCGAGATCACCCTGAAGGCAACCAATAACGCCATGAAACCTACGGTGGATTTGGTTGCCTGGTACGGCACGTATGGCTTGGGAGGCCTGGAGAGTCCTGCCTATGCCAGCACCCCCGGCAACCCCCCTATTGTGCCGCCCGTGCAGCCGAGCGGCTGGTCCAATGCTTTCTCCGATTTATTCAAGGCCAATTCCCCCGATTACGCCGTGGGCTTGAGCCTGAGCATACCCTTGCGCAATCGTGGGGCGCAGGCCGATCAGATCCGCTCGCAACTCGAGTTCCGGCAGGCGCAGCTGCACTTACTGCAACTGCAGAATCAAATCGGCATCGAAGTGCGAAATGCGCAGTACGCGCTGCTGCAGAACCGTTCGCGAGTGGAAACGGCCCGCAAAGGCCGCGACCTGGCGCAACAGTCTTTTGATATCGAAGAGAAGAAGAAGGCCCTAGGAGCCTCGACCAGCAACCTGGTGCTTCAGGCCCAGCGCGACCTGGCACAAGCCGAATCGAATTTCGTCTCTGCCATGTCGGCTTACGAGAAATCGCGGGTGGAACTGGACCGGGCCACCGGCCTGACCCTGAGCCATGCGGGCATCGAAATTGAAGAGGCGGAGAAGGGAGTGGTGCATGAGGCGCTCCATTTCTCCGGAGTTGAGCCCGCACCCGATCAACCGGCCGAGCTGCCGAGCAAGGAGAAACATTAACCTGTCCGCGACTTTCGATTTGGAAAAGGATAGAATTTCTGCTCACTCATCGCCTATGATGTCAGGCTCCAATCACGGCAATCGGCTGCTAATCGCCGACGATCAGCGCGATGTGCTCGAAGCCCTGCGCCTGCTGCTCAAGCCGGAGGGGTTTTCGATCGAGGCCGCAACTTCGCCGGCCGGGGTTCTCGACGCCCTCGCTTCCCATGAGTTCGATGCCGTCCTCATCGACCTCAACTATGCCCGCGACACGACGTCTGGCGAAGAAGGTCTCGACCTGCTTTCTCGGATTCAGGCCATGGACAGCACCCTACCCGTGATCGTGATGACGGCGTGGGGAAGCGTGGAGCTGGCGGTCGAGGCCATGCGGCGCGGCGCCCGCGACTTTATCCAGAAGCCGTGGGAGAACGCCCGTCTGCTGGCCTTGTTGCGCACCCAAATCGAGTTGGGCAGCGCCTTGCGGCGAAGCCAGCGCCTAGAGGCGGAAAACCGCCTGCTACGCGCCGAGGGGCTTCCCCAGTTCATCGCCAATTCGGAAAGCATGCAGCCGGTGCTGCGACTGATCACCAGCGTCGGCCCCTCGGACGCCAATGTCCTGGTTACCGGCGAGCATGGCAGCGGCAAGGAGGTCGTGGCCCGCACCCTGCATGCCCTTTCGACGCGATCCTCTCGGCCGCTAGTGGCCGTCAATACCGGGGGTCTTCCGGAGGGGATCTTTGAAAGCGAGCTGTTTGGCCATGTCAAGGGAGCGTTTACCGATGCCAAGGCCGACCGCATTGGCCGCTTTGAACTGGCCCATGGCGGCACATTGTTTCTCGACGAGATCGCCAACATTCCTCTCTCCCAACAGGCAAAACTGCTGCGCGTGCTCGAAAGCGGAGAAATGGAGCGCGTCGGTTCCTCGCAGACCCGCCGCGTGGATGTGCGCATCATTTCCGCGACTAACGCCGATCTCGAGCAGGAAGTAGTCGCCGGACGTTTCCGCCAGGACCTCCTGTTCCGCCTGAATACGATTGAAATCAAGATTCCACCACTACGTGAACGTAGAGCAGATATCTCACTGTTAGCAATATATTTCCTCGATCGTTATGCACAGCGTTACCGCAAGACCGCCAAGACCTTCGACCCGGCTGCGCTGCAATCCCTGTTGGACTATCCGTGGCCGGGCAACGTTCGCGAGCTGGATCATGCCGTCGAACGTGCGGTGCTACTGTCGGGCGGAGATACGGTCAGGGTTAGCGACTTGGGGTTAAAGATCCCGCGGGAGAGCACCCAGCGGCTCGAGGAGCTGAGCCTCGAGGAGGTTGAGTCTCTCTTGATCCGCAAAGCAGTCGACCGGTATGGTGGCAATATCAGTCAAGCGGCTGAGGCTCTGGGATTGAGCCGTAGTGCGCTATACCGTCGGCTGCAGAAATATGGAATCGGAAGCAGTTAGCGATTCTCGTGCTCAGGTCGCGCCCGCGACTCCGACGGGACCCCAGTCTCCCACCCATGCCCGCCCCAGGGCAAAGCGTGGCCTGAGCCATGAAGGCCGAATTCTGCTCCTCACCCTTGCCTCCGGAGCCGGCGGAGTGTTTTTGACGCTGATCCTGCTTTGGACTGGCGACCATGCTCCCGATACTCGCTGGAGCCTGACGCTTCTCCTGCTCCTGGTTTGGTTGGGTTTTGCCTTCGGCGTACGGGGTGCCGTGGTGCGCCCGTTGCAGACGCTCTCCAATATGCAATCCGCCCTGCGGGAGGGCGATTTCTCCTTCCGCGTGCGTGGCGCCAGAGCGGGAGATGCGCTCGGGGAGTTGATGCTCGAAGTGAATACGCTTTCCGAGTTGCTTCGCGAGCAGCGCCTGGGAGCCATGGAGGCTGGCGCGCTGCTGACTGCGGTCATGACCGAAATTGACGTGGCGGTGTTTGCCTTCGACGGTCAACAGCGGCTCCGACTGGTGAATCGCGCTGGGGAGCGCCTGATGGCCCAGAACGTCGAGCGGCTGCTCGGCAGAACCGCCGAGGAACTTGGAATGTTGGAGTGTCTCGAGGGTGAGTCGGCGCGAACCTTGAAAAGGGGCTTTCCCGGACAGTCTGGCCGTTGGGGTGTTCGTCGAACCGTGTTTCGCCAAGGAGGGAAGCCCCATTACTTGGTGGTGTTGGCCGACCTCAGCCGGGCCTTGCGGGAAGAGGAGCGGCAAGCTTGGCAAAGACTGGTGCGTGTTCTCGGGCACGAATTGAATAATTCACTGGCTCCCATATGTTCGATTGCGGCCAGCCTAGAGGACATGACAAAACGCGAACCTCGACCCGTCGACTACGAAGACGACTTACGCCGCGGCCTGCGAGTCATTGCCGACCGCTCCGATGCCTTAAATCGCTTCATGCGCGATTATTCCCGCCTCACCCGGTTGCCCAAACCCCAGCTTCGCCCCGTCGATCTCGGCACGCTGGTTCGAACCACGGCGGTCTTGGAGACGCGAATGATCGTCGAGATCGAACCCGGACCCGACATCACCCTGCCTGTCGATCCCGATCAATTGCAGCAAATGCTGATCAACCTCATTCGCAATGCCGTGGATGTTTCGGTCGATAACGGCGGCGCGGTCAGAGTGGGCTGGTCGAAGCTGGGGAACTCCGTGAACTTGTTCGTCCGAGATGAAGGTCCGGGCATTGCGAATTCCTCTAACCTGTTTGTTCCTTTCTTCACCACCAAGCCGGGCGGTTCGGGGATCGGTTTGGTGTTGAGCCGACAAATTGCCGAGGCTCACGGAGGCACCCTCTCGCTGCAAAATCGCGCTCAAGGAAAGGGCTGCGAAGCCTTGATCCAGTTGCCGATAGAAAACTGAACCTGCCCGGACACCAGCCAGCGCATCGGAGCGCCCAGCTCTTCGAGTACAATGCCTTGCCCGAGTTCGAAGATCAGGACCCAATCCGGGGGAGGCCCGAATGAAGCGGCTGCTCGTGTGGGCAGGTATCTGTCTCATCCTATGTGAATCTTTAGCGGCACAAAATCCGTCCGTGACCCAAGGCAGCGATCGATTCTTCTTTCCCCGTGATACCTTCTACGGTCACGTAGAGTTCGATCTGGCTCCGCCTCACAACGAAATCGATCCCAACTTGTGTGCCTCGAATGCCGGCGATTATGGCGGGGTCAATGCTCCCTGCAGCATGTTTGCACGCTACATGCTCTCCGGGCTCTTGGAGGTACGTCCCTTTGGCCAAGGACAGCTGCGCCGCTTTATGCTCTTCGGCGAACCCTATTTTCTATTTGGCAAGAACATTCCTCAGACACTTTACACGTGGTCGTTCGACGCGATTGGGATTTCGCACTCCTGGGGCCTGGGCGTCTATCTAGGGAAGGGATTCGAATTTCGCGTCACCCAACATTTCCTATTCGATCGCCTCGGCGCACGAGATCGTAATCTTGGAACCGCAGATCTCGGCAACAATGGGCCCTGGGGCAGGTACAACGCGATCGGAGTACGCAAATATTTCGGAACCCGCAGATGGTGAGCTGGGGTGCTCCGGGTTCAAAGCTTCAAGAGGGGAGGCCGCTGGTTCCTCCAGGATGCGCAACTGCCGGCACCGCCCTGCGGCTTCGCTGCACGAGCCATATGATCAGGGCCACGACTCCACCCAGGAAAAGGATGGGGAACAGCAAGACGAGCAACATCCACCCGGAGCCTCCGAGCGCCGTCACATCGCCCGCAACCTGGGACTGCGAATCGCGGTGAACCATACCCGCAACAACCACCACGTCCCCGGCGACCTGAGTGTTACTCTGGAGCCGGACATCGCCTAGAACGTCGGTGACGTCTCCGGCAACCTGAGCACCCTGCTCGAGGACGATCCTACCAGCCACGGACACGGCATCTCCTGCAACCTGCCCTCGAACGTAGATCGAGCAGGCAACACAGACAGTATTCCCCACTTTCTCAGC
>DATJVZ010000316.1:0-16848 GCA_035501575.1 Terriglobales bacterium | reverse complement strand
CTGACATGAACTTGGCCACGAAGCGAGCGATCGTTGCCAGTTTCTCAAGGTCGGCGGGAGTGAAGTCAGGGCCTGCGATGGCTGGACGGGAAGCCTTGCGGGAGATTTGGATGACACCGAGAATCTGCCCTTGGGGAGTAGCGATGGGAGCAGACATCAGCTTCTGAATTGTCTGTCCGTTCAATCCGCCGTCGCCACCCGCCTTGACAAACTCGAAGATGCTGAAATGGTTTACTTCGGCAAAGCGATTGAAAAGCTCGGCTTTATTACTCTGGGCAGTGCGCGCGGCCACGGCTGAACTGGAAACCGGAATCGCGCCCGCGGCGCGCAGTTCAGGAGGAAAAACGAAGCTTAGAAGTTGTCCGCGAAGCTCAAGCAGGGCGACTTCGGTTTGCTTGACCTGAAAGATCTTCGCAATCGCTTCACAAAGCGACTCGGGGCACTGCGCCTGCCGCAAAAGTTGCTCGATCTCGTTCACCCCCTAGAGCATGAGGGATCAGGTAGCATCTCGCAAGTAACTAACGTGCATGGGCTTAACCATTCTCCTGCCAAGCACTTGCCCGGGGTGGTAGTTGCGAGCAAGAAGCTGACGATGGACGCCGAAAAATGGGAAATGGGGCTTGCCCGGAGAGGGCTAAAGGCCCGCGCCTGCCGTGCTATCTTCGATCTTGATGCGGCGCTCACGGATCTTGATCGTGCTGCTCGGGTTGCTGACCTCGGGGTTGTTTGCCAAGGACCGATATTCGTTTGCCCAACCGATTCATCTTGACCGGGATGGCCAAAAATGGGCGGAGAGAACCTTGCGCAAGCTCTCGCTCGAAGAAAAAGTTGGCCAGCTGTTCATCATATGGGTGCGCGCCGAGTTCCTGAACGTCAACAGCCCGCAATATCTCGAACTGCGCGACCGCATCGAGCAATATCACATCGGCGCTTTTGCCATGACGGTGCGTTGGGACCCGCCGTTTCTCTACCGCAACCAGCCCTATGAGGCCGCCGTGCTGCTCAACCGATTGCAACAAGACTCGAAGTTGCCCTTGCTGATTGCGGCGGATTTTGAACGCGGTGTGACCATGCGTTTGCAAGCGGGAACGGAGTTTCCCCACGCCATGGCGTTCGGCGCCGCCGGCAAACTCGAATATGCGGAAGCATTCGGCCGCATCACGGCCGAGGAGGCGCGCGCCATTGGCGTGCATTGGAATTTCTTTCCCGATGCCGATGTCAATTCCAATCCGGCGAACCCCATCATCAACACCCGCTCGTTTGGCGAAGACCCGCAACGGGTTGGAGATCTGGTAGTGGCTTACATCCGCGCCGCCCGCGCCCACGGGATGATGACTACGGTCAAGCATTTTCCCGGACACGGCGACACGGCCACCGATTCTCATCTCGGCGTAGCCCAGGTTACCGGCGATCCGGCTCGGCTCGAATCGGTCGAACTTCTGCCCTTTCGCCAGGCCATTGCCGCCGGGGTCGACGCCGTGATGGTGGCCCATGTGACAGTTCCTGCGCTTGATCCCCGACCCGATCAGGTAGCCACCACGTCTCCGGCCATCGTGACCGGGTTGCTCAAAGGCAAGCTTGGATTTCAGGGCATCGTGGTGACCGATGCTCTCGATATGGCCGGGCTGACCCGGCTGTACGGCAATCACGTGGGACGAGCGGCGGTCGACGCCTTTAAGGCCGGCAACGACATGTTGCTCATTCCCGCCGACCTCGAGGCCTCCTACCGGGCGGTTCTCGAAGCCGTTCGGAGCGGGGAAATCACTACCTCCCGGCTCGATCAATCCGTTCTTAAGATATTGGAAGCAAAGGCTGCGTTGGGGTTGCACAAGGCGCGGCTGGTGAATCTCGAGGCCTTGGACGCGATAGTCGCGAAACCGGAGAACCAGATTCTCGGGCAACAGATTTCCGATGACGCCGTCACCCTGGTGCGAGACAACGGCAAGCTCCTGCCGCTCAAACCTTCGGGAACCGCCGTGGCCCGACTTCCGTATCAGAAAGCAGTGGAGGTACACAATGACACGGTCGCGGTGATCTTCACCGAGGACGTTCGCCAGGACACCGGCAGCGTGCTCGAGCGGCAGATTCGCAGCCGGGTGCCGGATGCGAACATCTTCTACGTTGACTCGCGGATTGCGGGCGCAATGACAGAAGGCGTTCTCGATGCGGTGGATCATGCCCGGACGGTGATCGTCGCAGTCTATTCCGTGCCGACCGCCGGGAAGCAGGTAAAGGGCCCGAATGGGCTGACAAACTCGATTGGTGTTTCCGACGCCAGCCGGGTGCTCGTCGAAAAGATCTTAGAGCGTGGGGCGGGAAAGACGGTGATGCTGGCCATGGGAAACCCATATTTGGCCCAGGACTTCCCCTCGGTCGAGAATTATTTGTGCACCTTTTCTAACGCCCCAATTTCGGAGGTGAGTGCGGTGAAGGCCTTGTTTGGCGAAATTCGAATTCGTGGCCACCTGCCCGTGACCATCCCCAACATTGCCGAGCGCGGTGCCGGCATCGAGCGTACGGGGCAAGTGGCCGAAGGAGGCACCCATGTTCATCCCTAAGCTACGAGAGCATAAAACCGTGCTGATGGTGGCCGGGGCATTGCTGAGTTGGCTTGTACTGCCGGCTTGCACCGTCAGCGTCAAGGATCACGACCAGAGCGGCAATAACAAGGTGGACATCGACACGCCCTTGGGGGGAATCCACGTCAACGAGCAGGCCGATGTCCGGGACACCGGACTCGACGTGTATCCCGGGGCGCGACCCAAGCCAAAAACCGGAGACGACAGCAAGAACGCCAACGTGAACATCTCAAGCGGATTGTTCGGCGTCAAGGTGGTTGCCATCGAGTATGAATCCGATGACGCCCCGGACAAGATTCTGACCTTCTATCGCGGGCAGCTGAAAAAGTACGGTGCGGTTGTCGAATGTCACACCAACAAACAAGCCAGCGACCTCCACGTGAATGCAGGGGACGATAAGGCGAAGCCGGTCAGCTGTCAAAATGACAATAGCGGAAACGTAGTCGAGCTGAAAACCGGAACAGAAGGGAATCAGCGTCTCGTGTCAGTCGAGGCGGAGGGCAAAGGCTCCGATTTTGCCTTGGTTTATATCCGCACGCGGGGCAAACAGGGATCAATCTGAAGCGGCCTGTTCCGCAAGCTTGCAAGGGCCCGAGAGCGATCCTTCGATCGCCAGCCTCCCGGTCCGCTACTTCAAGCCGGTGACCAGGTAAAGCTGGGATAGTGCTGTTTGCGGGGAATACGCGTAGGCGTCGCCCTTGGGCGTCATTTTCATACCGAGTATGCCCGTGATGCCAACTCGGTCTGCGGCCGCCACTTGCTTCACCAGTTGTCGATCGCCACTCGACAAATCAACCGCGTAGCATCTGAGCACATCGCCTTCGATCTGTAAGACGTACGCTGACCTGACATCCGTGCCCCAATTAAGCCAGAAGTCGGCCGGCGTTATCGGAATCTGACGAGGAGTGGATCCATCCAGAGGATAAAGCCACGCTTTCTTTTCCAGGTCGCGGGCCCAGACGAACTTTCCATCGGGCGAGAGCGGGTTGTTGTCGTAGGGTCCCGGAAGATTGATCTCGGGGCTGATGGGAAGGGGTTCTCCGCCAGCCAGGTCCTGCGCGTACATCCGCCATCCCTTTCCGGTTTCCCGGCCGGCAAAGACCACCCGTTTGCTGTCGGGAAACCACCCCGGATCGGCAAAGTCGGTGAGTGCTGCGGTTGCAAGCGTCTTCGTCTCCCCAATTCCCGTTGGCAAAAGTGCAAGCTGATTCGGGGCGTTCGTGATGGCGAGCACCCACTTCTGGTCGGGCGACAAAGCTGAACCG
This sequence comes from Terriglobales bacterium, assembly GCA_035501575.1. Taxonomy (GTDB): domain Bacteria; phylum Acidobacteriota; class Terriglobia; order Terriglobales; family Acidobacteriaceae; genus JAFAGX01. The sequence continues at coordinate 13,004 of DATJVZ010000316.1, read as the reverse complement.
TTGCCCGGACCAAGCAAAACGGCTGGCGATCCATTGGTGTTGCGGAGGTAGGTATCGATACCGGCACCAGGACCTTCCCCGGTTTCGGAGAAAACGACCGCTGAGCCGTCTGCCGAGATGTCGCTGATGGTCGAAGCGTCCAGCCACGACAGATCGCGTTCGGCGGAATCCCTGGGACCACGGAAAAACAGGGAGGATCGCCAGCTTTCCTTGGAAATGAGGATGCGACCGTCGCGCGATACGTCATGTAGACGGGTGATGCCCGGCAGGCGCAACAGGAAACGTTGCTTCCCGGAAGGGCTGAGGGCACGGATTTCATCAGCCCAGGCTCCCGTAGGCACACTGGCAGCAAACCATACCTCGGTCCCAGAAGGCGACCACGCTATCCCTTCGAGACTGTTCCACGGGCCCGCCGTGGTTTTGGTCTTGCCTAGTCGGTCCACGATCACCACGTCGCCCTGATCATTCAGGTAGGCGGGGTGCACGGCCAGGGCGAGCATCTCCCCATCCGGCGAAACCCTGACACTAGAGACTCCCTCTGTGGTGTCATAGACGACGTTTCCCAACGGGAACTCCACCCGCCGGTGTCCTTCCACCTCGTGGACCACGGCTAGGTCCTTTCCGTCTGGCGACCAGTCGGCGGAACTCACCTGTCCCAGAACCGCTCGAGGGCCCCCTCCGGAAAGCGGCATTCGGGCCAAAGTGCCGCCGCAATGTAAGAGGTAAAACACTACACATTCGGTCGACACCGCCATTTCTCCGCTCGAAGAGATCGCAAACAAATTGCCGCCGGTCAATTCGAGCGGCCGCGACTCCGGTCCGTCGGGTCGGGTCATGAACAGGCGCACGGGATTCCCACCCCAGGCTGCGGCATACACGACGGTCTTTCCGTCAGGAGCGAAGCGCGCAGCGAACAGTGTCCCGAGGCTAAAGGTCAAAGGATGGTAGGCCGCTTGTCCGACAGCCCGTACCGAGCCCATGCGTTCCCCAATCAGATACGCCGCGATGGTCAATAGCGCCGCGGCTAGCGCCAGAGCGATCTTGCCGCCGAGTTTCCTTTTCGGCGGCTCGGCAGTTTTCTCGGCCCGCGACGTATCGCTCAATGCGTCGAGCGCAAATCCAAGGTCACGCGCCGACTGGAAACGCTCCTCCGGGTCTTTCTCGAGCGATCGCCCGACCACTCGACCCAGCGCCGGAGACACAAGGTGGTTTAGCTGACAGAGATCGGGCGGATCTTCTTTAAGGATGGCCGTCATCGCGTCGGCCGCGGTGTCACCTCCGAAGGCACGGTGGCCCGAGAGCATCTCATAGAAAACGCAGCCGAAGGCAAACAAATCGGAACGCGGATCCGCGGCTTGCCCACGCACCTGTTCCGGCGACATATAGCCCACGGTTCCCATCACCACCCCGCTTACGGTTTTCAAGGACACAGTCGGTGCGCTCGTTTCCCCAACTTCAATCTCCGCGGGAGCGGTCAGCTTCGCCAGGCCGAAATCGAGTATCTTGACCCGGCCGTCTTTGGTAAGAAACAGATTCTCCGGCTTCAGGTCGCGATGAATAATCCCTTTGCCATGGACTGCCGCCAGTCCATGGCAGATTTGTAGGCCGTATTCGATGGCCTTTCGTGGCGGTAGCCCTCCCTCGCGAAGCCGCTCTCGCAGTGTTTCCCCTTCAAGAAACTCCGACACGACGAACGGTGTCTCCTCAGCGACCCCTATGTCGTAGATGGTAAGAATATTTGGATGATTGAGTAAGCTGGCCGCCCGCGCTTCCTGCTCAAACCGGATCAAGCGCTCCTGATCTCGAGAGAATGTGCCGGGGAGAACCTTGATGGCGACATCGCGGCCAAGCCGTGTATCGCGGGCACGATACACCTGGCCCATTCCGCCCGCGCCCAGCGGAGCAAGGATCTCATACGGCCCGAATCTGGCACCGGACGAGAGGGGCATGTTGCGCGCCATTATAGCTTGCCGATCCTGTCAATTCCTTGCATGGTCATTTTCCCTGCTGTACCTTGAGAATAAGTGGAACATGCCTGCTATCAATGCAACACTCCTGTGGAGGACGGGACCACCTTTTGCCCTCACTGCGGCGCTGCCCAGATCCGAGTCGCCAGTGAGGATGTTCGACAATCTGGCGAGCCGGCTGAGGTTCTTGCTCAGTCTGGGCCGGTCGCGTCCGCCGGGATCCAGTGGTCCCAGGCTTTGCCCGCGGCGGCACTGGCCGGACTGATCGCCGCCGGGCTCATGTTCATCCTGGTGAAAACCGGTGTCTTATGGATGATCGCCGCCGGGATCTTGGCCGTTCTGCTTTACCGCCGCCGCAACCCGGGTGGAACCCTAAGCCCGGGAATGGGCGCGCGTCTGGGGGCAGTCAGCGGTGTCCTCGGATTCGGAATTTTCGCCCTGTTCACGGCGGTTGAGATACTTGTTTTCCACAGCGGTGGTCAGCTGCGGGCTGCCCTGCTCGAAGCCATTGAGCAGTCAGCGTTGCGCGCCTCCGACCCGCAAGCCCAACAGTACGTGACCTACTTCAAGAGCCCGCCCGGCCTGGCCTTATTCATGGCCTTGATGTTGGTGGTGATGTTTTTTATCTTTCTGATTCTGGCTAGTCTCGGCGGCAGCCTGGCGGCGTCCTTGCTGCGGCGAAGAGAAAGATTGTAGATTCCGTCACTTGCCGTCTACGGCTTGCTCCCCGATGCTTCTCGCGCGTATGATGCAGCGTTCATGACTCCCAGATCCTTGCCTCGTCCTGGCAACTTGCGAGAGAAGAGCCAACTGATGTCCGCCTCCGAGATTGAGCGCACCCTGGTTCGTCTGGTGCACGAGATCATCGAGAAAAATGACGGGGCGGCACAGTTGGGAATCGTGGGTATACGGCGCCGCGGGGTGTTTCTGGCTCAGCGCCTCGGGGAAATGATTCAGCGCATCGAAAAGACAGCCGTCCCGGTGGGCACGCTCGATATCACCCTCTATCGCGATGATCTCTCAACCGTCGGTCCGAAGCCTGTGGTGCAGCCGAGCGAAATCGGATTTTCCATCACCGGGAAAAGGATCGTGCTGGTCGATGACGTTCTCTATACCGGGCGAACCTGTCGCGCAGCTTTAGATGCGCTGTTTAGCCAGGGGCGGCCGAAACACGTGCAGCTCTGCGTGCTGATCGACCGTGGACATCGTGAGTTACCTGTTGAAGCTACCTTTGTCGGACGCAAGGTACAGACCACCGAGCAGGAAATTATCGAAGTCAAGTTGCGTGAACTGGACAATACGGAAAAGGTTTTACTGATAGAAAAACTAGGATAGTCCAACCTTTCCAGGCACGGGCATTTGTCCCCCCGCTGCTGAACCAGGCAAGTGATGACGAGAGTTGCACCCGGTTCCCTGCTGGATATCGAACATCTGGATGTCACGGAGATGGCGGCGTTACTTAAGCATGCCCGCCGCATGAATCCCGTGAAGCCCAGCCCTCTGCTGCGCGGGAAACGGGTGCTGCTGCTTTTCTACGAAGCTTCGACCCGCACCCGCAGCTCCTTCGAAATTGCGGCCAAATCCATGGGTGCGATGACGACCCTGGTGCTTTCGAGCGGTTCGAGCATTGAGAAGGGCGAGTCCCTGCTCGATACCGGCTACACCCTGGAGGCGGTCGGGGCCGACGTCCTGGTCATCCGGCATCCGGCTGCGGGCGCTCCCCTGATGATCGCCCGTCACTTGAAAATTCCGGTCATCAATGCCGGAGACGGGATGCACGAGCACCCTTCCCAGGCCTTGCTGGACGCTTACACCATTCTGGCCCACAAAAAGACGCTTCAGGGGCTGAAGATCGTAATCCTCGGCGACATCTATCACAGTCGGGTGGCGCGTTCCGCCATCCACCTGTTAACCAAGTTCGGGTCCCGCGTGACCCTGTGCGGTCCCCCCGAACTGTTGCCCGAGCTGGCCACCTGTCTCGCACCCCGTCTCGAGATCGCGCGCACCGCCGAAGATGCGATTCACGGCGCGGACGTTGTCATGGTGTTGCGGCTGCAGAAAGAGCGCCTGGCCGGAATGAAGGTTCAACTCGAGGACTATGTGGCGCGCTATCAAATGACGATGGCACGGCTAAGACTGGCCAAGCGAGATGCTTTGGTCATGCATCCCGGTCCGATCATCCGCGGGCTGGAGCTGACCTGGGAAGTGGCCGATTGTGCTCAGTCGGTGATTGTCGAAGAAGTACGAAACGGAGTGCGGGTACGCATGGCGATCCTGGCAAGGGCTCTCAAGAAAGCGCGATGAAATCCGCGCCCTACCCGGAACCGCGGAAGGCATGAACAGGGATTTATGGCCAAGGATTCTTCTCGACCTAGTTCGCTTTTGATCAAAGGCGGCCATCTCCTCGATCCTGCGGCCGGAGTCGACGCCCCGATGGAGGTGCTGCTCAAGGACGGCCGGGTGGCGGAAATTGCCGCGCACATTCGATCCGGCGCAGAGGAAGTCTTCGAGGCTCGCGGGTTGATGGTAACCCCTGGGTTTATCGACCTGCACGTGCATCTGCGGGAACCGGGACAAAGCTATAAGGAAACCATTGCGAGCGGCACGGCGGCGGCGGCGGCCGGAGGATTTACTTCTGTCTGCTCGATGCCGAATACCACGCCCGTGGTCGACTCGGTGGAGTGGGTTCATTGGATGCTCGAGAGGCAACGGGGAGCCCTGGTCAACGTCTTTCCCATGGCTGCCGCAACCCGGGGAAGCCAAGGACGGGTGCTAACCGATTTTCGCGGTTTGCAGCAGGCCGGCGCCGTCGGGGTCACCGACGACGGCCGGCCTATCCTCGAGGAAGACGTCATGCGCGATGCCCTTCGCCTGGCGGCCGGGATCGACCTGCCGGTCATTCAGCATGCCGAGGATACGCGGATGACCGAGAATGGCTCGATGCATGAGGGAGCAGCGTCATTTCGCCTGGGATTGCATGGCATGAAGGCGCAGGCGGAAGCCAGTTTGGTCGATCGCGATGCGCATTTGGCCGAACAAATGAAAGGCAGCCGGCTGCATATCGCCCATCTCTCGACCGCCGAGGCGCTGAAGGCGGTGCGCCGCGCCAAACGCAAGCAGGCACGGATCACCTGTGAGGTTACACCCCATCACTTTACTCTCACCGACGCCGATGTCGGCGACTACAACACCAATTGCAAAATGAATCCGCCTTTGCGCTCCTCCGCCGATCGGGAGGCGCTGCTGGTCGCACTGGCCGATGGCACGGTCGATGCTATTGCAACCGACCACGCTCCCCACGCCCCTCAGGAGAAACTGGTGGAATTTGAGAAAGCGGCGTTCGGCGTTACCGGACTGGAGACGGCGCTGGCCCTGGCCATCACTCGGCTGCATGGGCAGCAGAAGGTTCCCTTGCTGCGGATCGTCGAGCTATTTACGGCGGGCCCGGCGCGCGTGGTCGGCCTGCGCGGTCGGGGCACGCTGGCGCGCGGCGGCTGGGCCGATGTGACCATCTTTGATGCCAAGAAGCGCTGGACCTTCGAAGCCGCCAAGTCGCAGTCCAAGGCGCGCAACACACCCTTCGACGGGTGGCAACTCACCGGCAAGGTCGTGGCCACGATCGTGGGGGGAAGAATCGTCTATGGAACAGCCAAGGCATGATCCAGTCGCGGGGCTAGTTCCCTAAGATTCCCATGCGTTTTCCCACTCGTTTGAGCGCCGCGAGCGCGCGCTCCAGCTGATCCTGGCTGTGAGTAGCAGTTACGATGGTGCGAATGCGGGCCTTGCCTTCAGGCACGGTAGGAAAGGCAATGCCGGTTCCCATGACACCCTCGGCAAACAGCTGACGCGAGAAATCCATGGTGAGTCTGCCGTCGCCGAGGATGATAGGCGTGATCGGCGTCTCGCTGGCGGGTGTAATCTTGCCCCCAATATCGAAGCCGAGGAGAGCGAGCTCTTTCTTCCAGAAGCGGGTATTAACCCAAAGCTGGTCGATCAGCTCCGGCTCGTGTTCGAGAACATCGAAAGCGGCCAGGCAAGTGGCGGCTACCGAGGGCGGATGCGAAGTCGAAAACAGAAAAGGACGCGCGCGGTGGTAGAGAAACTCGATCAGATCGCGCGTTCCGCAAACATAGCCCCCCAGCGCCCCAATCGCTTTCGATAAGGTTCCGACTTGGATATCGACGCGGCCGTGCATGTGAAAGTGATCAATCGTGCCCCGGCCGTTGCGCCCGAGCACGCCCGAGGCGTGGGCGTCGTCGACCATCATGATGGCGCCATACTTTTCCGCCAAATCACACAAGGCAGGCAGCGGTCCGATATCACCGTCCATCGAGAACACGCCGTCGGAGATCAGCAGTTTCTTGCCCGGCTGGTCTTTTACGCTGGCCAGCTGCTCTTCGGCGCGGGAAATATCCTTGTGGTCAAAGACCAGGATTTTGGCGCGGGACAATCGCGCACCGTCGATGATCGAAGCGTGATTGAGCTGGTCGGAAATAATGAAATCGTCTTTTCCCAGCACCGCCGAGACCGTGCCGGCGTTGGCGGCGAATCCCGACGGAAAGACGACGCAGGCCTCGACTTGCTTAAAACGCGCGATCTTTTCTTCGAGCTCCATGTGAATCTTCATGGTGCCGGCGATGGTGCGCACCGCCCCCGAGCCGACGCCGTACTGGCGGATGGCAGAGAGGGCCGCTTCCCGCAGCTTGGGGTGAGTGGTGAGCCCGAGATAGTTGTTCGAAGCCAAATTGATGACCGACTTGCCATCGAAGTGGCACACCGGAGCCTGCTCGTCGTCGAGCACGCGCAAATGAAAGTACGTGCCTTTGGCTTTCAACTCGGCTAATTGTCCGCCGAGATAAGAGAGAGGATTCGTGCGGGTGACACTGGCCATCGTCATCTCCGGAAAGCGAAATCGCGCGATTCCGCGAAGCTACCGAAAATCAGTCTAATCTCCGCTGCGAAGTTTGCGGAAGCCTGAGCTCGAGCTCAGCCTCGTGGTCGGGCAATCAATCTTGATGACCGGATTCAGCCGCCGATACCGGCTGCGGAGGCGAGGGCTCGGACGATTCCCCGACCTCGGAGCTGGCTTGGGCCGCTTTCTCTGAATCGCCGCAGGAGGCGCCCTCGCGAGCCGCCGCCCTCGCTTCCAAGAATTTCTGGCGGTTGAGCAAAGGACGACCCAACGACGGGTTGTAGCCGCTCCAGGCGCCGTCCAAACCGGCTTCCCGCTCGAAGTGGGCGCGCATGGCCTCCATTTTGGAATCGAGATCGTCCAGATAGTGCAACATCAGTGCTTCAGGGAACATGGGCAACTTGGGCGAACCGAATTCATATTGGCCGTGGTGGCTGATCAGGAGGTGTTCCACCAGGAGCTTGAGCTCTTCGGGAAAACCCGGCAGCTGGGCCAGCTTGGCGTGCAGCATTTCGAGCTCGATGATGATGTGTCCGAGCAGCTGCCCGCGCGTCGTGTAGGAAAACGTGCGATGGTAGTTGAGCTCGAAAATCTTGCCGATGTCGTGCAGGATGGCTCCGGTCAGCAGCAGATCGCGATCGATCGGATAATTGCGGCTTAGCAGATCGCAGGAGCGCACGAGCGAGACCACATGATCGAGCAGACCTCCAATGTAAGCGTGATGCAAGGCCTTGGCCGCAGGAGCATTGCGGTAGGCTTCCGCAATCTCCGGGTCCGACAGGAAGGCTTCGACCAGCGCCTTGAGGTGCGGGTTCTGAATGGAGGCGACGAAGCCGGCCAGCGTCTGCCAAAGCTCGCCGATGTCCTTGTTGGTTTTACGCAGATAGTCGGAGAAGTCAATCTCGGATTCGCCCAGTTTGCGCAGCTTGTGAATTGTCAGCTGAAAACGATTCTTGTACCGGTTCAGCAGGCCCTTCACCTTGATGAAATCTTCCTGCTCGAAGGCGTCGAGGGAATCTTCGACGTTGTCCCACATCTTGGCTTCGATCTGGCCGGTGCGATCGCCCAGGGTTAGAGCCAGATAGGGGTCGCCGCTCTTTTTAGGCTTGATCTGCTTGGCAATGACCACAAAGCTCGAGGTGATGACTTTGTTTTCATGCTGGCCACAGTCGGCTAGGAAAAAGTCCTTCATGAGGAAAACCTGGATCGCCGGCCAGCGACGCAAGCCATGCTCGCTGCCGCTCCGGCCCTCCAGCTTAAACTAAAATAAACCTAACTTCTTCTTCTTTTTGAGGGGTTTGGCCTTGTCATCTTTGGTAGCCGTTTCGACCGGCTCGGTTTGATTGGGGCTGGCGCCGGTATCGACGTACCCATCTTTGATATGGATGGAAGCGTCCTCGCGCAGCTTGGTGAGGTACTCGCGCAGGGCGGGCTGCAGCTTTTGCATGTAGAGGGCGTCCTGAATCCGCGGTTCAATCTTATCGAGCGGCGGTATTCCGGGCTCGGTGTGGCTGGTGACCTTGAGGATGATGAATCCCTGCTTGGTGCGGGTCACATCGGAAACCTCGCCCGGCTTCATGGCAAAGGTCTTGTCTTCCAGTTCCTTGGCTAAAGTTCCCCGCTTGAAGTCCCCGAGATCGCCGCCCTGGGCTGCGGTGGGGCCGTCGGAATTCTTTTTGGCAACGTCTTCAAACTTGGCCCCGGCTTTGATCTCCGCGAGCAGGCGGTTGGCCTTCTCCTGAGCGGCCGCCAGGATGGTGGCCTCGTCGCGAGAGTCATTGGGCTTCTTCTCGGTCGAAACCAGAATTTCGCTCAGCCGGATCGATTCCGGTTGATCAAGCTCGGCCTTGTGCTCGTCGTAAAACTTCTGCTCGTCCTCCTTGCTGATCGTGATCCGGGAACCGACTTCTCGGCCGATGACTTGCTGGGTGATGATCTGGTTGCGCATGTTTTGCTTAAAGTCCTCGAAGGAGACTCCCTGCGCCTGGGCCGCTTTTTCCAGCTCTTCCATGCTCTCGAGGTTCATATCCTTGCGCATCTGATCCAGCTTTTTGATCAGGTCGGTGTCGCCGTTGATGCCAAGCTCCTTGCCCTTTTCCAACAAGAGTTGCTGATCGATCAGGTCGCGAAGCACATCTTTGTCGCGGTCGGCAACAATTCTGTCGGCGTTGACCGGGTCCTGCTGCTGCGCCTCTTTCCTCAGCTCTTCTTCACTGCGTAAATATTCGCTGCGGGTGATAATCTGGTTGTCAACCCGCGCTACAATCTCCTCGATGACCTGGTCGGCGTAACTGGCCCAGGAAACCGTCAGCAAGGCAAGCAACGAGAAGAGCAAGCGTATTCGCATAAGACTTTCCCCACCACGCCTCCGGCCGATTCTGGGGCGTATGGCTGGGGGCTGATGCCTTGATTGTACTTCCGGCCGGCGGTTCAAGCCAGTCCTCGGCGGGACGCTTGCGGGCATGATTTTAGGCCATGGTAGGGAGTGGAGAACCGGATATGCGATGGATCTCGAGCTTTGTTGCCGGACTGGTGTTGCTGGGAGTGATCGTAGGTTCGACCGCTCCCGTCAAGCAGGCCCCCATCCCCGATCTCGAACAACTGGAGAAGATGGCGGCGCGCTTTGTGCCCACCCAAATTCGGGTGGATACATCGAAGCTCTCCTCGGGTGACCAGCAGGCGCTGGTCAAGCTGATTGAAGCGGCGCGAATCTTGAACCGGGTGTTTCTGCGGCAGAGGTGGAGCGGAAATCTGGAGCTCTATGCCCGGCTCGAAAAGGACACGACGGCACTCGGCAAGGCGCGGCGCGACTATTTTTGGCTGAACAAGGGCCCGTGGTCGGAGATCGATGACTTCCAGGCGTTTATTCCCGGCGTGCCCGCACGCAAACCGCCCGGTGCGAATTTCTATCCCGAGACCATGACCAAGGAGATCTTTGAGCACTGGGTGGCGCAGTTGCCGCCGCCGGAACAGCAGCAGGCGAAGAGCTTCTTTACCGTAATTCGTACCAAGGGAACGCTGCCGCCGGTCCCCAATGCCCTATTCTCGGTGCCCTACAGCCAGGAATACCAGGACGATCTCTCTCGCGCGGCCGGCTTGCTGCGAGAAGCAGCGGCCCAAACGGACAACGATTCACTCAAGAAGTTCCTTACTCTGCGCGCCGACGCCTTCGGTTCGAACGACTACTACGAAAGCGACCTGGCTTGGATGGACCTGGATGCTGCGCTTGATATCACCATCGGTCCGTACGAGACCTACAACGACGAACTGTTTGGCTACAAGGCGGCTTTCGAGGCATACGTCAATCTGCGGAATGAGGGCGAGACCCGAAAACTTTCGCTGTTTACCCAGCGCCTCCAGGAAATCGAGGACCACCTGCCGATCGACCCTGCCTACCGCAACCCCAATCTGGGAGCAGCGGCCCCCATTCGCGTGGTGGACGAAATTCTGAGTGCCGGTGACGGGGCGCACGGCATCCAGACGGCAGCCTACAATCTGCCGAATGATGATCGCGTGGTCCAGCAGAAGGGCAGCAAGCGTGTCATGCTCAAGAACATACAAGAGGCAAAGTTCCGCAGCGTGCTCTTGCCCATTGCCCGGCGGATGTTGACCCGGGACGCGATGGTCGATGTCAGCTTTGAGCCGTTTTTCACCCACATCCTCGCCCATGAACTGATGCACGGGCTGGGGCCGCACCAAATCAAGGTTCAGGAGCGCGACTCGACCCCCCGCGAAGAATTGAAGGAACTGTACGCCCCCATCGAAGAGGCCAAGGCCGATGTCACCGGCTTATTCGCCTTGCAATACCTGATGGACCACGCCAAGGATCCCGAGATGGGGAAGTTGCTTCCCTCCGATGAGGCAGCGCAGCGTCAGCTCTATACGACCTACCTGGCTTCCTCGTTCCGCAGCTTGCGCTTCGGACTCAACGATGCCCACGGCAAAGGCATGGCCGTGCAATTCAACTGGCTGCGTGACCAGGGAGGGTTCGTCGCCCTGGGCAATCAAATCTACGCGATCGACCTCACCAAGATAAAGACCGCCATCACCGCCCTCGATCACAATCTGTTGACGATCGAGGCCCAGGGCGACTACGCCGGCGCGAAGAAGTTGCTCGATGAAATGGGGGTGATCCGGCCTGAACTCAAGGCGGCTTTGAAGAAGCTCGAAGGCATCCCGACCGATATCAATCCGATCTTCACGACCGCCGACGAAGTAGCGCCGAATGCCGATCGCCCGGCCAAAATCGATCCGCGGGCGCGAAGGAAATAGCCAGCGTCGAGCCCCAGTGTACAAGCTCTGCGCGCTCGGATGATTGTCAAAAATCCAGCACACATGAATCCTGTCCCATCATTGCTCCTCCGGCAACCGAACCTGCTGCACGGATTTCCGCCCGGTCTGAGCGGCTACGAGAAAAGTGCGTTGTGTGTCAAGAGTGATCAAGACGCTTGAAGACAGCGTAAACTGTGGCTATGCCCCTAGGAGACAGATTGGAACGGCGTGCGGTTGAAGCACTAGTTGGCCGCCGCTCAGAGCTCGAGCGCTTGGAGGTTTTTGCCCTAGGAGATGAACCGCTCGTGATGCATATTCAGGGCATTCCGGGCATAGGAAAAACTCACCTGCTGAATGCGCTGGCGGCAAGTATCGGCGGAAAGGGCGCTTTCGTTGTGCGGATCGACGCGCGCTGGGTCGAGCCTTCCCCGGCGGCTTTGTGTCGAGCGATCTCGAGGGAAATCGGTGCCTCGGAGTCCGAGGATCCCGCGGTTGTGGCGACCAGTCTGTCGGACGGGGCCAAGCGAACTCTCCTGGTGCTCGACAGTTACGAATCTTTCCGTCTGCTTGACTCTTGGCTAAGGCAAGTTTTTCTGCCCTCGCTCGGCGACAGTGTGCGCACAATCTTGTCCAGTCGCGAGACGCCTCGACCAGCGTGGCGTATTGCCCCGGCGTGGAGAGGCCTGTTTGATTCTATGCTCTTGGAAACATTTTCTCCGGAAGTGGCGCTAGAGTATCTGACCTCGGAGGGTGTGCCGGAGGGCAGCGCTCGGGAGTTGAATCGGGTTGCGCGCGGGCATCCGTTGGCACTTTCCCTGGGATTGGCACTCTACTTTTCGGGCGGGCAGGTGCGTGGGAGCGCGGCTACTCGTCATCAGGTACTGGAGCATATGGCGGCGCTCTTTCTGGAGGATGCCGACTCGGAAACCATACAGGTCGTACAGGCCGCCTGCCTGGTCCGAACAGCCACCGCGCCGCTACTGGCGGCCATGCTGCCGCATATCCTGCCCGATGAGGCACTGGATCGACTGCGTGCGCTGCCATTTGTCAGCCTAGGTCCTCACGGACTGCTAGTGCATGAAGCCGTTCGCGGGCCGGTGACGGCTGTTCTCAAGTCCCGTGATCCTTCGCGATACCAGGCGTACCGGCGTGCAGCTTCGCAGGTCGTGCGCGACCAATACCGGCAGGCACCGCGATCCGACCACTGGCGTTGCACGGCGGACGTAGTCTACCTGCTTGAAAACGAGAACCTACGCGAAGGTTTTTTCCCCACGACTGAGAGCCCGGTTTCCGTCGAACCAGCCCGCGCCGACGACGGGACATCAATTGCAGCGATTATTCACAACTTCGGTGGACCACAGTCGTGTCTGGCGCTGGAGCAATGGTGGCACTACCATCCAGACTCTTTTTTTGTCGTGCGGGATGAACATGGCGGAGTGCAGGGTTTCTACCAAGCAATTGTGGCATCGAAGGTTCACAAAAATGTGATTGGGAAAGACCCGCTTGCGGCAAGCTGGGCCAAAGACCTACCGCGTTCCGAAGATAGGGCCGCCACTCTCTGGCTGCGGCGTTCGTTGGATCGCGACACGGGAGAAGGACCGTCAGCTGGCCAGGCGGCCTGCTGGCTCGACATCAAACGTACCTATTTGGAACTGCGTCCGCGGCTGCGCTGGGTCTATACCTGCTACTGTGATGCGGAGCTATATCGCCGCTCCTTCGAGCAATTGGGATTCCGGCTGGTGGACGAAGGCCGCCCGGTCCTCGACCGGGTTATGCAACACACATTTCGCCTCGACATGGGAATGGATTCCGTAGATGGCTGGCTTGGCAACCTGCTTGCCCAGGAAACCGGC
>DATJVZ010000315.1:0-15327 GCA_035501575.1 Terriglobales bacterium | reverse complement strand
CCGCGCTCCATGGCATCGGCCACGGGGCGCAATTCCTTTAGGCTCAATCCCGCACACTCGAGCAGGACGTCGGCGGCGCTGCCAATGTTCTCGACTTTGTTGGCCAGATACATGGCCGCCTGTTCGCGAGCTCCTTGCCGGCCTTGGCTCGAATCGCGGCTGATACTGCCCACAACCACCGAACCTAGGATCAGACTGGAGGGATCCCGTTGTGCCTGACGTGCGCCCTCCTCCATATTCCTTCGCGAATGGCGCACATAGGCTGGAGTGGTGATGCTGGCGGTGAGCAGTCCATCGGCTATCCGTCCAGACATTTTCTGCAACACCGGCCCGGTTGCGGCGATGTAGATCGGCGGCATGCCCCGTGGGGTGTTGGCGTCGGCCTTCAGCAGGGGTACGTCCGCGGCAAAAACCTTGCCCTGATATTGGAAGCGAAGGCCGCCGAGCACGCCGCGGACGATTTCGATGCTTTCGCGCATTACCGTGGCAGGCGCATTCTCGCCTTTCCCTTCCCCGGTTTCTTTCAGGAAGATCTTCGAAACGCCCAACCCGAGCAGAAAGCGATCGGCGGCCAAGTCCTGCATGACGCGCGCTTCCATCGCAATCTGGACGGGATGCCGCGTGTACGGCGAAATGATCCCCCAGCCCAGTTGGATGCGGCGGGTCGCGGCCGCGATCACCGCCAGAATGGCAGTCGAGGAGCGAGCTTCAAAGGAATGCTTACGCCACCAAGGATAGGCTTCGGCGATCCAGAAAGCATCAAACCCGGCCTGTTCACAAGCCTGGGCCATGGCCACGGTTTCCCGTACGGGTTCCATGCTGAGTTGCAGAACTCCGACATTGAAGGGAATGGACATCGAACCTTGGCTATTCCGGATCCTGCCAGGAATGCTCCAGACCTTTGATCAGAACCCAGAGCGCCCGGTTCAGGGGAGTCGGTACTCCGAGTTGTTCTCCCCATGCGACAATCGCCCCGTTCATGAAGTCCACTTCCGTCTGGCGTTGGGCGAGCACATCCTGCAGCATGCTGGCGCGGTGCTTCCCCGGAGCCCTCGCGCCCTTTTCTACTAGTTCCCAAGGATCGCCGTGGAGAATAATTCCGAGTTTCTTGGCGACAGCTTTTCCCTCGGCGATCAGCTCGACAAACAGCCGCTGGGTGGGGGGGAATCGAGTCGCGCTGCCGTGATCGAGCAAGGTCAGAGCGCCAACCGGATTGGTGGAGGCATTGAAAATCAGCTTGGTCCATTGCGCGCCTCGGGCGTCTTCGAGGGCAATGGTATTCATTCCCGACCTCGTAAGCAGACCTGCCAATTCTTCAACCTTGGCCATGGGGGTGTGACTCGGTTCGAACGGTCCAATCCAGGTATCGCCTTGGATGTCATAAGCGATGTGCCCGGGAGCGATCAAATGTCCGGCCGGGAAGGTGGTACCGCGAATGGGAAACTTGACATGCTCTGCGATGATCTCTTCGTTCCCTGCCCCATTTTGCACCGAGCAAACGGCGCTGTTCTCGTCAAAGATAGCCGCCACTTGCGCGATTGCCGTTCGGGTGTGGATTGCCTTGGTTGCCACGATGCCGTAATCGCAGCGGGCCAATTCTCGAGGATCACTCGTCGCCTCGAGCCGCACCGTGAAGTTCGCCGCGCCGGAAAGCTCCAGGCCGTGTTTTCGGATGGCCTCGACATGCTCCTTCGAAACATCGTAAGCCCACACTTCGGCTTCGCCCAATCTCGCCAGGTGTGCGGCAAACAAGCTGCCCACGGCCCCGCAACCGACTACGCAGATTCGCATAAGTGGTGATACTTCGGACGGCTACTTCGAACTTCTGGCTGTCGCTTGGCGGCTCTCATGGCCGCTGTAAAACTTCCACTCCACCTCGGCGAGGCATTCCCCTTGCGCTTTGCCGACCCGGTACGTGTCCTGAGTGTAGAGGCAGGATCTTCCGTCCGGATCGACGACCTGGGGATGCAAGGACAAAATCATGTTCTCCTCGAGCGCGACATCGCTTTCTGCACCGATCGAGGGGTGTTCGATCATGGTGCTGCCGATGCTGTGCCCCGAAAGATGGCCGAGAGCGAATCCATGCTTGGCAAAGGTTTCCGCCACGGCACGGTGAACGCTGCTGGCCAACTCCCCCGCCCGCATGAGCTTCCTGGCGGCCTCCAGGGCCTCGGGGTAGGCCTCGGCCATGGCCTGGGTGCGTGGGCTAAGCTTGCCCCGAATAAGGGGCCGAGAAAACTCTACCCAATAGCCACCCGGGCCCGCGATTTCGAGAGAATAGAGCAGCAGGTCATCGGCATCGACCACGCGCTGGGCGGGCACCCGGAACGACGCTTCCGCCTCTCCCTGGCTACCGGAAAGCACAATGTTCATCATGCGCGGGCCGGCACCGCGGGCGAAGAATCGTCCCACGGCAGGCGCCATGATTTCGGCTTCAGTCTTCCCCGGTTCATAGGCGGCAACCAAAGACCAAAAACCGTCCTGGACGATGTCCATGGCATCGCGAATCGCCTCCAGCTCCTCCTCGCTCTTGACGGCACGCGCCATGTCGAATTGGAAATCGAACGGTACCAGCTGGAAGGACGCGGCCGAGAGAGTTCGGTAGTCGCGGACGGCCATGATGAAATCCATGCCATACACGCCCACCCGCCTCCAGTGCCGCTCGCGTCCTCGATCTCGAATCCATTGCCCGGGAACGTCGGGCCAGACCTGGTCTTGCACCCAAGGCTTGCGCTTGTCGCCAATCCAGCGGGCTTCCCGAGGAAACACCAGCGTCGGCTCGCCTTGGCGGGGCAGCACGACGTACAGGTAGCGATGCACAACCTCAAATCCCGACACATAGAAGACCGCGCCTTCGAATCCGGCATATTGATTTCCGCAAACGATGAGCGCATCCAAACCATAGCGCTCCATGCTGGCGCGGAGGTTGTTGTAGCGGCGATCGATTTCTTGTTGACTTGGCAAGCGGACTCTCACACAAAGACGATTTTACTCAGCCTTCGACCCCGCACAGATCGGCCGCGACCAGGGCATAAATCTTAGTCATCTCGACCAGAGTCTGGATTGCGACTTTCTCTCCTTCGACATCGCGCGGCCCGCTGGACGGGCCGTAGTTCACGGTTTCGATGCCGTAGCGGCTGAGTACGCTGGCGTCCGAACACCAGGTGACCACCTCACGTTCCGGCCTTCGGCCGGTGACGTACTCGTGACTCGTCTCGATGGCCTTAATCATTTCGTGCTCGTCGCTGATACGCGCACCCGGAACCGAAACATAAGTTTCAAACTCTAGGCCCCAGTCGGGGTGTTTCGTTTCCAGCTGCAAGAACATCTGTTGCAGATTTCGTCGGGCTTCGCTCATGGGAATCGTAGGGGGCACGCGGACATCGAGAAACAAATCCGTCCTCTCGGGAGTACGACTGGCCCGCCAGGGATGCCCACCCTGAATGCAACCTAAATTCACGAGTGCCCGTTTCCCCCCATGGGACGCGTTCTTCTCCCAATTGGCGATCCACTTCAAGATGGTGTCCATCAAGACATACATTCGGCGAATCGAGTTCATCTCCGCGCGCCCTTCCGAGAAGGCAGTGTGCACGTAAATGCCGGCGCAGGAGATACGCACCCAAAGGGACCCGAAGTGCTCAAGTACGAGTTTCATATCGGTGGGCTCTCCGAGTATGCACATGTCGGGCAGCACGCCATGATTGACCAGGTAGTGGGTCCCTAGACCGTAGCCGCGGTAGTCCTTGCCGCGGAATTCCTCCCACTGGCTCTTCTCAATTTCGCCGACCACCGCGGCGATGATCACATCGCCTTTCAGCCTGAGCCCCGAGCGCGCGAGCGCCTTCAAGGCCTGGGTGTAGCAAACCAGTGCCCCTTTCATGTTGTAGATGCCGAGGCCATAGAGAAATCCATCCCGTATCACCGCCTTCGGTTTATAGCCGATCCCGGTGAGAAACTCCTCGCGGCCGGTGTTCGACGTATCCATGTGACCGTTGAACATCAGATTCTTGCCGCCTCCGGTACCCCGCCATCGGGCCACGACATTGGCGCGTCCCTCCTCGATCTCTTGCCAGCTGACATTAGGATCGAGTGCCGCGAGTGCCTGCTTCATATAGCAAGCCATCTCGAGCTCGTTGCCCGTGGGGCTGGAAATATTGACTACATCCGAGGCCATGGCCACGATCTCGTCTTCCCGTACCCCGGCGAGAATCGCCTCCACCAGTTTTGCTTCGAGCTTCAACGCCAGTTTCGGTGCCATTCGAGGCTCTCCGCTCTAAGTTCTCAGCGCGATACCAAGCGAAAATCGTCCGGATACCTACACAGCTTCTCATTCCCGCTTTCGCTGATCAGGAAATCATCTTCCAGGCGCAGACCGCCGCCACCTTCCCAATAGATCCCCGGCTCGATGGCCAATACCATTCCTTTCTTGATCGTGCCGCTTCCCGCCTGATGAGCATAGGGCGGCTCGTGGGCGCGCGCCCCCACCCCGTGGCAGATGGGATGCGAAGGCTGGCCCGGGTATCCGCCTTCGGCAATTCGCGCACGAATCAGCCGATCGAGTTCGGGAAAGCTGGCACCATCGTGCGCATACGCGGCTGCCTCGTGGAAGACCTTAAGCAGAAGATCCAGAAGCTTGTGATACTCGGGGGAGAGCTCACCGGGGCAAACGTTCTTGGTCAGGTCCGTCCAGTAGCCGTCGACGCACACCCATATCTCGAATAAGGTCGGCTCGTTCGCCTGAATGGGGCGATCGCCGGTTGCCGTGAAGGTGGCAATTCCCTTGCCGGACCATACCAGGGTGAAGGCGCGCGCCATCTCGACCTTGCCCTTATAACCCACGCCGAGGCCGTGGACAGCGCTCTCGTACAGGCCGCCTACTTCGCTTTCTTTCATGCCGGGCCGCATGCGCTCGCGAGTATGTTCGAGGGCCAGGGCGGCGAGCTCGTTGGCCAGACGCATGCGCTCGATTTCCTGAGGCGTCTTGATGCTCCGCGCCTGGTTGAGCAAGGGCGTCGCGTCCACCACTTCCCTGGCGACATCACGGAAGCCGTCAAAATACATTTGCGTGGGAGTGGTCGGCTCGCCCACCATGCGATCGACCGCTTGCGTTCCCATGTTCAACTCGATCCCAATCTTGTCGGTGAGACTGCGTTCTTTCAGTACTGCGAGGGCCAGATCGAGGGCCCGGTACTGGGGCGGGCGCGGATCCCTTGGATGATAGCTTTTGAACAGGCGGATATCCTGCGTCCAAGCGTTCCGTTGTGCGTCGGCGAGCTGCGGTTCGATGACGATCAGTGTGGCTTCGCCTTGGCGGGGAAAGACCAGCGCGTCGTATCCCTTCATCGGCCAATAGTTGGTGAGGTACACAATGTTATCGGGCGCGCGCACGACCAGAGCCGTGAGGTCCTGATCCTTCAACAGGGCACGGACGCGATTCAGTTTCTCGAGATCGATGGGCCAGGGCATTCAGGTCTGGTCCCCCTCCGCCATCTTCCCCCCGCCGCCTTGAGAAGACCGCACAGGTTTGTTCTCCTCCTGGAAGGTCCACGAGGCCTCCTTGCCCTTGATCAGCCGGTAGACGGTCGAGTGGAGCGGCGCCGGCACGCCATGACGTTGCGCCTCGCGGGCAATCGCCCCGCTCAAGAAATCGATTTCGGTGGGGTTGTGCCTGCGCACGTCATACAACATCGACGGCGGATGGTTGGTCAGGGCGCCTATCTTGTTCATCTCCCACGGATCTTCCTCGAGCTTCACGCCGGCCGCGGCCGCCACCCGCTTACCCTCTTCGACGAGCTCGTGCAACAGGCAGCCCAAGCCGGAGAATTCAGACTCGTCCGCGAAGTGCGGCGAATGCGGAAGCTCGGTCAAAGCCGAGACTCCATTCACAGAAGCATTGAAGATCAGCTTGGACCACTGCGCCGGACGCGCATCCTGCAGCGCCTCGGCCTTGAGTCCGCTGGCCGAGATTAGGTCGGCAGCCTGCTTCACCACCGCGTAGGGAGTGTGCCGTGGTTCGAACGGTCCGATCCAGGTGGCGGTATCAAGTTCATACTGCACATGGGTATCACTGTGCTTGGTGCCGCTCATGAATGTGGTGCCGCGGATGATCTGACCGCGGGTGTCCTGGGCGATGATTTCCTCGCTGCCGAGTCCGTTCTGCGCCGAGATTACCGCTCCTTGGTTGAAACGGCAACCGACGAGCGCCATCGAATCTTCCACCTGGGTGGCCTTGGTGGCGACAATGGCCAGTGCGCAGTCCGGCAGTTCGCCGGGATCAGCCGTCGCCTGCAGCCGGACGTGAAATTCATGGTGCCCCGAGACCGTCAATCCCTCCCGATTGAGAGCGCGAGCATGGTTCTCCCGCCGAACAAAAGCCCAAACCTCCGCCACGCGGGCCAGATGCGCGGCATAAAGACTTCCAATCGCGCCGCAGCCGACAATGCAGACTCGTTTCATGCTCGCAACGCCGCCTCGGACAGCAATCGCAGGCGCACGCGCCCGCCCCACAAATCTACCTTCGTCTCTCCACCTTCACTAGTTCCTTGGCTTGGCCAATCTCCCTTTTTACAACTGCCCGGTATAGACGATCCGCATTGTTGAAGGAGTCATCGATGATCACCCCATGGGCAAACAAAGCATCCTGCAACGCCGCCGAAAGGGTGTGGAGCGGAGCTGCCCCGCCTTCCCCCATGCCCTTGGCACCGCTGTAGCTGTGGGGGGATGGCGTTTCGAGGTGATCATATTTGATGTGGGGCATGTTCATGGCGGTGATCGGCGTGTAATCGCTAAAGGTGCCGGTCAGCATGTTTCCGACCGCATCGTAGACGCAGTTTTCCATGAGCGCGGCGCCGATTCCATGGGCGGTGGCGCCATAGACTTGCCCTTCGACAATCGGGGGATTGATCACCGTGCCGCAATCGTCCACGGCGACATAGCCGAGAATGTGAGGCAAGAAAGTGTCGCGATCGACCTCGACCACCGCGATATGGAGCTGCGAAGCATAGGTTAGGGTCAGGTTCCCGTATTTCTTCTGCTTGTCCGGCACGCGGAAGGGAGCACGCCAAACATAGCGGCAATTCAGCGTAATATCGTAGAGCTCGGGGGGAAGGGCGGCGCTGTTAGCATTGACCAGATTCGCGAGTCCCCAGTAGTTGATCGGCTTGCCGCTAGCTTTAGCCCGCAGCTCCGGCCCCTGGGGGCCCACGCCGAATTCAAGATCGTCTTCGGCGCACTCGAGGGCGAACGCTCCCAGGCGCTTCATCTCGGCCTTCAACTTCTGGGCCGCACCATGTACCGCGGACAGCCCCGACACGGCGAACTGGCTGGCATAGGTTCCGGAAAATCCGGTGTGGACGTTGCGCTCCGTGTCAAAACCGGTGCGAACGGTCACCATGTCGGGATGAATGTCGAGCACATCGGCGACCACCTGCGCGGCGGTGGTCTCGTGCCCTTGTCCCTGCGGGCAGGAGCCGACGGCGACGACCACTTCGCCATACATATCCAACTTGCAATTGGCTCCTTGCGAATTGCCGGAGTAGGGCAAGCCGGGATTCACGATTTGCGACTGACCGAAATTGTTGGTGCCGGAATCGAGCGTCGTTCCGATACCCATTCCCACTAGCCGCCCTTCGCTGCGCGCCTCCGCCTGCTTCTTCTTCCATTGCTCCCATCCGATGCGCCGTTTCGCGACATCGAGCATCGCCGCATAATTTCCCGAGTCATACACGCAACCATTGGGTGTGGTGTAGGGAAATTCCTCCGGGCGGATATAGTTGCGGAGACGCATCTCATCGGCTGCGATTCCCAGCTCGTGGGCACAGATATCGATGGCACGCTCCAAGAACCAGAGATGCTGCATCCGCGAATAGCCGCGGTTGGGCCCCACGGGGCACTTATTTGTGACCGCCTGCGTAAAGTCAATGCGGGCGTTTTGAAAGCGATAGACTCCGGGAAAAACCTGCGACCAAATCACACAACCCAAGGGTTCGTAACGGGGATAGGCGCCACAATCGTCGATATGCCGCGAGGTGATTGCGGTGATGACCCCGTTCGGGTCGAGGGCAACGCGGGTATCGCGGAACGTTCTCTCGTTGCCATGCGCGCTCGACGTCATATGCTCAGATCGGGTTTCGACCCACTTGATGGGCCTTCCCCCGGCCTTCTTCGAAGCCAGCGCGCACACCGCCATTTGCGGGTAACTGGTGATCTTGATGCCGAAGCTGCCCCCGATGTCGAAGGTTTCAACGCGGATACGATCGATTGGAACACGCAGGTGGGCGGCGAGAAACTGAATGGCAAACGATGGAAATGAATTGTTACAGGAGTAGTAGATTCGATCATCCTTGGCGTTCCATTGGGCGATGATCACGTTGTTCTCGAGGGGGGTGCTCGAGAAGCGATGGAAGTGCAGCCGATCGATGCCCACAACATACGCGGCCTCGCGAAACGCCTTGTCCACGTCCCCGTACTCGAACACACCGTTCCAGACCCGGTTCGTGCCAGCCTCCTCATGGATAAGGCTCTTTCCCGCGAGGGCCTCTTCGGCGTCGACTATGGCCTCGAGCGGCTCGTAGCCGACTTCGACCAACTCGGCTCCATCTTCGGCAATCGCGGCGGATTCACCTACCACGGCAGCGACCGGCTCACCTTGATAGCGCACTTTTCCGACGGCGAGGGGATAATCTTTGATCTTGGCGAATGGCTCCGGGCCGATTTCGATAAAAGGCTGGGTTTGGGGGGCAATCTCGCTCCCGCTCAGGGTACAAATCACGCCGGGCAGGTCCTCAGCAGCCTCGGCGTCCAGGCTGGTGATCTTGGCGTGGGCGAAAGGCGATCGGACAAAATGGAGATAGAGCATTCCGCATAACTTGATATCGTCGGTGAACTTGCCCCGCCCGCGCAACAGGCGGTTTTCCTCTTTGCGGGGAACGGGCTTGCCTACCCAGGTCTTCTTCTCGGCTTCCACACTCACTCCGTGATTCTTCTTGCCGGGCTGACTCGGCAGGCGGGGAGAAGCGCCGGCCTACTGAGTCCGGGCCGACCCCGACCTTATGCCTGGTCTAGCGCTACCCGCAAGCCGTCGATCAACTTCTGCACATTCTTTTGCGCCAAGGGCGCGAGCAGCCCCCCGGCTAGGGATGCAAGCCTGCCAAACACCTGCGCTTCCCCTTGCCATGCGACCTTGGTGCCATCACCGACCGGCGCTAAGTCAAATCCTGCCCTGACCGACAGATTGCCTCCAGGCAGACTTCCCTGGCCTTGATATTGGGCTCGCTTCGGGCGCTCGCTCTCGGTCAATTTCAAGCGCACGTCAGCCGCACCTTTGATGTAGGAGATGCCCACGTTGAGTCGGACCGTGAAGTGGTTCCCGTCGGCAACCAAGATGCTCTGAAATTCCGGCAAAAGCGGCGCAAATTTATGGGGATCGGTCAGGAAATCGTAAACCTCCTCGGAGCTGCGCTTGACCTCGAACTCGCCGCCCAGCTTGATCGCCATGCTCTATGTCGCCCTCATGCTCTCGGCGGCCAGCAGAATCGATTTGAAGATATTCTGGTAGCCGGTACAGCGGCAGGTGTTACCCGCGATCGCCTTGCGCATGTCTTTCTCGCTCGGCTGCGGGTTTTTCGTGAGCAGCTGGAGTGCACACAGCATCATTCCGGGTGTGCAATATCCGCACTGCAGCCCGTAGGCGTCGGCAAAAGCTTTTTGAAGCGGATGCAGCTGGCCATTTTCTTCGAGTCCCTCGACGGTGGTAATCTCGGCGCCATCGGCTTGCACCGCCAGCGTGGTGCACGACTTGATGGCAGCGCCATTCAGCAAGACGGTGCAGGCCCCGCAATAGGTGGTGTCGCAGCCCACATGGGTTCCGGTGAGATCGAGTTGCTCGCGCAACATCTCCACCAGCAACGTGCGCGGTTCAACCGCGAGGGAATAGGGCTTACCGTTGACCCTGAGCCGGATGGCCACCTTCTCGATCTGCTCAGGCATAAATGGGGCTCACCTCGATGTGTTGACCGCGGGCACGCCGCACGGCTGCTTCGATCGCACATTTGACCAGCGCCCCCACCAGCGCGCGCTTGTAATCGGCGGATCCACGCATATCCGATTGGGGGTCAGCAGCCGCCCGCGCTGCTTCCTGCACCGTGGAGAGTGTCTTTTCCGTGATCTTCCGGCCGCGCAGAACCGTCTCGGCGTCTTTCGCCTGAACGGGTGTCAGCCCGACACAGCCCAAAGCGATGGCGATTTCTTGGCACTCCTCTCCGTCGATGGTGAGTTGGACAGCGGCCGTAGCGGTGGGGTAGACCGGCGCTGCGCGTTTCAAGGACAGATAGGCTCCACCACTGCCTTTGGGTGGAATCCTGACCACAACTTCTTTGATTACTTCGTCGCGTTCGAGAACCGTGGTGTAGGCGTCTTGGACAAATTGGGAGAGCGGCAGACGGCGCTCGCCGCGAGTCCCCAGGCATTGAATCTCCGCGCCTAGTGTCAGAAGCGCCACCGCCCAATCGCCGCTCGGGTCGGCTTCCGCCAGGGATCCGCCAATGGTCCCCCGATTCCGCACCTGGACATCGGCGATTGCGGTTGCGCAGTCACGCAGCATAGGAATCTTGGCTGCCATCTCGGACTTTTCGATTTCCGCATGACGGGTCAAGGCTCCGAAAGCAAGCGCGCCATGCTCCTCCCGAATGTAAGCAGTCCCGGAAATAAAGCTCAGGTCGACGAGGTGCACTGGGTTGGCGAGGCGAAGCTTCATCAGCGGGATCAGACTCTGACCGCCGGCCAGGAACTTGGCTTCTTCACCGAGTTCGGCGGCGAGCGCCACCGCCTGCTGGAGCGAGTTCGCGCGGTGATAATGAAATGCTCGGGGATACATGGCTCAGTGACTCGGCAACTCGTTGAGGGATTCCTCGCGAACCGCGATGGTAGCTCCCGATGGCAAACCGAGCCCCTTGGCGCACACTTCTCGTGACTTCGTGCCGGCGAATAAGCTTAACAAAGGTTCCGACCGTGCGACTACTGCCCTAAAACCGTGGCGCCTCACCGTGCGAGAGCGGTCATGCTTCTCGGTTGGCTGCGATGGCGGATCATGATAACCAGGGGGGAACGGGCGGACTGGGCGGACTGGCGCACGCTTATTCGGCAGGAGCGTCGATGTGCCGGTACTTTCCGCGGAAGTAGAGCAGCGGATCTCCTTCGCGCACGACTACATCTTCTACTTCGGCGATAAAGATTGTGTGGTCGCCGGCATCCTGGACACTGTGCAGACGGCACTCGAGATAGGCCAGCGCGCCGTGCAACACCGGCGTGCCATGAATCGTCCGATTGAAGCGTGCTCCGGCTTCTTGTTCCGCCTGCTGGTGGGTGGGCGTGGTGCGCGCATAATATTCAGAGATTGCCCGCTGGTTTTCAGCCAGAACGTTGACCCCGAAACGTTTCTTGGCATGGAGATGGCCGTGCGTCCGCGCCCGGTGATCCACGCAGACCAGAACGAGCAGCGGATCGAGTGATACCGAAGTGAACGCGTTGGCGGTCATCCCCTGCACCTCACCCGCGTAATCCACGGTGATGATCGTCACTCCGGTTGCGAAGCTACCCATCGCCTGCCGGAATTTTGCCTGCGTAATGCTCATGCCTAAGGCCATCTTTTGAAGAACACGTTCCAGGAGAACCCGGGAATACCCTAATACGGTCTAGAATGATCCGCAGCCACCGATTGTAAATCCTTTACAATCTACGGGTGAGCTTGGCATCCCCAACGCTCGAGAGGCGCTCTCTAGAAACGGGTGATCTGGCCCGAAGCCAACCTCTTTCCCGCGAAGCCGCGTATCGATGGCTTGCTTGCTCGGACGAGGTACTTCCCGAATTGCTGGCCGCCGCTCTGGCCATTAAGCAGAACTTCAAGCCGGGCGTCATTACGTATTCGCGCAAAGTCTTCATTCCGCTTACCAATCTGTGCCGGGATTATTGCGGGTATTGCACCTTTCGCCGCGATCCTGGCGACCCTCTGGCTCGAACTTTGACTCCCGATCAGGTACTCGAACTGGTGCGAGCCGGAGAAGCGTTGGGGTGCACCGAGGTGCTGTTTAGCCTGGGCGATAAGCCCGAGGTGGTCTTTCCTGAAATGCGCGAGACGTTGCAGTGGCTGGGATTCAAATCCACGCTGGAGTATCTGGAGGCCATGTGCACCCTGGTTTTGCGCGAAACATCCTTATTACCGCATCCCAACCCAGGTCTGCTGAGCGCGGATTGGATCCGACGGTTGGCGGCAGTTTCTCCCAGCATGGGCCTGATGCTTGAGACCACCAGTCAGGCTCTTCTCTCGCCGGGGGCGGCGCACGACCGGGCTCCGGACAAGGTTCCGGCGAAGCGCCTGCGCACCATTGCAGAGGCGGGCAAGCAACACGTTCCCTTTACCACGGGGATGTTGATCGGAATCGGCGAAACTCTCGAGGACCGCATCGATACCCTGCTCGCCATTCGCGAGTTACACCGCCGCTATGGACATATCCAGGAAGTCATCATTCAGAACTTTCGTGCCAAACCGGATATCCCCATGCGAAACTGGATGGAACCTACGCAGGCGGAAATGCTGCGGACCATCGCGCTCGCCCGCTTGCTTATGCCGGACGTTAACATTCAGGCGCCTCCGAACCTATCGACGCCGAATTACGAAAGGCTGCTCGATGCCGGGATCAACGATTGGGGTGGAATCTCGCCGCTGACTCCCGATTACATAAATCCCGAGCAGCCGTGGCCTCATTTAGAACAACTGAGGATCCGAACCGAATCGAAAGGATACCGGTTACGCCAGCGGCTTCCGGTCTACCCGGAATTCCTATCGATGCTCGAGGATCGGCCGGGCCTGCTGTTAACCAAAGTCAAATCGGCAGCCAATGGGGAAGGTCTTGCTCGGAGGGCCGCATGATCGCAGTTCTCACCGGCGGTACCGGAGGCGCCAAGTTCATCGAGGGCCTGCTCGAGGTTGGTCCGGTCGAGAATCTCACCTTCATCGTGAATACGGCGGACGATCTGGAGTGGTGGGGCTTACACGTCTCACCCGATTTGGATTCGATCACCTACGCCGCGGCCGGACGGCTCAGCCGGGACCGTGGCTGGGGAGTTGAGGGCGACACATTCTATTGCCTCCAGGCGATGGCGGATCTCGTCGAGCCGATATGGTTTCATATCGGCGACAACGACCTGGCCGTACACCTCGTCCGTTCGAAGTTGTTGGCGCAGGGCAAGACTCTGACCGAGGTCACGGCCGAGATTTGCCGCAGGCTGGGCGTCCAGCCAAGCATTCTGCCCATGTGCAATTCCCGAGTGGAGACACGGGTCGACACCCCGGTTGGCGAACTCGGTTTTCAAGAGTACTTTGTCAAACGCTGGTACCAGGACCCGGTACGATCGGTGCGGTTTGCCGGGGCGGCAGAGGCCGTGCCGGCCCCGGGTGTGATCGACGCAATCCATTCCGCCAGTGCGATTCTGATCGCCCCGAGCAACCCCATCACCAGCATTGGCCCGATCCTGGCTGTTCCCGGCATCCGTGAAGCTTTACGCGAGACACGCGCCACCGTGACCGCTGTAAGCCCCATCGTAGGTAATGCCGCGGTCTCAGGCCCGGCCGGAGCATTGATGGCCGCTCAAGGCCTGCCGGTCTCGATAGCCGGCGTGGCGCAAGCCTATCGCGAGTTCCTCGACCTTTTGATTGTCGACCACAGTGACAGTCAGATAGCTCGCCAGCTCGAAGGATCGGGTTTGCGCGTCGAGTGCACGAGCACGGTCATGAAAACCATCGAGGACAAGGTCAGACTGGCTCGCGCCGTGCTGCAGTTCGTCTCGGGGGAGGAGGCCGGCGAAGCCGTCTCCGAGTTCCCATGATTCTCATCCCCGTCAAGAGTCTCGCGCAGGCCAAACAGCGGCTTGCGTCCGTGCTCAGTCAACCGGCGCGCACGGAACTGGCGCAAGCGATGCTCCACGATGTGCTTGAGACAGTGGCCAAATGCGTAGACCGGCCCGCCGTCAGCATCGTCACCAGCGATTCCTTCGCTCTCGAACTGGCGCGGCAGTTTTCCTTTGAAACGATCGCTGACACCACGAATCGAAGTGAAACCGACGCGATCGAAGGGGCTACACGGGTGTGCGAGTCCCGGGGAATCGACAGCACGCTCGTGATCCCGGGCGACGTACCCTTGATCCAATCCTGGGAGCTCCGGAAGGTTCTCGAAGCTGCACCCATCGAGGGTACGGTCCTTGTTCCCGCAGCTGACGGGCGGGGCACGAATGCAGCTTTTCGCCGACCCTCCGGTTTGTTCCCTCTGCGTTTCGGAAATGACAGTTTCAAACCGCACCTGGCGGCCGCTGGTGCAACCGGCAAACCCTGCGTAGTCCTCTCCCTTGCGGGGATTGCGCTCGACATCGACTCTCCGTCGGACTTGCAGCAGCTTGCCGCGACTCCCGGCGAAACCCGTTCTCAACAGCTTGCCCGTCGATGGAACCTGGCCGATCTGTCTCTCGCAGCCAACCAATAGTCTCGACTGGGAACGGGTTTGCCAAACTCGGCTCCGCGTACACTGGAGGACAAGCAAAATGCGAAACTCCGCGGAACTCGAGATCATTCCCGTGCCTCTTGCTGACGAGATCCGTCCAGGAGATTCCTTGCTCGAAAAGCTTCTCTCTGCCCTTTCGCATCCCAAGCGAAAACTGAGGAGGGGAGACATTCTGGTCGTAAAACATAAGATTGTGTCCAAGTCCGAGGGGCAACTGGTGGATCTGGACGGCATCCAACCTTCACCCCGGTCGCGGGCCTGGGCGCGTCGTTACTCGCTCGATGCCCGCGTCACGGAATTGGCGCTGGCACAGAGTCGGCGCGTTCTCCGCCGCCGGCGAGGCGTTCTGATTACGGAGACCCCGCAGGGTTTCATTTGCGCCAACAGCGGGGTGGACGTTTCGAATGTGGACGGCGGAGGGAGGGCGTTGCTTCTTCCCGAGGATCCTGACCGCTCCGCGGCCGAACTGCACCGTGCACTGAAGAAAACTTTGCGACTTTCCATTCCCGTCATCATCTCCGATAGTTTCGGACGTCCCTGGCGCGAAGGACTCACGGAAGTAGCAATCGGGGTTGCGGGGATGAAGGCTCTGCACGATTATCGTAGGCGGCGCGATCCCCACGGCTACCTTCTACGGGTGAGCGTGGAAGCCGTGGCCGACGAACTGGCTTGCGCGGCGGGCCTGGTATGCGGCAAGCTAGCTCGCGTACCCGCCTCGATTGTGCGGGGCTTTCGGTACCGGCCCGGCCGCGGCAGCGCTCGCGACCTGATTCGTCCG
>DATJVZ010000314.1:0-19296 GCA_035501575.1 Terriglobales bacterium | reverse complement strand
TTTTCACCCGCAGAGCTTGCATCTTACCGTCGCGGTCAGCGGCGATTTCTGCCGTCATGTGATAGTCGCGGGCGAAGCCCGTGGACTGCAGATTCTCCGACCGCGTCTCAATCCACTTCACCGGCAACCCCAGAGTGAGGGCCGCCACGATGGCGCAAACGTAACCTGGATACACCGGGACCTTGTTGCCGAAGCCACCGCCAATATCGGGGGATACCACCCGGATGTTGTTCTCGGGAATGCCTCCCACCAGAGCAAAAACGGTGCGGTGCACATGGGGCGCCTGAGAGGTCATATACACGGTAAGCCGTCCCGTGGCGCGATTAAAGTCGGCTACGCACCCACAGGTCTCAAGCGGTGCCGGATGACAACGGGGGAAAAATGCATGCACGCTGGCCTTGACGGGAGCTTTCTCAAAAACTTGCTCGGTCGCCTGCCGATCACCGACTTCCCAGTGAAAGATATGATTATTCTTCTGCTCACGGTCTTCGCGAAGCAGGGGTGCATCGGGATCAAGCGCCTTGTGCGGGTCCACCAGC
This sequence comes from Terriglobales bacterium, assembly GCA_035501575.1. Taxonomy (GTDB): domain Bacteria; phylum Acidobacteriota; class Terriglobia; order Terriglobales; family Acidobacteriaceae; genus JAFAGX01. The sequence goes on along the minus strand of DATJVZ010000314.1, from coordinate 18,757 downwards.
ACCGGCAGTTCCTCGTACTCGACTTCCACCAGCTCTGCGGCGTCGGCCGCGATGTAGCGGTCTTCGGCCACCACGAAGGCCACCTCCTGCGACTGGAATAGCACCTTCCCTGTGGCCAGCACCATCTGTTTGTCATAGGACAAGGTGGGCATCCAGGCCAAGTTGGCCTTGGCGAGATCTTCTCCGGTGATGACCGCCAAGACGCCCGGCAGTTTTTTGGCTTTGTCCGTGTTCACGCTCTTGAGTCGGGCGTGAGCGTACGGACTGCGCACCAGCTGTCCGTAGACCATGCCGGGCAGATGCACATCGTCCACATAGTTGCCTTTGCCCTGGATGAATCGCAGGTCCTCTTTGCGTTTGATGGAATGGCCCATGCCACCCACTTCCGGGGACGTTTTGTGGATCACCTTGTACCTCCCACTTCCGCCATCTCGACTGGTGCTGTCTTATCGTTCGCCATCTTCGCAGCGGCATAGCGCACCGCGCTGACGATGTTCTGGTAGCCGGTGCAGCGGCACAGGTTGCCGGAAATTCCCCAGCGGATCTCCTCCTCGCTGGGCCGCGGATTATTGCGCAGAAGAGCATACGAGGACATCAGCATTCCGGGCGTGCAGAAGCCGCATTGCAGGCCGTGCTCTTCTTTGAAACCTTCCTGCAGCGGATGCAGTTGGCCATTGGCGCTCAGCCCCTCGACCGTCAAGAGCTCCCCGCCATCGGCCTGCACGGCGAACATGGTACAGGACTTGACCGTCTTACCGTTGAGCAGCACCGTGCAAGCACCGCAGTGGCTGGTGTCGCAACCGACATGCGTTCCGGTGAGCTGCAAGACTTCGCGAATGAAGTGGACAAGCAAGAGCCGCGGCTCTACCGAGGCCTGCCGCTCGCGGCCGTTTACCGTTACGCGAACCAATTGCTCCGCAGTTTTTGCCATCACCAGCTCCTCTGCCGACTACGCTTCGGCCCTCTCGACGGCGCGAGACAGGGCGCGCTTCACCAGTTCCTTTACCAATCCCCTCTTGTATTCCGCCGGACCGCGCAAGTCGGAACTCGGTTGTGCCTCCTCGGCGGCCAACTGCCCTGCTTGGCGGGCGTTCGCCTCGTCGACTTTCTTGCCCCGGAGAAACTCCTCCGCCTTTCTTGCCTTGATCGGCGTGGGGCCTACATTGGTCAAGCCGATGCCCACTTTTTGAACCGCTCCCTTGCCATCCAACGCAATCTGGGCGGCGGCGGCCGCCGTGGCAAAATCCCCAACCTTGCGCTCCAACTTGAGGTAAGCCCCCCCGCTACGCGGCGGCGGAATGGGAACGCGAATCTCGGTGAGAATTTCGCCGGGCTTTAACCCTGTGCTGAACACGGAAAGGAAGAACTCTTCGATGGGGATAATCCTTTCGCCCGCCAGTCCCGTGGCCACAATTTGCGCGCCCAAAGCCAACATGGTTGCCGGGTGATCGTTGGCGGGATCACCATGGGCTAGGTTTCCGGCAACTGTGGCGAGGTTTCGCACCTGAGGGTCGGCAATCACGTGGGCGGTGTCCAGAATGACGGGGTATTTCGAACGGATCAGCGCCGAAGCCTCCAAATCGGCTTCCCGGGTTAGCCCGCCAATCTTCAGAAAGCCGGCCTCCTCCTTGATATAGGACAATCCCGAAATTCGATTAATGTCAATCAGATAGGCAGGCCGGGCAATGCGAAGCTTCATCATGGGAATGAGGCTTTGGCCACCGCTCAGAATCTTGGCATCGTCTCCGTACTGTGCGAGGAACGCCACGGCCTCGGGGATGGTCTTGGGTCGGAGATATTCGAAGGCTGGGGGGATCATCGCTTCTCCTTATCTTCCGCAAACGCAGGCCTCTACAGGAACGGGAAAGTGGGAGGCGCTAGGGATCGGATGCGGCTAGTACGTTACCACACCCGGCGCATGTCGCGGTAGCCCGGCGGGCGCACCAATGCAGGTCGTTCGATCGGTTGAACTCCCAGGAGCAGCGACCTATCATATTGAATAGTATGTCTCCTGATATCTACGCCAAGGCCGCCGAACTTGCAGCCAAGGGGCAATCGTTTGCCGTAGCTACGGTTGTGCGTGTGGAAGGCTCTTCGTCGGCACAGCGCGGCTCGAAAGCGATTGTTGACGAGCAGGGAAAGCTGGTTCTTGGCTGGGTGGGTGGGGGATGCGCCGAAAGTACGGTTCGCCATGAGGCCTTGCGATCGATCGGCATTGGCCAGCCTTCGCTGATCACCTTGGATATGACCGAGGAGATACTAGGGGTAGGAATGCCCTGCGGAGGGAAGATGGATGTTTATATCGAGCCGGTCCTTCCCAAGCCTGAACTGCTTATCGCAGGTCACGGGCGCATCTCCGAGTCGCTGGCGAGTTTGGGACACCTGCTCGGCTTTCGCGTGACGGTGAACGATCCGGGGGCGGAGCCCGCTGCCTTTCCCCAAGCGGAGCGACTGGTTGCCAAAGACTTCGATCTCAGCCAAACGCCCATTGGAGCCAATACTTACGTGGTCATTGCGACGCAGCATAAAAATGACCACTTATGGCTGCAAAAAGCCTTGAACAGCCCGAGTGCCTACGTTGCTTTGGTCGCCAGCCAGCATCGGGCCACGCTGGTACTTGACTATCTCGCCGCCGAGGGCATTTCACCGGATCACATCGCAAGGATCTTCACCCCAGCCGGCCTAGATCTGGGGGCGACGACGCCTGAAGAGATTGCTCTTAGTATCATGAGCCAGATCGTGGCCTTGCGCCGCGGAGGAAAGGTTGGGCGCATACGCCTCCACGAATCGCAACTCAGCGACACGAGACCGCATCGCGAGAAAGGCGACCAGCCGGAAGACCGCGATAGAGTGATCTCGCAGTGTGACGCGCCGAGCAGCCGCTGATAGCCAGTCGTGTGATTGTCTGCCGTCTGGTTCAACTTTTGCGGCGTTCCTGAATGATCTCCGCCATGATGGCGAGGGCGATCTCCTCCGGGGTCGCAGCACCGATTTCGAGGCCGGCGGGGACTCGCACTCTGGCGAGCACCTCGGGCGGTACGGCTTTCGCGCGCAGTGCGCGAAGCACTTCTTCCCCCCTTTTCCGGTTCGCGACAAGCGCGACGTAAGTACTTTTCACATCAAGTGCCTGTTCGATCGCCTCCTCATCGCATGCTCCCCGGCTCGCCACCACTACGTAACGGTCCCGATGCTTCCCGAGGAGCGAGAAATCGAGGGCATGCAGCACCCGATCTGCCGCCGGCAAATCTGCGGTCGCAAGCAACGGATCCACGGCGGTGACAGTAAATCGCAGTATCCGACCCAGTCTCGCCAAAGCCATCGCCAGGGCGTCCCGGCCAACCACGATCAACTCAGGTTGGGCATCCGCCGAAGCAGCAACCTGTTGCCCGCCACACGCCGTCGTCTCGAGCAGAGCTGTTTCCTGCCAGGCACCATTCCGGGTCGCAAGCCCTTCGAGGTCGCTGGGCTCATCGACATCGAGCAGAATTCCCACATCGTCGACCGGCAGCTTCACAATGCCATCGATGTGGTCTCCGAAGACGGCACGGCAGCCGATATCGCCGCTCAGTCCCATCAACTCGGGAAAGATCGAGCGGTCGAGCAAAACCGGATTCCCACGAAACCCGCGATAGGTCGGAATCACAATCTGCGCTTTGCCGGCTTGATGCTCGGCAATCAATCGATCGAGCGTCCCCGGCCGAACCAATGGCTGATCGGCCAGGACGACCAGAGCGCCTTCGGCTGCGGGGTCCACTGCCGCCAGGCCCGACTGCAAAGAAGTTCCCATCCCCTGTCGGTACTGGCTGTTCACGATCAGGCGCACATTGTCGAGCTTGATTTCGCGTTGGATCGCCTCCGCTGCGAATCCCAAAACCAGAACGATTTCTGCCGCCGAGGAAGAGCGCACGTTATCCAAAACGTGCTCGAGCAGTGGACAGTCACCCAATCGCAGCAATTGTTTTACGGTTCCCATTCGGCTTGACGTTCCCGCCGCCAGGATCACCGCCGAAATGCAAGGGCGCCTCTTCATTCAGCCAAACACTATCATGCTCCCCCCGTCCACCCAAACCGCCGCCCGTGCCGTGGGGGTAGGCTTTGCTTCAAGCGCATTTCTGCGAGGGGTTCCCTGAATGGATGATGCCGGTAGTCTCGGGACCTCTAACTTGTCGGGCGGGAAATCGATTGTATCTCGAAACATCCGAGCGATTCTGAACGGTTAGCTCATCCCTCGCAAAGGACAACCCTCCAATTGGGGGAGGGCCTCAGAGCTGGTGTTCTTGCAAGGGATGAGCTAACCGTCAGGATGCGGCAAGAAACCTCCTTAGCCGGTCCTGCCTTCCCTCGACCTCGCCACCGCAAACTGCCAATTCTAGGCAGTCCCGAAGCGCAGCGTGAACGAAGCTGCCGGATTCGACTCGGCAACCGAGTGCCGTTCCAGAAAACAATCAACTTCCTCTGCCCTGGGCATCGACGGTTGAGCACCCGGGCGTGTCACGGAGATCGCCGCCACGGCAGAAGCATAGATGGCGCTGCGTACCGTGGTGTAGCCGCGCAGCAAGCCAACCGCAAAGCCGGCATTGAATGCGTCTCCTACGGCAGTCGTGTCCACCGCCTTCACCGGGAACGCCGGGACGTGCTCCTTCGGTCGATGGCCTGCGGCAACCAGGCAGCCCCGCGATCCTAACTTCAGTACAACTTTCTTAATACCGCGAGCCAGCAGCAGGTCTGCAACCGCATAGGAATCGTAGCCGCCATCGGTGATGTAACTCTTAAGCAGCTCCCGGGCCTCGGTTTCGTTAGGGGTCATCCACGACACCCTGTGCAATAGAGAGGTGGAAAGCTCGCGCGCAGGGGTGGGGTCGAGCATGAAAGGGATGTGGTTCCGTTCGGCGAATTGTGCCAGGTAGTCCACCGTATCGAAAGGGATCTCAAGTTGCGCCAGCAGAAATGCGGCTCGGCCCAGAACGGGTGCCGCTTTTTCGAGCAGCCTCGGGGTGAGATGGTGGTTCACGCCGGGCACGACCACAATGCTACTTTCGCTGCGTCGCCCGGTGGCGATCAACGCCACCCCCGATGCCCCTTCGACGGTGTTCACATAAGTTGTGTCCACGCCGGCATCATTCAGTCCCTTGCGCAGCTGGGTTCCAAAGTCGTTCCCGACGTTTCCCACCATCGCCACCGGATGTCCGAGTCTGGCCGCCGCGACCGCCTGGTTCGCGCCCTTTCCACCGCAGAAGGTACGGAAGCTATCGCCAATAATGGTCTCGCCGATCTGGGGGATACGATCGGCGCCCGCGACTAGGTCAAGATTGATGCTGCCGACGACCACCATGGGCTTTTGCATAGAACTCCTATTTTGACCGCTCGGCACCCGGGGAAGTCCCCGGCAGAAGTTGCGCAAACTCGTAATGCCCGTCGCAATCTGTGCTGGTAGAGGAAGTTTGATTTCGGGTTGTGTCGAGCAGGCGCACCGAACCCTTCGCCACGACTGCGCCGGATGGTTCCCTGACCACACTGCTGATGCTGCCCGGCTGGGAGAATTGGTCGAGCGAGGTTGCGCTCCGAACCCACAGAGTCGGAAGCAAAACGAGGAACCGCGAAAACCGGCTTTGCATAGGACACCTCCGCAGCCGCCTGCTCGCAATTCTTGAATCGATTCAAACTGAGTGCGGTTAACCTACACAAAGTCTCTGAAACTTGTCAAGACAAAACATGGCGCCGTCCTCGGCAAGCTCGAGGACAAGCTCGGCGGCTTCCACTTGAGCGATAAGAAATACGGCGATGGGCCGCGAACTGATTGCCGCCAAAGGTCGCCTGCCATGGCTCTGCGCATCGATCATGTGGCCCGATGATCGACTAGAATCACAGTGTCCCGAACCCGATCGAGGCCACGATCCGATCGGTCGTCGCCATTCAGTCCGCCTTCGCCAAGGCGCGCTTGGTCGGACCATGACGTACCGAGGGCGATGTCGTACAGGCGCATCGCACGGCCACTCAGCGGGCGAGCTGATGAGCTGAAAGGAAGAAATTATGGAGAATTTGGTGAATCGCCGGATCTCCCGCAGATCGCTACTCGGCCTGCTAGGTGTGCTGGCCGTTTCCCCGAAGCACTCCAGGGCCGAGGTCTCGTGGAGAATGCTCGACGCCACGGCGGTCCCGCAAGCCAGCCGAGACGATCGACACTGGGCGAAACAACCGGTTGTACCCAACAAAATTAAGGACAGAATCGAGCTTCTGGAGTACTCGAGTCAGTGGCTCGATGCGGATTCTTTCCTCGGGCGCCGCGTCGACCTCAACGTACAAGTCGGGCTCTTAAAGGCCGTCGACGTGGATTCTTACCTTTTGCCTTATCGCGAGGGTAAGCGCCCGTTCTGGCCCTCGGGAGAATATCTCGGGAAATTCATGCAGGGTTACTCGCGGATGTACCTTTATACGGGCAATGCCGAGCTGCTTGAGAGGATGCAGCGGATCAGCCGAACCTGGGTCACCTCGCAACACGCGGACGGCTGGGTCGGGACGGGCAAGCAATGGGGCGCCTGGGATGTCTGGGAGCACAAGTACACGTTGATGGGCCTGCTTGACACTTATCAGTTGACGGGCGATGAGGCCGCGTTAACGGCAGCCAAGAAGATCGGCGACCTGTATGCGGCAGAATTTGGACCGGGACGTCGCGATCTGATGCGCACCGGCAGTTGGGCGATGGGTTCCGGCAGCTTTCTCGAACCGATGGTCTACCTCTATCGCTTCACCGGAGAGCAGAAGTACCTCCAGTTCTGTCTGGAGATCATTCGCGAGATAGAAAGCAGCACCGGACCAAAACTCATCGCCATTCTGGGACATGGTTCGGGCAGTGTGTACGATGTCGTGGATCCTGTGACCCAGTGGCACAACGGCCGCAAGGGTTACGAAATGCTTGCCTGTCTAATCGGACTGTTGCGCATGTATCAGCTAACCGGTCAGTCCGACTATCTTTTGCCGGCTCAGAGAGCTTGGGAGGATATTGCGCACAACCGCCTGTATATCACCGGCACCACGACTACGCACGAGACGTTCCGGCCGACGGGTGTTTTGCCCGGAGAATCCGTCGATGAGGTGGGCGAGGGCTGCGTGTCGGCACATTGGATCTTCCTCAATCGCATCCTCCTGCACATTACAGGTGACCCGAAGTACGCCGACCAGATCGAGAAAACGCTGTACAACCACCTGTTCGCCAGCAAGCGCCTCAGCGACGGATACCAGTCCTACTTTACCGCGCTGAACGGCACCCGCCCGTTCGAATTGCAAACCATCTGGAGCGGACCGCCTCCGTGCTGCCTTTCGAGCGTGGCGCGGTGCATTGCAAGAACTCCTGAGTCGATTTGGGGCAGGCCGTCTGAGGGAGGATTTGCCCTTCTGCTTTACAACCACGGCAAAGCGTCCACGGTCGTCACAACCAGCGAAGGACCCTTGTCGGCCAGCTTTGAGGTGAAGACAGATTTTCCCACCAGCGGAGAGGTTAGAGTTCGCCTGAACCTCGAGAAGCCTTGCGAGTTTCCGCTCGCCCTCCGCGTCCCCAGCTGGACGAAGCGGTTCGAAGCCGTGGCCGGCGGGGACAAGAAGACCGGTACACCGGGGGAGTTTCTCACGATTACCAGGCGCTGGACGCCCAAGGACGAAGTCAGCATCAGCATGGATATGAATGACCGGCTGGTTAGCGGCGCTCCCTCCTACAATGGCTATTTCGCTTTTGTACATGGGCCTCAGGTACTGGCCATCGACGGGCGCCTTACCTTCGCTGCCTTGGGAGAGGTAACGGTAGATCCTAGTCGTCCCGTCCAACTAGCTGCCTTCCCCTCCATCCTCCCGTCCGGGTGGGTTGGAACCCAGGCCTATAAGTCGGATAATTTGCAAGCGGAAGGAAGTGTGATTCTTGTTCCCTTCAGCGATACCGGGCAGCTGGACGTCTCGCACGCATACCGGACGTGGATTCGGGCAACGAAGAACAGCTAGGCACGGCTGTCAGTCTCGCTCGGGCGGGGCCCATCGCTGGGTTTCGAGAGGGAAATCGCACTGCTCACTGGGCAGAAGCTTTCCTGGCAGCAAATGCTTCCCGTTGCTCAACCTTGCTGGGACTTTGCTGCGAGGGCGAGTTCAACTCCTTTCCACCGGTGGACTGCGCTTGCGGTCAAGGTGCGCCCGAACCTGCAGTTTTCGCTCGTCGGATGTCGGCATGCCCGCAGGCGGCGGGGGTCCGACCGAATTGCGTCTGTTCAACTCGGTCTCGAGCAGGATTTTCTTGGGCGCAGACTTCATCCCATCGATCCGCTGTAACAAAACCCGGGCGGCGGTCGCGCCCAGTTGATATCCCGGCTGGTAAACCGAGGTTAAGGAGGGGTCGGTGAATTTGGTGAACTCCAGACTGTCAAACCCGGCAATGGAAACGTCGGCAGGGCATCGCAGCCCAAGTTCACGAGCCGCCTGCAGTACACCAAACGCAATGAGATCGTTGCCCGCAAAGATAGCGGTCGGTCGCGGCAGCATTTTCAGAAGCCGAAGAGCAGCTTGGTACCCACTGGGGGTGTCGAACTGCGCTTCCTGGACAAATTCCGGCTCGACTGACAGGGAGGCTTCGTTCAGGGCTCGGGTGAAGCCTTTCAAGCGGTCGGATGCATTGGTCAGCTTCAGCGGTCCAGTAATCACGGCAAGACGTTCGTGCCCCATCTGAATCAAATGGCGGGTTGCTTGGTAGGCGCCGTCCGCGTTGGCCACCAGCACAGCGTCACCATTCCAACCCTCCGGCACGCGGTCGATGCAGACAACCGGGATCGAAGCCGAGGTGTACGCTTCGAGATGACTTGCGATGTCCACCCCAACTGAGGGAATGATCAACAGACCCGCGATATGGTAGGAGCGCAGCTCCTGAACATAGGAGGCTTCCTTCGCAGGATCGTTGTCCGCATTGCACAAAATGACGCGGAACGAGCGCTTGTAGGCCATATCCTCGACCCCTCGAACCACACTCGGGAAAAAGGGGTTGGTGATGTCCGGAATCACCATGCCGAGGATGTTGGTTCGGTTTCGCCGCAGACCGCGGGCCAGAGCATTGGGCTGATACCCCAAGCTGCGAATAGCTTCGAGCACCCGCTCCCGCAATTTGGCTCGTACGACGGCCGTCCCGTTGATGACATGGGACACGGTGCCGATTGAGACGTCAGCCCGCTCGGCAATTTGCCGCATTGTGACTCTTGCAGTCATGCCGTTAGGAGTCTACCCCGTGTTACCGGTTGTCTGGGGTCACTGCGAGTCTACTACGCAACGGAAACCCACACCTCCTGAACGATCCATGCTCGGCGACATCAGCAAGAGCTTGCCGTGCTCGTTTAGCTTATAGGCTTGCGGGAAGTACCAGATGGAGCCCTGGGGTTGATAGTAACTACCTCCCCGCAGGATGCCGCCCCGCGTGTGTTCATCGACAAATTCCTCGGTCCATTGCCAGACGTTGCCGACCATGTCCAAGACCCCAAAAGGACTGGCTCCTTTGGGGTGGGCATCGACAGGATCTGGTCCCCGCATGCTGCGGGACTTGTCGGGCGTCGGCAGAGCCGAGGCGTCCCATTCGCTGCCCCAGGGATAAAGACGCTGATCAGTACCCTGGGCGGCATACTGCCACTCCCACTCATGCGGCAGCCGCTTCCCTGCCCAATTCGCATAGGCCCGCGCATCATCGAGAGAAACCCAGGTCACCGGTCTATTCTGCCATCCGCTCGGATAATTTCCATCTTGCCAGTCCCGCAAAAAGTTTAAATCGTCTTTGGGCCGGTAATGGCTTGCGTCGAGAAATTTTTTGAATTCGGCGTTGCTGACAGGGTACTTGTCGATGAAAAAGGCGTTCACGTGCATGGGCTGTTCGTGAAAGCGTCGCGGTGAATCTTCCCACGGATACTGCACATCCACGCCCACGTCGTTGAATCCCTCAATCTCGATACCGGCAACCTTGAACAGAAAATCAGCCGCCGGAATCTTGACCATGCCCGCAGGTGGACTGCTCGCGGCTTTGGTTGCCTGAATCGGAACGATGGCCTGCGGCACGTATTTCCATTCGTGGGAGTAACTGGCTAACGGGATGGCGGTCACCGCCTTCATTTTGGACATCAGAGCCACGATTTCCTGCTCCGGCGCGGCCGGGGTCGCAAGAATGGCCCCGTACCCCTTGGCTTCGATGGAAAAGCCCAGCACAGCGGTTCCATCCGCCCGCGGACGGGGCTTCAGCTCCACCCCATGGTATAGATCGAAATAGCGCATGCCTTCGGCGATTGGAACCTGTATCTGGTCCCCCTCGACGTCATACTCGTTGCGGTTGACGATGGTCCAAAGTGCTTGCTCCGCGAGCGGCCAACGACTGGCATAGACGCCATAGCGCAGCATCGGCGACATCGGTTCCCAGTTCTGGCTGACCAGAAAGGGTGCGACTCCCCGCTCGATGGTGGCAACCCGCCGGGTGGCTTCGCCGTCGCGAGGGGTAATGCCGTTCCAGATTCCCCAGATGTTCTCCCAGCTTTCCCAGCCCACACCGTTGAAAAAGGCAAATTGCAGATCGTCGGTCTTATCCCGGTTCCAGCGATGCGAGATATTGACCATGTGACGTGTCTCCAGCCATTTGTAGCGGTCAACGAGGGGCGCAAACGGAAACTGGTATTGTCCCCAAGTCATCACATCCCAAGCTAAAGCCTCGTCTGCCGGCCCACCCTCGGGTTCGAACGCGAGAGGGTGACCAACCTTATCGGCGGCTAGGGAGAACGCCAACGGCACACCATCCTGGGTGTCGCCATTGATACCGTCGGCGCCAATTTCTGCCATCAGGCCGGCGATCGCTTGTGGCCAGGGCATGGCGGGATCGCGGGTGCCCTGGTCCCACATCATCATGGGGAACAACACCCGAACCCCCCGGCGATGAAAGTCGGTGATCATTTGCTTAACGCCCGCGACTCCTCCCGGCATGCTACGAATAAGGTCCTGCTGATTGCGATTGTCGATCCCCATATTCGGATAGGTCGGCCAAATCAGTACCGCATCGATCCCGCCGTAGCGCTTTTCAAGATCATCGAGATAGCGGTCTACGGTGTACTTGCCGGCGGCCGGATCGTAGAAGTAGCGATCCTCGACCATCATCTGCGGCTGCATAAAGCTCGACTGGGTCCACTTTAGTGCCGCAAGATCGTAGCGAGATCCGTCATATCCAATGCGGATGCGCCGCTCATTCCTCCAGTGCGTGATGTCGGCCAGCCAGGATGCGTGTTCATTCGCATCACAGGGTCTCGAGCCGCCTTCCCAGAGACCTTTCATCGCCAGGCAATCGGGTACCTGAATTTGTTGTCCCTTGGGTGAAAATTTCGAGTCCTGGGCAAAGCCAACCACGCTGACCGCAACTACTACCAACGGCAAGAGTGTCGATCTCACGGAGAAGCTCCTCCCACGCGAAGCAGTAATTTCGCTGAAAATATAAAACGTTTCAAAACAGTTTGTCCACCGAGTTTAATCAAACATTCTTTTTTACCGAGACGAATTGTCGGTACATTGAGTGCCTGGAATGGAGACTAGCATGGCTCGCCGACACCTAGAACAACATCACACCGAGCGCGTGGGATGGCTGCGAGCCGCGGTTTTGGGTGCCAACGATGGAATCCTTTCGACGGCGAGTCTCGTTCTTGGGGTGGCGGCGGCCCATGGGGAACGTCGCAACATCCTGGTTGCGGGTGTCGCTTCCCTGTTTGCGGGGGCCATGTCGATGGCCGCGGGAGAATATGTGTCGGTGCAGTCGCAAGCCGACACCGAAAAGGCTGATTTAGACCTCGAGCGCAAAGAACTAAGGACAGACGATCGCGGTGAACACAAGGAACTAGCTGCGATTTATGTGAGCCGGGGTCTCGATCCGGCCCTTGCTAAACAGGTCGCCGATCAGTTGATGGCCCATGATGCACTCGGGGCCCATGCCCGCGACGAACTGGGCATATCGACAGCCCTTGCAGCACGTCCGATCCAGGCGGCACTGTCTTCCGCCGCCAGTTTCTCGGTGGGAGCCGCGCTTCCGCTCTTGGCTGCCTTCGTCACGCCGCAGGCGTTTGTAATTCCCGTCGTGGCCGGGACCTCCTTGCTCTTTCTTGCGGCCTTGGGAGCCTGGGCCGCATATGCAGGCGGCGCCAACGTAATCACCGGTGCACTACGCGTCGGGTTTTGGGGTGCGCTGGCCATGGCCGTGACCACAGGCGCAGGGTCGCTCTTTGGTGCAACTCCCTGAACGGGTGTACTTCGGGCCCCCGCTGCCCGGGCAGCAGCTGCTCGATGAGCAGCGAGAAGGCGTTACGATCTGGTATCACTTCCCGGTCTTTGTGGCGGGCTCGCGAGCGCCGCCTTTCAGGTTCTCCCTCCCAGCGCCATTACGACACTGGACAAGGCTTCGCTTTCCAGATTTCGGAATTATATTGGGCGATGGTGCGATCACTCGAGAAATTCCCCGAGCTGGCCACATTCAATATGGCCTTGCGAGCCCAGGCATGGGGATCTGACCAGAGGTCACAAAGCCGCTGGTCCGCTTCCAGATAGGATTGGAGGTCGGCGAGGTGCATGTAGAAATCTCCGTGCGTGAGCAGCGTGTCGCGTAAAGGAGCAAAAGCCCCTGGTTCGTTACGGCTGAAATAGTCGGAAAAGATCAAGTCCAGGGCGGCACAGGTCTCCGGTTCGTGCTCATAATGCCACTTGGGATCGTACCAGCCGCGGCTCTCGGCGACCTGTTGGGCGGTAAGGCCAAACAGAAAGAGATTGTCTTCGCCCGCTGCTTCCGCCATCTCAATGGTCGCACCATCGCGTGTGCCCAGAGTAAGCGCTCCGTTCATCATGAATTTCATGTTGCTGGTGCCGCTCGCTTCGTAACCGGCGGTAGAGATCTGATTGGAGACGTCGGACGCGGGAATCAGGCGCTCGGCCAGCGAAACGCGATAATCGGGAAGGAAAACAACCTGCAAGCGACCTTTCACGGCAGGGTCGCCGTCGATGGTGCCCGCGAGGTTGTTGATGAATTTGATGATGAGTCTGGCAAGTTGATAGGCCGGTGCTGCCTTGCCGGCGAAAAAGAACGTGCGCTTCGGCATGGCCAGCCCGGGATTTTCGCGAAGGCGATTGTAGAGCACGATGATGCGCAGCGCGTTGAGCAGTTGCCGCTTGTACTCGTGAATGCGTTTCACCTGGGAGTCAAACATGTTCTGTGCATCAACGGTCACGCCGGCCGTTGATTTTACCCAGCCCGCGAATTGGGTTTTGCAGTCGTTTTGCGCCCTAAGAAACGCGCTGCGAAAACCCGCATCGTCCGCCAGCGGAGCGAGTCGGGAGAGTTGGCGCAGGTCGGTGATCCATCCCTCCCCGATGGCCTCGGTAATGGTGGACGCCAGAGGAGGGTTGCAAAGCCGCAGCCACCTGCGAGGGGTTACGCCATTGGTCTTGTTGTTGAAGCGCTCGGGGAAGATGACAGCCAGGTCCTTGACGGTGGTGGTGCGAAGAAGCTGGGTATGAATGGCAGCCACACCGTTGGTGCTGTGCGAGCCGACAATGGCGAGATTCGCCATGCGCACTCGGCGGACTGGGCCTTCCTCGATCAGGCTCACCCGACGGACCAGGTCCTCGTCGCCGGGGAACTTCGTGCGTACGTCGTCGAGGAAGCGTCGGTTGATTTCGTAAATGATTTCGAGATGACGGGGCACGACGGTCGAAAACCAGTCGACCGGCCATTTTTCCAGGGCCTCCGGAAGCAGGGTGTGATTTGTGTACGCCAGTGTTCGTTGGGTGATGTCCCAGGCTTTATCCCACGTTAACTGCACCTCGTCCAGCAAAATGCGCATCAGCTCGGGCACGGACATCGTAGGATGGGTATCGTTGAGCTGGATGGCGACTTTGTCCGGGAAGGCGTTCCAGTCGTCGTTGTCGTAACGAAACCGGCGGACAATATCGGCCATAGAACAGGCAACCAGAAAGTATTCCTGCACGAAGCGGAGCGCCTGGCCCATGGTGGTGGAATCGTCCGGATAGAGCACTCGGGTAAGCGACTCGGCCGCCAATGTTTCCGCGAGAGCCCCGACAAAATCCCCGCTGCTGAATTCCTTGAAATCAAAATAATCGGGGGCGGCGGCAGCCCAGAGCCGTAGCGTATTGATGTTTTTGCCGCCGTAGCCGATGACCGGCCGGTCGTAGGGGACACCGAAGAGGTAGGAATCACGATTTGCGATTGCGCGAAGGGCGCCGTCGCGCAGAACAAAGGAGGAGTTCAACTTGATCCTCACCTGCGCATACGAGCGCGCCACCTCCCAGGGGTCCGGATGTCGCAGCCAATTGTCCGGCACCTCCTGCTGCCAGCCGTTCTCAATCGTCTGCCTGAACATACCGTATTCGTAACGAAGGCCGTAGCCGGTGGCTGGAAGTTGCATCGTAGCCATCGAATCAAGAAAGCAGGCCGCCAGGCGCCCGAGACCTCCATTACCGAGACCGGCGTCGGGCTCCTTTTGGAGGAGCGCCAGCCAGTCCACACTTTTTTCGTTGATGACGGCTGCCATCAGGGGATCGAGCAAGAGGTTCGTGACATTGTTAGCGAGCGAGCGTCCGATGAGGAATTCCATGGAGAGGTAGTAAATGCGCTTGGGGTTCGCGCCGTGGTAGGTTCGGTTGGTGCGCACCCAACGATGCGCCAGAATATCGCGGACAGAACGGGCGAAGGCTTCATAGTGCTCGCGGGCGTTGGTGACCGCAGGATCCACACTGTTGTCGAGCAACAGGTGGCGCTCGTATAAGCCGTGCAGGGCAGTTCCAAAATCGGCCACTCCGTACTGAGAAGCCAATTCGGTTTGGGCTTTGAGGTCCGTCGATTTGGAGACCACTGACAGACTTTCTATGCTCATAGAGTCCTCGATTCCTTTCGAGCTGCCGTGCCTTTCTGAGGCTGCGAAACGAACCGAACGTCAAGCTGGCCCGGGGCCGCGACGTCGTTCGTTCGGCCTTCCCACCTACGCCCCCGCGCGGGCACGCGTTAAGTTCATCAGCGTTTGTTGTGTGCCAATCGTCTCCGGACCTTCCGAATTTCCCTTGGGCTGCAATTGGGTATATGTGCCATCGGGACCTAGCGTCCAGGCCTGGCGCTGATCACGAAGACAAATGTCTAAGATTTCCCACAGTTTTGCCCTGGGACCTGGGGCAAGGATGGGAGCCGTCACCTCGATCCGTTTCGAAAGATTCCGGTACATCCAGTCGGCCGAACTGATAAGGAATTCTCCCGCGACCGGGTCCTCCTGGCCGTTGGCAAAATGAAAGATCCGGGAGTGCTCGAGGAAGCGTCCGATAATCGATCGCACCCGCACAGTTTCGGTTCGACCCGGTACTCCCGGCCGCAAGCAGCAGAACCCGCGAACAATCAGATCGATCGGGACGCCGGCCCGGGAAGCCTCACACAAGGCGCGAATCACATCCGGATCTTCCAGTTGATTCATCTTGGCGACGATTCGAGCCGGTCGGCCGGAGCGGCGATTGTCCGTTTCGCGGGCAATCAGCTCGAGCAGGCGCGGCCGCATGGTTTTGGGTGCCACCAACAGAGCAAAGCACTTGGGAGCGTGCGTCCGGCCAGTCAGGTAATGGAAAAGGTTGACTGCGTCCCGGGTAAGCAACGGATCGCAGGTGAGCAGCCCGACGTCAGTGTAGAGACGGGCGGTCTTTACATGATAGTTGCCGGTGCCGATGTGAACGTAGGAGCGCAGGCCGCCACCCTCCTTGCGAACGACCAGAGCAACCTTGGCGTGAGTTTTGAGACCGGCCACGCCAAACGTGACATGTGCACCCGCTCTCTCCAGTTCGGCAGCCCAATGCAGGTTACGTTCCTCGTCAAAACGGGCCTTGATTTCCATCACACACGCAACCTGCTTGCCGGTTTCCGCCGCCCGGATGAGCGACCGGACAAACGGCGTATCGTCACCGATGCGATACGCCGTCATCTTGATCGAAACGGTTTGTGGGTCGTCGGCCGCGATCCGAATGAAATGTTCGATGCTGCCGTCAAAGCTGTCGTAGGGATGATGCACCAAAACGTCGCCCGCCTGAATGGCCGCGAAGAATCCCGTGCTCGCCTCGGGCAGCGCGGGATGCTGCAGCGGACTCCATGGGCGGTCGCGAAGCTCAGGAAGGGGCAAGCTGGCGATTTCGAACAGCGTCGTATAGTCCACGTCTTCCGCCAAGTCGTACACATCCTCGGGCTGGAGTTGAAAGCGCTCGCGCAAGGTCTGTTTGATGGGAGGATCGGCACCCGGGCCGAATTCCAGGCGAACGATGGGTTCATAGCGACGTTGCCGAATCTGCTCCCGAACTAACTCGCGGAGTTCCGCCGCGGAATCGTCCTCGAGCTCCACCTCTGCGTCTCGAGTTATCCGCAACACGGTCATGCCGCTGATCGTCATCCCTTCGTAGAGCTTGTGAATGTTGCCCCGGATCACCTCCGCCAAGGATACGAAAAGCTTTTGACTGGGCTCGACATCAGCCGCCAGCGAAATCCAGTTTTTTAAAACTGCAGGGACTTTCACCCGCGCATATCTAACTTCAGTTTGTTCCGGGTCGTGCAAACGGAAAGTCAGGGATGTGGACAGATTGGAGAGAAAGGGAAAGGGATGTTCCGGATCGATGACCAAGGGGGTGAGGGCTGCGGATATGCAGGAGTCGAAGTAGTCCCTGGCCTCCTCCTGCTGGCGCGGGCTCAGTTCGTCCCAGCGGCGCAACAGAATGCCGTGCTTCGCTAAGCCGGGAACCAAGGTTTTACGGTAACACTCGGCTTGCTGAGAAAGCATGGGAAGCAATTTTTCCCGCACTTGCCGCAGAAGAGCGCGCTGCGGCTCGCCCTGTGCCTGCCGCAGCACGGACACGCGTTTCATAAAGAACTCGTCGAGATTCGAGGTGAAGATCGCCAGAAACTTTACTCTTTCGAGCAATGGCGTTCGCTCGTCGAGAGCCTGGGCTAGAACCCGCTGATTAAAATCCAGCCAACTTAGATCACGATCGATCCAAACGTCGGAGAGTTCCTCGGAAAGTTGCGTGTTGAGAGCTCCATGATCACCAATCGAGACGAGAGCAAGCCCGCTCATAAACATCCCTCCTCAACAGATGCGTGCAGTTCCCGCACGGAGACGACTAGGGCTACGGATTTTTGGGGTTATGGAAAGCTTGAAAGATCCATTACTCACGGTAGGAACCTAGCGGCAACCGATGGTCGGCCCACCAGCCTCAGGGAATCGAAAAAGCATAGCGAATGCCCGAGCGAGAGGCAATCGATTCATCAAATATTAATATTTGCCTGCCATTGACGACTGGGATCTCCGCCACACGGCGTACCAGCCGCCCAGTCGGGTTGACCACAAACATCGCGAGCACCGGGCCCGCGGCCACTTCAAGCCCTGAGCATGATGACTCTTGCGATGGAAAAGTAAATCACTAACCCGGTCACGTCGACCAGGGTCGCCACAAACGGGGCGGAGGCGCTTGCCGGATTCAGGCCGCAGCGCCGCAGAATGAATGGCAGCATGGACCCGGCGATGGTGCCGAATGTGACGACACCAATCAGGCTGCATAGAATGGTCACGGCGAGAAGGGGGGTCTGTGAACCATAGGTTCCGAAGACCCCCTGCCAGACGAAGATCCTGGTGAGTCCGATCGTTCCGAGAATGATGCCTAGCGCCACCCCGGAAACAAATTCTCTACCGACTACTCGGAACCAGTCGCGCAATCGGACATCTCCCAAGGCCATCGCTTGAATCACCAGCGACGTCGCTTGCGATCCGGAATTTCCTCCGCTGCTGATAATGAGAGGCAGAAACAGGGCAAGGACTACGGCTTTCGAGATTTCGCCCTCGAAGAAGCTCATTGCCGTGGCGGTAAACATCTCTCCGATGAACAGAATTGCCAGCCAGCCTGCACGCTTCCTCACCATCTGGGGCAGCGAGGCATGCAGGTAAGGAGTATCAAGTGCCTCCATACCGCCGATGTTCTGAATGTCGCGGCTGGCTGCTTCTTCTACCACATCCACGACGTCATCGACGGTTACGATGCCCACCATGCGACGATCTGCAGCAAGCACCGGAATAGCCAGCAAACGGCTGCTACGCACTACCCTCGAGACTTCCTTTTGATCGGTGTCGGCCGAGACCCAAGTAACATCCCTCTCCATGACATCTTGCACCAGCTTGGCGGGGTCAGCGGCGAACAACTGGCGCAGCGAGACCACGCCCAGCAGATGTTGTTCCGCGTCGAGCACATACGCGTAGTATATGTGGACACCGGTTATAGCTTCCTTGCGCAAATAAGAGATTGCAGCATCGACGGTTAAAGCGGGGCGCAAGCGGGCAAAACGGGGATTCATGAGTCCGCCCGCCTCATCCTCTTTATAGGCCAGCAGAGCGACCACTTCTTTTTTTGTCGGCTCGTCCAAGAGAGAAAGCAGCTCGTCGCGCCGCTCGGGACCAGCTTCCTGGATTACGTCGGCGGCATCATCCGGTGCGAGCAGGCGCATCCATACGTGCTGCTGCTCCTGGGGCAGGCCCAACAGCAAGGTGCGTTGGTCATGGGCGTTGAGCGCAAGAAAGAAATCCGCTTTCTCGCCGGTATGTAATTCGCGAAACTGCTTCAATCGCTCTTCGTGCGACAAGTAAGGCCAGCGTTCCCACAGTTGGTTCGGAGACGTCGCCAGTGCGGTGGTCATCCAGAGCTC
>DATJVZ010000313.1:0-7368 GCA_035501575.1 Terriglobales bacterium | reverse complement strand
ATCTCCGCATGCCCAAATCCCGCCCCCCGGGGAACGAAATCGCGTTGCCTCCGCCCTTGAACAGGGGCAAGGTGCAGCTACTGCAATCGTGACATATTATAGTTACCGCCTGACGTCTTTTCTCGTCTAAGAGTTTGTTTGGGCTCGGTTCCTTCGGGTTGACCGACAAACCGGGAGCCAGTTCTCACGTCCAGGCGACCGGGCAATCATGAGCGCGTATGGGCGGAGATTCTCCGCAAGGGCCGAGTCGCGTAGAATGATGGCCCCAAGCAATGGGCAGCTTCGCTATACTGTCTGCCAACCCTTGGATCACTAGCCGAAGTTTGGCTGCAACCGCAATCTCCTCACCTTGTGGAGGTTACAAAATGCATGACGATGATCCTGTAAAAGTCCCGAAAGACAGTTCCGATCATTCAGCCGTTTCGCGCCGCGACTTCCTCAAAATCTCCAGCATCTCGCTGGCCGTGCCGCTGGTGGCAGGGCCCAAGATGGTTCTGGCTGCCGGAGAGGAAGTTCCGGTGCAGGGGCCAGGCAAAGTTCCGATGGAGTTCTCCATCAACGGCAAGAGCTATAAGGCGGAACTCGAACCGCGCGTTACCCTGCTCGATGCACTGCGGGATCAATTTGAACTGACCGGCGCCAAGCGGGTCTGCGATCGCGCCGAGTGCGGAGCTTGCACCGTACTCATGGACAACAAAACCGTATATGCCTGTTCGGTGCTGGCCATCGAGGCCCAGCATAAAGCGATCACCACTGTCGAATCGCTGATGCAAGCAGGAAAACTGCACCCGGTACAGCAGGCCTTCGTCGACCAGGACGCGTCACAATGCGGTTTCTGCACGCCTGGGTTCGTGGTTTCCTGCCAGGCGTTTCTCCATACCCACCCGCAGCCTACGCCGGACGAAATTCGACGCGGGCTGAGCGGCAATCTCTGCCGCTGCGGTACGTATGCAGGCATTCGCCAAGCCGTCGCGCAGATCGCGCAGAAAGGAGCCTGATCGATGCCGGACTATGCATGGCCCGATGCTGACCAGCGCACCTTGATTGGTACACGGGTGACTCGTGTGGATGCTCCAGCGAAGGTTTCGGGGCAGGCCAAGTATACCTACGATGTTCATCGTCCCGGCATGCTCTATGGCAAGGTACTGCGCTGCCCGTATGCCCACGCCAAGGTCGTGAGCATCGATACCAGCGCGGCGGAAAAGATGCCAGGCGTTAAAGCGGTGCACATCGTCCAGGGGACGGGCGCCAATATTCATTGGGCAGGAGACGAAATCGCCGTCGTCGCGGCCGTCGACGAGCCCACGGCGGAAGACGCCATCCGCGCCATCAAGGCGACATTTCAGCAACTGCCACATCTGGTGAGCGATGCCGAACCGCCCCCGGGTAGTGCGCAGGAGCAAGGCCCCCTCAGCCTGGACAACATCGACGATATGCTCGACAACCAGGTGCCCGATCGCCAGATGATTCAGGACATCCAGAAGTATGGGCTGTCGGAGAAGCCGACCGAGGACGGGCTGAAAGAATTGAAGGAAGATGGGGCCAGCGAGGACGTGCTGGCGGCTCTGCGCAGCGCTACCGTTCATCCTGAAGCCGGAAACCGGCCTCCGTCAAACTACCAGAAGGCGGCGACACAAACGGTCGGCGATCCCGACAAGGCCTTTTCCGAGGCCGAAGCTATCTCCGAAGGTCTCTATGGCCTACCGGTCATTACCCATTGCTGCCTCGAGAGTCATGGATCGATTTCGGAGTGGACCGATCAAGATCACCTTTTCACGCACATCTCCACCCAGAACGTGTCGGGTATTGCCGGACAGATGGCTGAGCCGCTGAAGATGCCGGCCACCAATATTCGTGTCCATCAGGACAACATAGGAGGAGGCTTCGGCAGCAAGTTTTCTCCTGATCGCTGGGGCATCTTCACCGCAGAAATCTCCAAGAAGGCAAACGGCAAACCGGTCCGATATATGCTGGAGCGCGACGTAGAACTGATGGTCGCCGGCGCCAGGCCATCAGCGTACGCCCGGGTTAAAGTAGCGGCGAAAAGGGACGGCACGCTGACCGCTTGGCAATCGAACTCCTGGGGAACAGGTGGACCAGCCGGCGGCGGGATGCCACCCATTCCCTATGTCTTCAGTATTCCGAATCAACGCCAGGAACACACTGCCATTCGGAACAACATCGGTCCTGCCCGGGCCTGGCGGGCTCCGAATCATCCGCAAGCGGCCGTGCTCACCATATGCGCGCTGGATGATCTTGCCGCCAAGCTGAACATGGATCCGGTCGAATTTTTCGACAAGAACCTGAACCTCACCAAGGCCCGCGAGAAGAATTATCGGGAAGAACTCGCCATCGCCAGCGACCTGATGGGTTGGAAAGAGAAATGGCATCCGCGACCGGCCACCGTGGATGGGGTGGTGCGCGGGGTCGGATTGTCGTTTCACACCTGGGGCGGCCGGGGGCACGCCAGCGATTGTGACCTGACGATTCACCCCGATGGGTCGATCGAACTCAAGATGGGCACCCAGGATCTCGGCACGGGAACGCGCACCTGCATTCTGGTAGTGGCGGCCGACACCCTCGGAGTGCCGATCGACGCCATTCAGTTGTTCATCGGCGACACCAACTATCCGCCTTCCGGAGGATCGGGAGGCTCAACCACCATCGGCGGCGTCAGCGCCTCGACTCGTCGCGCCGCGGTGGATGCGCGTGACGCGCTCTTCGCCAAGGTAGCACCTTCCCTCAACGCCCAGCCCGATCAATTGGAATCGAAGAACGGGCAAGTCCGCGTGAAGGGAGACTCCAGCCGAGCGCTCAGTTGGAAGGAAGCATGTTCCAAGCTGGGTGCCATGCCGGTCACGGTACGAGGCAAGAATCCTGATCGGACGAAGCCCCCCGACCTCACCAACAGCGGCGTCGCCGGCGTACAGATGGCTGAAGTTGAAGTCGATACTGAAACCGGCATCGTGAAGGTCAAGAAGATGGTCGCCGTTCAGGACTGCGGCTTGATCATCGACCTCAAAACGGCCGAGTCGCAGTGCTACGGCGCTTTGATCATGGGCATCAGCTACAGCCTGTTCGAGGAAAAAGTGATGGATCCAACCACGGGACGCATGCTGAACGCGGATATGGAGTTCTACCGTCTGGCTGGCTTGAGCGATATTCCGGAATTGGTCGTGCACATGATGACCGGCAAGGGATATGACGAACGAGGCGTGATCGGGTTGGGCGAGCCTCCGGTGGTCTCGCCCGGAGCTGCGATCTCGAATGCAGTAGCCAATGCTATCGGAGTCAGAGTGCCGTTCCTTCCGCTCACTCCCGACCGTGTGCTGAATGCCATGGAACAAAAGGCAGGTGCCTAATGCGAGCCTTCGAATATGTGAGCCCTCATACACGATCCCAAGCCATCAGCCTGCTGGCTGCGAGCTGGGGGAGTACGGAGGTTCTTGCCGGGGGAACCGATTTGCTGGCGTTGATGAAGGACAATGTCATCACCACCAAGCGGGTGGTCAATATCAAAGATATCGCCGATCTGCGAGGAGTTTCTTCGACTCCCCAAGGATTACGGGTGGGTGCACTGACCACTCTCGCGGAGTTGGGCGATGATCAAAACGTGAAAGCAGACTATCCCGCCCTGTCGGAGGCGTTGTTCGAAGCGGCGAGCCCGCAGATTCGTAACATGGCCACCATCGGCGGGAATCTCTGCCAGCGGCCGCGCTGCTGGTATTTTCGTAACGGGTTCGGTCTTTTGCCCAAAGACGAGAGCGGAAAAGAGTTGATCGCGGGCGGGGAAAACCGCTATCACGCGATTCTCGGCAACCAGGGAGCGGCGAAGTTTGTCAGTCCCTCAACCGTGGCCCCCATTCTGATCGCCTACGGGGCAACGATCCGGCTGGAAGGAGCGAAGGGCAAACGTGAACTTCCGCTCGAAAAATTCTTTGTGATTCCAAAGAGCGGGAACGAGCGCGAACACGACTTGCGGCCGAATGAGATCGTGACGGAAATCTTGATTCCGCCAACGGGAGGCGTGAAAGCCGCCCATTACGAAGTCCGGCAGAAAGAAGCGTTTGATTGGCCGCTCGCGGTGGCCGCCGCTGCTTTGAAAATGAAGGGCTCGAACCTCGAATCCGCAAGGATTGTCTTAGGGTACGTAGCACCGGTCCCCTGGCCCTCGGCGGAAGCCGAGCAGGTTTTGGTGGGGAAGCCAGTGACTAAGGAAGTAGCACAAAGGGCAGCCGAGGCCGCCCTCCAGAAAGCCAGCCCGCTTAGCCATAATGCCTATAAAGTGAGGCTGGCGAAGGTGGCGGTGACACGCGCCATATTAAAGGCCTCGGGAGGTGCGGCATGATGAAGGCATCGGAGCGTTTCAATACCAACCTCCCCAACCTGTGTTCCTACTTGCGCTGGAAAGGACAGTTCATTCTGGCCGAGCCCGATCCGACTGTCCCCGCCTGCAATGATGGCCTTTTCTGGTGCTTGCACACACAGACCTGCATCGGGCCCGATGGCGAAGTGGCCGAGCCCGGCAGCTGCAGTTCGAAGCACCGGGCATGTCATGGCACGGGAAAATTCGCATAGATCGCCAAATGGGCGAAACCGTGCAAGGATGGCGTTTTGCGTGTTGTTCGCTCTGGGGTTAGCATGGGAGTAGGGAACGAGGGGTTGGATATGCGATTTCGGAATTTGATGATGGTGGCTTGTCTTGTAAGTTGGTTCTCACTCTCCATGCCGGCGCAGGTGATTCGCGGCGATTATCTGGAGACGCGGAGCGCGGATGTTTATACCGGTCAATGCTTTGCCAACGGCGAGGTCAATCTTGTAGGAAATGAAGCCATTCTTGCCTGGCACGTTCAAAGTGGAGCATGGGATGGTATTCCTCTCGAAGGATTGACGGTCGCAGCAGCCGTACACGCCAAAGCTACGTTGGGCGATCCCTACGAGAACCCTTATCCAGCCAAAGCCGTACTGCTGGTCGACGATCAGGCCTCGGCGCAACAGCGAGAGGCTTTGGTCGATTTCGCGGAGCACATGGGAGGGCAACTTCTCGCGAACATCGAGCAGGTGATTTCGACGCCCATGGAACTGGTTGTGAATGCCGGGCACCACGGCGCTGCGGTGCTTCGAGCCGGCCAGTTCGCCACCATCCAGACGCGTGGCATCGGCAGCCAGGATCACCTTTGTGGCAACGAAGTGACCTTTTATCCGCCGCTGACGGAAACCGCACATTCGATGCCTGCGGTGGCGTTGACTGATTCTTATTCCGGTCCCGGCCTGGGTGTCTCCTGGGATCTTCACGGCAAGCGCAGCGCCTTCGTGGGGACATTCGCCCGGTAGCGATAGGAAGCAAGTTGCGAAAGGCCAAAGCGCTACTGCCGACGATCGGTTCGGTCCTGCTGCTCTCGTGGGTGTGTGCCGCCCAAAACAGCAAGGTAGAGAGCACCGGACCCGTGACCGACAGCGCCGTCCCCGAGGCGGTTCGCCAAAGCCTGGAGGCCAAGGGATATCGACTTACGCTCGATGACCCCAAACCTGCCTGCGAGCTGTGGCTCCGTAAGAGCGTTCCCTCGCCAGGCAAGAAAGATGCCGAGGGCGTGGTTTACCCTCAGTTGTCAGAGTCTACCTTGGTTGGCGTCGTGCATTACCCCCAAACCGCCGTAGATTTTCGCGGACAGCATGTTCCCGCCGGCTTCTATACGCTGCGTTACGCTCTGATTCCTGACGACGGCAATCACCTCGGAGTATCTCCCAATCGGGATTTCCTCCTGCTCATTCCCGCTTCCTCCGATACCGACCCGAACGCAACTTTCAAGTTTCAGGAGTTGGTCGCCATGAGTGCAAACACGGTAGGAGCCAAACATCCCAGCCCGCTTAGTTTGCCTCCTGCGGACAAACCGTCCGCCGGAACCGTCGCCAAGGATGATCAGGACCACTGGATCTTTTCCGCAGCTTTAAAACTCGCTTCGGGCGAAGAGCTCCCCTTTGCCTTGATAGTAAAGGGCACAGCACAACAATGACTGATACCGCCGCGAACTGAGAGCCTGTCCCGAGAAGCCCAGTTAATTCACCGGGATCTTAATTGAAAAATCTGCGATTCAGTGCAATGGCAACAGACCGGCTAACGCCCAAATACATTTGACAACAATATACCTTGTAATACAAGATACGAGACGATGATTACCTCCAGTCAGGAATCGGCAGAGAAGTGGGAAGTGCAGCTTCGTAAGGGTTGTCTCGAATTGGCGATCCTGGCTGTCTTGTGGGGCGGCACGCTCTATGGGCTTGAGATTCTGCGGCGCCTGGAAAGCGACTCCGATTTGATTGTCTCGGAAGGAACCGTGTATCCGCTGCTCAGCCGCTTGAAGGCGCTCGGGCTGGTGAAGAGTGAATGGGTCGAGTCGGATGCAGGGCATCCCCGCAAATACTATTCGCTTACCCCGGCCGGAAGGGAAAGAGCCAGGAGCATGGCGGCGATCTGGACGAGGTTCTCTTCGAGTATGGGCAAATTGCTCGCTCCACTCGGGAAGGAAAAATAAAATGACGAGCGAGGCTCAACAGCGGGTTGAGGAGTATCTGGGCAGGTTACGGGAGAGACTGCGTGGGCTTCACGCTGACGACATTCGCGAGATCGTCGAAGAGCTGCGGAGTCACATTCTGGACAAGGCAGCAACCGGCGGACAAGTGACTGCCGCAGGAGTGGCGGCGGCGCTGACGGCGCTCGGCAGCCCGGAGAAGCTGGCGGGCGAGTACGTGACCGACAGCTTGCTGGCACAGGCTGAGATAAGCCGGACACCCTGGCGGATTTTCGACGCTCTGTTCCGCTGGGCCAGTCTCAGCCTGGCGGGATTCTTTGTTTTGGGGGGATTCGTGGTGGGAAATTTCCTGGGGGCGATTTTCGCGCTGTGTGCGGTCGTGAAGCCGTTCCATCCGCAAACGGCCGGACTGTGGCTGATTCCGGACCCTGCAAACGACCTTCAAATTTCTCTTCGCCTGGGGTTCGGCAGTGCGCCGATTGGTGGCCGCGAACTGCTGGGTTGGTGGATTGTGCCGATTGGGTTGGTAGCGGGTTGCCTGATGGTGATCATGACCTCATCGCTCTGCAGTTGGTGTGTGCGGCAATATCGCCGCTCCCACCTTTTGCCGCGACGTTGATTCGATTTTGACCGGTCCGCCAGGAGGTCGTCGTGAATGCCCCTGAGAACAACGATGATGTAGTGAGCATGAAACAGCGGACCTCCGCTCGGCCAGCAGGCCAGCCTGGAGACTGGCGTCAGAGTAAGTGGCTGGCGCTGGCCGAATTGTTGGTGGTCGCTCTCATCTTCGTAGCCGACGCTCATCATCTCATTTACTTCAGCAAGACTCCTTATCTGT
>DATJVZ010000312.1:0-20264 GCA_035501575.1 Terriglobales bacterium | reverse complement strand
ATGGAAAATGTGACTTTGTTTCTTAAGCGGCAACCCGATGAATTAGACGGACTTCCTGTTCGGCGGCATATGCTACAATTTTTGTGAGTGAGTAGTTTAGCGATGGCAAGGACAGTCATAACCACTGACTTCGCTTCGCCTGCTGAAACAGCGCAGGTTCTAGGCGTCTCGCGCGCCAAGCGAGAGAAGCTGGTCCGGATGGCCGAACTGGCCATTTCACGAACCGCTAGCCGCAGAGGCAAGGCCAGGAGCAATGGCTCAAGGACCGTCTCTAGACGGGCGCGCAAGCGCCGCTAGGCAGAAGTCGGTTTTTCTCAACCTTCCTTACGACGCTCGTTTCCGCAGTCTTTTTCTCGCCTACGTCGCCGGTACGAGCGCCCTCGGTCTGATCCCGCGGGCGACGCTCGAGATACCGGGCAGTGCTCGGCGGCTGGACCGAATTCTAGCACTCATGGACTCTTGTCAGTATTCCCTTCACGATATGTCCCGAGTTCAACTGGACAGGCGACCACCGCCAACGCCACGCTTCAACATGCCCTTTGAGCTGGGTCTTGTGGTTGGATAGTTCAGCCGTCGTCCGAACCGAAAACACACGTGGTTTGTCTTCGAAACCAGGCCATGGCGACTACAGAAGTCGTTGAGCGATCTGAACGGAACAGATGTCTACGTGCACGGTGGCACTCCCTCCGGCGTGTTCCGCGAGCTGCTAAGCGCTTTCGTAAGGCACCACAACCAACCGACGGTGCACCAGATGACGGTCATCTTTGAAGCGCTGCAGGGGAACCTGGGACCAATTCTTCGGGAGACCGGTGCCACTTCCCTATTCCAGGCGAGTGTCTTCAGGCGGCTCAGTGTGTATGCCAGCGCGCTGGCGGATGAACTCTTGAAGAAGTCACTCTAACAGTGCTCCGTTCGAATGTTTCTTTTCCTCCGTTCGCACCTCCAAGGCGGTAACATATGTTTCTGATTTTAGTCGGCGGTTGCTGACCATCGAAGTTGAAAAGCACGCAAGGCAATCAAAGTCAGATCATGCGCATGCAGTTCTACAAGTGGGATGGCATCAAATTGTAGCAAGAGATTGTAGCTCAAAGCTGGTCGGTTTCTCGGCTCACTTGCCCTTCTGTTGCGCAATCCACCGTCCGTTCGGGCTTCGAGCAGATCGAGCGGCAGCGTTCCGCCATTGATCATCTCGTCGTGAAAAGCTTTCAGATCGAACCTCGGCCCTAATTCTTTCTGCGCCCGTTCACGCAGTTCGCGAAACTTCAATTGCCCTATCTTATAACTCAGCGCCTGCGCCGGCCACGCGAGATCAGTTCGTTAGGGTGGTGGAGGCGGCGGGAGTTGAACCCGCGTCCGAAAATGTTGTTGCCAAGAGACTACATGCTTAGTCACGTTCCTGCTCCCGGAATTACCCGGAAACATTTGCGGCGGCGGCTCAGAACGGACAAGAAACCGAAACCGCTAGCCTGAGGTTCTCGTCCCTACGCCCCAGACGTAGACGCAAGGACCAGCCCGCTGTGCGACGCCCTTCCGCGACCCACGGGCAAAGCCGCGGAGGACGGCTACTTAATTAGTTAAGCAGCGTATGCCATTTGAGGTGTGGCATTTCTAGTTTTGCACGCGATTGCGGGTGTGTGCACCCCGGCATGCCTCTTGACCGCAAAGCATCTCCGTCGAAGCCGTGACGCCCCCAGTGTGGGATAGGCCATTCAAAGAACTACTTCCAATCTAGGGCGGGGAAACAAGGAAGTCAACCGGGGGCCCTGGCCCAGACCCTGTGAGGCGCCTGTACGGCGTCCGCTGGCGCGTTTGGATTCCGCATTATGGCCGAATGCTCGCAAGCTCAATGTTCATTTTCGGACAGATGGATTTCAGGGACGCACAGCAGAAAAACACAGAATCCATGGTCGGGGCGCTAAACTCTACGTGGAATCAATGGGTTAGTTCGACCCGGAACGTGGCCCGCGAAGTGCACCTCTTGCCTTCATGAGAGACCAAGCGACCTTGGATTGTTATTCGGCGACGAATGCGGCGGCAACGGCTCGGGTCCTGATCGCGGATGACCAAGCCCACGTCCGCGACGCTCTCGGATTGTTGCTCAAAAGCTACGGCTATCGGACCAAAGCAGTGTCCGACCCCTCGGATGTGGTAGAGGCGCTCGACTCGGAGCAGTTCGATGTCGTTCTCCTGGACATGAACTACGAGCGTGACACGACCGCCGGCGGGGAGGGACTCGAACTGGTCTCGCAGATTCGCAAGCGCGATAAGAACCTGCCGATGATCGTGATGACGGCTTGGGGCAGCGTGGAGCTGGCCGTCGAGGCCATGCAACGAGGAGCCTCCGAGTTTGTGCAGAAGCCCTGGGACAACCGCCAGCTTCTCGGCAAACTACAAGCGCAAATTGATCGGGCGCGGGCGCTGCGAGTCGCGCAGCGCTGCCAGGAAGAGGAGTTACGGGAAGCGCAGGAAGTCCAGCACCGATTATTGCCGAAGGAACTGCCCAAAATGGTGGACTATGAGATTGCCGCCATGACGCGCCCGGCACACGGTCTCGGCGGTGATTATTACGATGTGGTCCGCGTCAATGAGCGCGAGACCGTCATCGTAATCGCAGATGTGGCTGGCAAAGGATTGCCGGCGGCGTTGCTGATGTCGAATTTGCAAGCGGCTCTCAAGTCTTTGCTTCGACAGAAACTCGCACCGCGTGAACTTTGCCGTAGGTTGAACCGCACTTTGTGCGACATTACCCCGCTCGGAAAATTCGTCTCGTTCTTCTGTGGAGTGCTGGACAGCCAAGATAATCGGCTGGTGTACTCGAACGCCGGACACAATCCTCCTATCGTGGTTCGAGGTCCGAATGAGGCAATCGAGTTGAATGCAGCCGGAGCAGTGCTTGGACAGTTTCCCGACTGGGTGTATGAACAGAGTGAAATCCGACTGCAATCCGGCGACGTCCTCTTGCTCTTCACCGACGGACTCATCGACGCGTGGAACGAACAAGAAGAGTCGTTCGGTGAATGGAACGTGGTCCATGTTGCCCAAGAAAGGCGGGGCGTGCCGGCTATTCAACTGATGGAGTCCTTGCTCGCTGCGGCTTCCAAACATTGTGGCGGGCATTTCCAGGATGATGCCAGCGTGGTGATCGTAAAAGCAATATAGGCACGGAAGCTTTCTCCTCTCGCCCCCGCTTGCCCGTCGGCGGCGCCACCCCACCGGCGGGGATCGAGTCTCAGGTCGTACAATCGAGAAGCTTGACAGCTCGATCCCAATTTCTGGGAAGCCAGCCTATGATTCGACCTCTTTTCGTAGACCATCTTGTGTGGCGGGTCCGTGACCTGAGCGAGACCGAGAAGTTTTACGCAGCCTCCCTAGGAACGCCCCTCGAACGGGCCGCAGACAGCATCATGTATCAGGTAGGCGACACCCGGCTGTTTTTTACTCGTTGCACGGGGAACGATGCCGCGGCCTGCGACAAGGAACAGGTTGGTCTTAACCATTTCGCCCTCGGTGTGCGCACTCTCCGAGATCTTGAGAACATACAAGGCCAGCTGGATGCGGCGGGAATCGTCCATAGCGGCATCCAACTCGATCCCTATGGAACAAAAGAGTTTATTTGGACAGACGATCCCGATGGCCTGCGCGTGGAGTTCTATCTGCGGCCTAGCCAGGCGGATTAGCGGTTAGAATAAGAGCGAAAAGGGGAACTGAAACTTATGGCAACCACGCGTGACGTCCATCCGCAAACGGCGTCGTCTGAGATTCCGCCGGTGCCGCTCACCATCGAAGGGTATGCGGTACTGCACCAGATGATGCAGTTTCGCTGGCCGGCATGGCAAGCACTACCGGTCTCGGCAAGAGCTGAGATCGTTAAGGAAGCTACGGACCTGCTGGCGAAGATGGAACAGAACGAGGCAGGGCAATCCGGGCTCTATTCCCTGTTGGGACACAAAGGCGACCTGATGTTCGTTCACTTCCGGGAATCGATCGATGAGTTGAACCAGACCGAGCTGCGGCTGGCAAGGCTGAAACTGAGCGAGTGCCTAGTACCCACGACCTCATATCTGTCAGTGATCGAACTGGGACTCTACGAGTCCAGCATAAAGACCTATCAGGAACTCGCGGAGCGCGGTGTCGAGCTGTACTCACCTGAGTGGAAGCAGGCAATCGAAGAGACCCTCAAACGTCAGCGCGAGGCAATGCGGCCCCGCCTGTTTCCTGAGCTGCCCAAGCATCACTATATCTGTTTTTACCCTATGGATCGCCGGCGCGGGGAGGATCAGAACTGGTATCGTCTACCCATCGAAGAGCGGGCGCGGCAGATGAATGAGCATGGGCTGGTGGGGCGCCGTTATGCAGGCGAGGTAAAACAAATCATCAGCGGATCGATCGGCTTCGATGATTGGGAGTGGGGAGTGGACCTGTTTGGCGACGACCCGCTGGTGTTCAAGAAACTGATCTACGAGATGAGGTTCGATGAGGTGAGCGCAGTTTATGCCCTGTTTGGACATTTTTATGTCGGCATACGCTGTCCCTCGTCTGAGCTCGGCAAGCTTCTGAGCGGCGAAGCACCAAGCGATAAGTAGCACAGCGATCCCGCAAACTGTGAAGCACGTGCCCACAAATCTGCCGGTGTCCGCCACGACCTTCACCCGGTTTGCGGTTCGATTTCATTGATTCTTAGAGGAAACCTGAGGAACACATGGCGACACTTGGACTGATCGAATACAAAGATGCGAGCCCGGAGGTGAAGGCGGTTTATGACGACATCATGGCCACCCGCAAGACCGACTGGGTCAACAACTTTTGGAAGGCCATCGCCCGCGATCCGGTCACGCTGAAGCGGACGTGGGAGGACATTAAGCAGATCATGGCGCCGGGAGCACTCGACGCGGTGACGAAAGAGATGATCTATGTCGCGGTAAGTGTCAGCAACCAATGTGACTACTGCATTGCATCGCATACGGTTTCAGCCCGCAAAAAAGGCATGACCGAGGAGATGTTTAAAGAATTGATGGCCGTGGTTGGTATGGCGAATGAAACCAACCGCTTGGTTGCAGGCTACCAGGTGGAGATCGACGAGCAATTTAAACCGCAGAATGACTGACTGGACGTCATCGGATTTTCGACTTCAAGGCCGGTGATCTTCTTGGGAATTTGAATTCGTGGCGGCGCATGTCGACGCGGCGACCGCGGAACGCGACTCCTTCGGCTTCGAGGCGGAGCCGCTGTTCGACCGCCGAGTCGCCCCGCAGCTTGATCTCTCCTCCGGCGCCGAGGACGCGATGCCAGGGGAGCCCAAAGGACCGATGCAGCGTCCAGGCAACCCTTCGCGCCGCCCCGGGGAAGCCTGCGGCACGCGCTACGGCGCCATAGGTCGCGACCTTCCCGCGAGGGATCCTGCGGATAGCGCCGAAAATTCGGGTTTCGATGGCCATGCTTCACGTTCTCACCCGACCACATTGCGGGGAACCGTTATGGTCGTTCGATCACTTTGATCTCAAATAACTTCGGCCACAGTTTCCCGGTAACGAAGAGCCGGCCGCCTTTGGCGTCGTAGGCGATGCCATTGAGAACCGCACCCGGATCCGGAAGTTCACGTTTGTCGACTAGACCCGACAGATCAATCCATCCAAGAACTCTTCCTGTCCGCGGCGAAATCCGCACGATCCGGTCGGTTTGCCAAATGTTGGCATAAACTTCTCCGTGAATGTATTCGAGTTCGTTGAGGTCCTTGATCGGGTTTCCCTGCCCGTCGTGCACGGAGATACGTTTGACCTCGCGAAACGATTCTGGGTTGAGGAACTTGAGGGTTGGACTGCCATCACTCAGAATCAGCGACGTTTGGTCGTGCGTCAGCCCCCAGCCTTCGCCGCTATAGTGAAGCCTAGCGCGTAGGGAGAAACTGAATCGGTCGTAAACGAAAGCTGTGCCGTTTTGCCAGGTCACCTGGACCAGTTGGCTGCCCCAGTCCGTCAGCCCTTCGCCAAAATATTCGCTGGGGAGGTTATACCTTTGCAAGACCCGCCCCGTCGACAAATCAATCATGCGCAGGGAGGACTGTCCATTCAGGCCTGTGCTCTCATAGAGGTGACCATCCGAATAGACCAGCCCCTGCGTAAACGCACTCGGGTCGTGCGGATACACATGAACGATCTCGTAGGTATCGATGCGAGGCTGGGGTTGATCTGCCGGCGTTGCCCCCAGCCTGGCCGCCAAACCGAACACGAGCAGAAGCAAGGCTCGACGCGAGCCGAACGTGCAGGCTCCCGGGAACGACCCCATGGCAAAGCTCGAACTGCCGCAGAACGATTGCGATCTAAAGACTCGAAATACCATTCGTGCGCAACGCAGGAGAGAAAGACGTAGCTGATCCGGGCCCCTGTCGAAAGCTCCGCCACTGCCTCAGGGAAATCCTATGCGGCAGCGTTTTTGCGGAAGGAATCTGCCGCCTGTTGCTCGCTGTCATACACGTCGAAGACGGTTACCAGTTTTGTGACCTGGAGCAAGTCACCGACATTGCGAGTGAGATTGGCGAGCTTGATGGAAACGCCCTGATTGCGAGCCGTGGTATAGAGCGAGACCAATGTTCCCAACCCACCGCTATCGATATAGTCCACCCCGGATAGATTGAGAACCAGGTTGTTTTTTTCCGCGGCGAGCTTTTTCACCGTGTCGCGCAAATAGGCCGATTCTTCACCAAAGACAATACGGCCCGCACTGTCGACAATCACAACGCCATCGATGGTTCGAGTACCGAGCTTGAGTTGCACCGGGCGCCTCCCTTCGAGCGCAAACCATCCTGAGCGTACCTGCAAACGCCCTCATCTAGCAAGGACCGTGGTTGGTTGCGGCCGTTTCCGGGCACTTTCCGACAAGCGCGGGGCTCGCTGGTATCGCGTATAATCGAATCTCCGTGAGCTACCAGGTTCTGGCGCGCAAGTATCGTCCGCAGAAATTCTCCGAAGTCATAGGACAGGAACATGTTACTCGTACGCTGAGAAATGCCATCGAGCAGGGTCGAACCGCCCATGGCTACATTTTCAGCGGGCACCGCGGGATCGGGAAAACCACCGTGGCGCGCCTACTGGCCATGGCTTTGAACTGCCGCTCTTCCGACCAGCCGGTGGCGGAGCCTTGTGGAATTTGCGACTCCTGCACGGAGATTCGAGCGGGGAATTCCGTCGATGTCATTGAGATCGACGCCGCCACCAACCGGGGCATCGATGAGATTCGCGAATTGCGCGAGGCAACCCGCTATCGCCCCGCGCGCGATCGCTTCAAGATCTATATTCTCGACGAAGCCCACCAAATCACCGACGCAGCCTTCAACGCCTTACTCAAGACCTTGGAAGAACCTCCCGATCACGTCGTTTTCATGCTGGCCACGACTCAGCCCGAGGACATACCCCAGACCATTCGCTCTCGCTGCCAACATTTCAACTTTCGCACCGTGCGCTTTGAAGAGGTCTTAGGTCAGCTGCGCAAGATTGCCGAGCGGGAAAACATCGCCGCCGAGGAGGATGCTCTGGCGCTCCTAGCGGAAGCTGGCGACGGCTCAATGCGCGATGCACTCTCCATCCTGGATCAGGCCATTCCCTTTGCCAGCGGACGCCTGACGGCCGAAACCATTCGGTCCTTAGTGGGGGCGGTGCCCTCTGATGTTCTTGAAGAGGTTATGCAGGCTGTGGCGCGAAATTCGAGCGAAGAGGTATTGCGGCGAGTGGATGCCCTGCTCAGCGAAGGGCACAGTCCTCTTCACTTTGCCCGCCAGCTGGTGCGCTTCTTGCGCAATGCCACGGTGGCCAAGATTGCCGGCGCCGACTCTTCCCTGCTGCAGATTTCGAGCGACGAACGTCGCCGGGTGGCGCGGGTAGCTGAATTGTTCACCGAGGAGGATTTGGCGCGGCAGCTGCAGATCATGTTGCGCACCCATAGTGAGCTCGGATATCGGCCGGAGCAGCGTTTTCACCTTGAATTAGGCCTGCTCAAGATGGTACACGCGCAGCGACTCCTGCCCATTGAGCAATTGCTCAGTGAAGCCGCCGCAGCACCCGGAGCCGGCGGTTTGAGCTCCCCTGCGAAGCCCGTGGTACTTCCCGATACGAGGAGATCCGAACCCTCCGCGGCCGGCTCGCCATTTGCTGCCGATTCGGTACGCAAGGGCAAGCTCTCGGCCGAACCGACGCCCCTTCCCCAGCCGCGCCCACCGGCGGCCACAAGCACTGCTCCTGTAGTCATGGGGTCAGCGGCACCCGCCATCGCGGCCATCTCCCCCGAAGCGGAAGCCCCAGAAGAACCTACCCCTGCCTCCGCCGATTTGCGCCAGGGGGTGCTCGATGCCCTGGAGAGTACCGGAAACCGCATGCTAAGCTCGCTGCTCGAGACTGGGGCTTGGCGGCTCCAAGGAAGCGAGCTGACGATCCAGGTGCCGTCCTCGGCAAAGGTCATTGAGATGGCGCTCAGCGCGGAGGCAAAGCGCTTGATGGTCGGCGCCGCGAGCCGCACAGCCGGCCGGTCTTTGACGCTCAAGGTCGTTCCGGGCGAAGCTGGGCGCCCTCTCGCTCCCGGCCGCCCATCCTCGAATGGGGGTGGAGGACGAAGCCGGGTGGAGCAGAATCCGATCGTGCAGAGGATGAAAGAGAAGTTTGGCGCGGAGATCCGGACGGTGATTGATTACCGCGAGAAGCGCTAGCAGGAGCGCAGGGCAATGGCAGGGAGAGGTCTGAAATGGGTGGATTCAATTTGCAAGAACTGATGTCACAGGCCAAGCGGCAGTACGAAGTTCTGCAACGGAAGCTGGAGGAGACCGTGGTCGAAGGCTCCTCGGGAGGCGGCAGCGTAGTGGTGAAAATGGACGGCCGCAAGCAGGTATTGAGCGTGAAGATCGACCCGGAGACGGCCAAGAGCGGAGATTTGGAAATGCTCCAAGATCTGGTGATGGCGGCTATGAACAGCGCCGGCCGCAAGGTTGATGAGGCGATGCAGTCCACTGTAGGCGGAATGCTGGGCGGGCTGGGGATCCAGGGATTGTAAGTAGCTGACCTTCTAACTCTCCACTTGGCTAATTCACGGATGTCTGGTTCGAGACGCAGCGCCCGGCGCGGGAGGAAATCGTGGCCCGAGGATTGTCGAGGACGGAATGAGCCGGTTTGCCGAGCCCATGGCGCGGTTAATTGAGGAGCTGAAGAAGTTGCCGGGGATTGGCGGCAAAACAGCTCAGCGCCTGGCCTTTCACATTTTGCGGTCCAGTGCAGCCGATGCCGAGGCGCTGGCGTCGGCGGTGCGTGAGGTAAAGGCCAGCCTCAGACTTTGTTCGGTGTGCAACAACATCACCGATATTGATCCCTGCCTCTATTG
Organism: Terriglobales bacterium; assembly: GCA_035501575.1. GTDB lineage: Bacteria > Acidobacteriota > Terriglobia > Terriglobales > Acidobacteriaceae > JAFAGX01. The sequence goes on along the minus strand of DATJVZ010000312.1, from coordinate 10,907 downwards.
CAGCAGTCCCACCCGCAACCGCAGGCTGGTATGCGTGGTGGAAGAGCCGACCAATATTGCCGCCATCGAAAAAACCAAGCATTTCCATGGGGTCTATCACGTGCTCCATGGCTCGATATCGCCGGTACATGGAGTCGGGCCGGAACAGTTGCGGGTCTCGAATCTCACCCAGCGCGTGGAGAACGGTGAGGTCGACGAGGTGATTCTGGCGACCAATCCCACGGTAGAGGGTGAAGCGACGGCTACCTATCTCTCCGGCCAGTTACGCCGCGCTGGGCTCAAGCTGACTCGCATCGCTATGGGTATTCCCGTCGGCAGCGATATCGAGTACACGGATGAGATCACCATGTTGAAGTCGATTGAGGGTCGTCGCGAGCTATAGCACAGGCAAGCCCTCCCATCGTGCGCCTTGGAACCTTTACCGATATAGGTATGCCCGATAACTCTTCCAACAAGAACTTCTGGGTTCAACTTGGGCGGTATAGCCAAATCGCGTTCATTTTCCCTGCGTCAACCGTTGCCGGATGGCTCGTCGGCCTGGCGCTCGATCACTGGTTACACACACACTGGTTGTATCTGGTGGGACTGATCCTCGGAATTGTCGCCGGCTTCGTGGAACTGATTCGGTTGGTCGCCTCGATGGATGTCAGATAGGGCAGACATCTGTCCGCCCGGGGCGCTCGGCGAACCACCCTGATGTATGCTGATCAGGTGGCGACTTCCGGCGAGAAACCGGGTTCGTTTCCGTACGCAGCCCAGCTGCGCCGCGAATTGAGTGCCCGCAACCAGCGCTACGCCGCCACCCATTGCCTGCCAAGCCGCGAGAGTTATGGTGATCCCCCCGTCGTTTGCTATCTGCCCCGGGAAGATGGCAAGGCTCACGGTAATTTTCTTCCTCAAACCTATGCCAGGATTCTGGCTCGCGAAAGCTGGTCGATCCGCTTGCACAAAGTTCATGCCCAAGCTCGCGCTGCCCTGCCGCGAGAAGACCGGGGGTGGAGGGAGCTTGACTCCTCGAACAGCTCGGATGCGCTCTTGATGAACGTCTTTTGTTTTCCGGGCACACTCAAGAGCCCGCGGGTCTTCGCCCTGCTCGGAGTTTTGGCCCCGGGAATTCCAGAATTTGGCGTGAAAGCCAAGGTTCCGTTGGCCAGCGGACACGCCGATCGCACGGAAGTTGACATGCGCCTAGGCGACCTGCTGGTTGAGGCCAAGCTCACCGAGACGGACTTTCAGTCGGCGCGACCTGAACTGGTCGAAGCGTACCGTGATTTTTCGCAAGTGTTCCGCCAGCATGAATTGCCGAGAGACGGGAAGCGCTACCTTTCGTATCAACTGCTGCGCAATGTCCTAGCGGCCTATGCCAATCACTGCTCCTTTTGCGTAATGGTCGACGCACGCCGCCCCGATCTGGTCGAAGCCTGGTACGCCGTCCTGCGATCGGTGCGGCCGACCAGCCTGCGCCCCGCATTGAAGATCATCACCTGGCAGGAACTATCCCAAGCCTTGCCGGGAAGGTTGCAGCGGTTTCTGGAGGAAAAATACGGGATCTCATCCGATCAAAGTCGGGCCAGCTTGTCCAATCCCTTTGCCGGATGTGCGATTTCATGAAGGCCGGGGCGTCCGGGAAAGGCGAGTCCCTATATGACGGGGCTGCCTTGCGTATTCCGCGCTTCATGATCGTCCTTTCCCTGCTGTTCACCGCTCTCTCCTGGCTGCGCTTTGGCTGGCGAACGGCTCTCGGATTTGCCTGTGGCTCGGCGATTGCGTACCTCAATTTCCGTTGGCTCGAGCGAGTTGTCGCCGCCCTGGCGGACCGGGTGACCTCGACCGGTCAGCCTCCCTCCAGTCGCGGCGTGGTCGGCCGCTTCCTGTTTCGCTATCTTTTGATGGCTCTAGGCGGCTATGCTATATTCAGTTTTTCCCCCGCGAGCTTGTATGGGTTGCTGGCGGGCTTGTTCTTGCCCGCTGCGGGAATTGCCTGTGAGGCCGCCTATGAGCTGTATGCCTCCTTCGCACGCGGGGCTTAATTGGTTCAATTCTCGACCGCAAGCGGCTCGGAGCTAATCGCCGGAACAGGTTTATGTCCGAACAACTCTGGTTCACCGCACTTCTCAATCATTGGTTGGCCGGTCCGGTGACGAAGCTGCTCGAAGCCCTGCATATCACTCCGGAGCATCCCCAGGCCCCAATTGGCAATGCGTTCGCCATGGAGCTTCTGGTTGTAGCCTTCTTGATTCTCCTGTTTCTCCTAACGCGCACGCGCCTATCTGTCGACAATCCAGGAGCTTTGCAGCATATCTTCGAGGGAGCTCATGGGTTCATCACCGGGCAGGCACATGAAATCATCGGACACGGCAGCGAGAGCTTCGCCTCCTACCTGACGGCGCTTGGCCTTTTCATTTTGTGTTCGAATCTCATGGGGTTGATACCCGGCTTCGAATCGCCGACGGGATCCGCGGTGGTGCCGCTCGGCTGCGCGATTTTGACCTTCGTGTACTACCAGTCCTGGGGAATACGGAAGCAGGGTCTCTGGAATTACTTGAAACACTTTGCCGGACCTATGCCGGCCTTGGCGATTCTGATGGTGCCGATTGAAATCGTGAGCCACTTGGCCCGCGTGCTGTCGCTCACCGTCCGCTTGTACGCCAACATGTTCGCCGGGGACATGGTGACTATGGTCTTCTTTTCGCTCATTCCGCTAGGACTGCCGATCCTCTTCATGGCACTCCACCTGGGCGTATCGATCATTCAGGCCTACGTGTTCGTGTTACTGGCCATGATCTATCTGCAGGGAGCGGTAGCGGAAGAGCACTAAGTACTGGTCGGCCAACCTGCCAGGCACTGGCTTCCGGCCCATTGATTTTCGCCGTTGAGTGTGAGGGCGTCTGTACGGGCTGACGTCAACCACCCACTGACGGTGAAGCCGGCGCTTCAAAAAGCGCCAATTCATACAAGGAGAGAGAACACCCTATGCGTAGGACGCTTAGCTATATCTTTATGGCGATGGCGGCTCTTTGCTTCGCCCTACCAGTCTTGGCCCAGGGAGGTGAAGCTGCGAGCGCGCCAGTGAATTGGGTAGCCATCGCGGCTGGCTTCTCGATGGCGATCGCCTCGGCCATTTGTGGTCTCGGCCAGGGCAAGGCCACGGCCGCCGCCATGGAAGGACTGGCACGCAATCCATCGGCCCGGCCAGGCATTCAGCTCGGCTTGATCATTGGCTTGGCGTTTATCGAATCCCTCGCCCTCTACACCTTGGTCATTATTTTCGTCAAGGTGAAGTGAGGCAAGGCAATTGAAGTAAAGGTTGGAGCACACATGGCCCCTCTTCGAGGGGCCTTTTCCTTTGGGATTCCACGACCAGGTTTGAGAACTTAGAATCGGAGCCCCGATCACTCCGACTTCCGTTGTCCGCTCCATTCCGCTTCTTTTGTCTCCGGAGCACGTTGAACGGTTTCCATCAGCAGATTGCGCAGGCGCAGGCGGCTGTCGAGATCGGTAGTGACCAGTTCAAATCCCAGTTCATTGACCCGTGCACGGCGCAATAAGACTTGGCCGCGGATGTGGCGGATTCCCAGCGAGATCTCGATGACCGCCTCCGAGCCGACACGCAGATTATCTTCCTTGGTGGCCAATCCGCCGCCCAGGCTCAATTCCCGCACCGTGACGCTCGATCGTCCCCACGAGCTGCTGATGGTTGCCGGGAGCGCTCTGCGCAAAACGATGCGCTCGTAGCGGCGCTGCCGCACCCAGGGACAGGCCGGGGCCGGATCCAAGGGCGCGATCGCCAGCTCTCCCGGAGACAAACCGCTCTCCACCATGATCTGGCTGGCATATCTTGGATCGATCTTCGCCAGCGCCTGGGCAGATGCGATTCGCAGTTCCCGATGGTGGGCCCACTTTCCGAACATCTTCTTGGCCTGCAGCAGGGCTTGCAAGGCGGAGACCGATTCCGGGTCGCGCAGCCTTCCCAGGGACTCAACGGCCTTCACCTGAATCAGCGGAGAGCGCCCTTGACTTTCGCCGGCTTGCGCCATGACCGTTAATGGGGGCACGGCCGAATGATCGCCGCTCATCCCAATCTCATCGATGGCTTGCGGCAGGACGGTCGGATCCAGCAGTTCGAGAATTTCGAGCAACGTGCGTCCCCGGTCGTGGGCTGCTCCATAAGCAATCTGCCGCACTACGATATCGTGGTAGAAGCGGTTCAATTCCTTGAGCCGAACGGGCAGCAATTCAAGCAAGGTGGGCACATCCAGACGGCTCAACAGTCCGACCACGGACGAAGCCGCCCGCGGCTGTCCAACCCGCAGCATCTCCCGCATTTGTTGAATTCCGTCCGAGCTCAGATCCTTGACCAGATCGACCATACGGTCGCATTCTTCCCTTCGCATGCAACGAAAGAAGCGTTCCGCGAGATGCTCCACGGCCGGCCCCAGAGTACGCCGCATAACCTCGATGAAATCCTGAGGAACCCGCTCCATGCGCAGGACTTCTTCAATGAATTCCGGGAGGCGGTTTTCCACCCCAATTCGCGGGCGCAGGTCTTCGGCCGAAGCCAAGCGTTGCCTGGCTATCTCGTCGAGCGCGATGCAAACCTCTCGCAGAGCAGAGAATTGCTTGCGGTTATTCGCCTCCGAACTCAACCGCACGAAGGCGGCGCTCAACATGCTTTGCACCTCACCATCATTTTCCCGGATGAGGGCTTCGCTGGTTTGGCGAATGGTGGAGCCGATCAGGTCAACGCCGGCCGTAGCGAACAGATCGGACAACTGGCTGATTCCCACGGCGGCTTTGCGGCGATGCTCCACTTCTTTGGTCGCAAGGCAGGTCACGTAATTGCGCAGAATATCGGTGGACGTCTGTTTGTCCCCGCGCTTCAGCAACTCCTCCACGTACTGACGGATGTTGCGAGCCGGAACGCAGGCTGCCTCGCTTGAAAGCAGCACACCCTTTTTGCCTTCTTCCGGTACCTCGGCCCAGAACATGCGGTCCAGAATGTCGGCGTGGGATTCCACCAAGATTCCGGCCTTGCCCATCTTGTCTTCCTGAATTCGCAGAATCTGCCGCAAAGCATCCATCTGCCGGCTCATCTGCTCCATCATGCGGTGCACGGCATTGACTTTAATGTCGCCCTGCTGAAAACGCTCCAGGGCAAAGCGAATGGCCATATGCTCGGCGGCTTTCATCAACAGCGGGCGGTCATTCTGTTCCTCACCCGTCTGTTGCGCCGCAAGACCCGCGAGCAGCTGTTGCAAGTTGACTTTGATGTTCGGGTCGACTTGGCTAAATTCCTGGTGCAAGGCCTCCGGTTTTACGTTGGTATCGTCCTTCCCCGCCTCGCCAATTCTGGTCAGCATCCGGATGGCTTGGACAACCTCTTCCTCTTGCAGTGGGCCCGGGACAGCCGGACTGCCGCTTGCGACCGCGCCGCCACCTCCAGGACCGCCGCCGCCCGGACCGCTCTTCGAGCCTTCGGCGGCCGCGATCAGCTGCAGGAGTTTCTGGGGATCGTTCAACCAGTCCTTGAATTCCGGGCCGAGGGTCTGAGCGGCGATCTGAGCCGCAATACTCACCTCTCCGGTGGCGGGATCGGCGGCTATGAACTTTACTTCGTTGATCTTGATGGTGGCTTGGGGGCCGGTGCCGAGGTTCTCCTTGATTTCTTTCACCACGTCCTGCGCCTTCGAGCCGCCCGCGGCAAAAGCCCGGATCAACTTGGCGAAGTCCTGCATGGTGACTTGGTTCGAGAAATGAATGCTGGCCAGACCGGCGGCGTTCAGCAGTTGCGCAAAGCTGCGCTCCGCCTGCCCGGTTTCAAGCGGCATTCCGTCGAGCAGCAGCTTGTTATCGGAAACCCCCAGCAAGAAGCCGCCGTCGCGGCCTTGCGGCAACCCTTCCTGCAACTCCTTCCAAGATGTGTCAAATTGCACTTCCGTACGCTTGTGTTCAAAGCCGTACAAGCGGACGTATTTCACCAGAATGTTCAGGCTGTGAATGAAGGCACGAGCGGAAGCGCTCCGGTCGGATCGCTTGGTTGTGGCACCGGTGTGAATATCGGACTCCTGAGTCTTCGAGCTAAGAGTAATCTACAAAGGCAGGGCCTGCATGTTACCGAGGTAAGTGGCACCGGGCGGTTTTAGGTCCCACCAACACTCGCTGTTGCAGACCGTGAGGCCTTGGCCTCCCGGAAACCACGGCTCTGCCGTATAGTGGAATTCGGCTGCTATGTCCGTCCTCGCCATTCCCCGAACCAAGCCTCCCGTACAGAAACACGGTCTCGTCTTCTGGATGCAGCGTGTTCTTGAGGAGTGTGACCGGGTAGCCGTCGATTTCGCTGCCGATCCCGTCCACGATCTCAGGGTCGCTCTGCGCCGCTGCCGTTCCCTGGCCGACGGCCTGATATGTCTTGATCCCGACCCTTCCTGGAAGCAAATGAAGCGGGCGGGGCGGGAACTCTTTCGTGAGCTCGGAGAGCTTCGGGACGCGCAAGTGATGGAGGAATGGGTCAACAAACTTGGCATGCCCGGCGATCCCGTGGCCAGCACTCTGCTGGGTTTTCTGGCTTTCCGGGAGGCCGCCCACAAGCAGCAGGCCATGCGGGCGCTCGAACAGTTCGATCGCAAGCAGTGGAAGAGATGGAGTCGAACCCTGCCCCGCCGGGCGACCCGCATCCGCACCGGCGGCCTGATCTTTCGCCACCTCGCGCTCGAACGCTGGACGGAGGCTTACGAACTCGGTCGCCGCGCCGTGCGGGCCCGCTCCCCTCTGGCGTGGCACAATCTGCGGATTGGGCTGAAGAGGTTTCGCTACATCGTAGAGAATTTTCTTCCCGAGCAGCATGAAGCTTGGATCGATGATTTGAAGGAGCTGCAGGATTTGCTGGGGGAAGTCCACGACCTTGATGTCCTGTGGTCGACCGCGCTCGAAATGAAGGTATTTCCCGATGAGGAAAGCCGGCTTGCTTGGCGGAGGCGGATCCTCGAAGAACGAGATGGGAGGATTCAGCGGTACCGGGAAAAGATGGTCGGCAAGAATACACGCTGGCAAACCTGGCGAGCGCATTTGCCCCACGGCCGCGAGATCGAAACGGCCGCATTCACCCGCCTCAGATTGTGGGCTTCCCTGCTCGATCCCGACTTCTCTCACTCATGCCGTGTGGCCCGGCTCGCCCTGGAGATTTACGATGCGCTTTACCCGCCGGGGGATGAAAAGCCCAAAACTCCCAGCGAGCGTACGATCTTGCGGCTCGCGGCTCTGCTGCACGATGTTGGGCGGTCGCGAGAACAAAAAGGCCATCACAAGGCGGGCTCCCGCATGATTGAGAAACTCGAGCCTCCCCTCGGTTGGACGCGAGCTGCCCTGCAACTGGTCGCCGCCGTGAGCCGCTATCATCGCGGGGCGTTGCCTCAGCGAGGACAGAAGACCTTCGATGCGCTGGTGGTTTCCGAGCGGCCGACTGCGATCAAGCTAGCGGCCGTGCTGCGCCTGGCCAACGCCTTCGATCAAGACCGCACCCGGCGCATTGATCGGCTTAAGGTGATCGAAGAGAATGGAGCCCTTCTGATCTTGGCACAGGGCTACAATCCTTGGGGCCGAACCGCCGAATCGATCGCGGCCGCTCGCCATCTCTTGGAGATCGTCTGCCGCCGCCCGATCCAGATTAAGGCCCTGCGAGCGGACCGCCACCGGCAAGCCCTCTAGCAGGATACGGAAAAACGGCTGTTGTGACTTAGATTTTGTCCAGTTGTTGATCTTTGAAAGAGTTTATAGTGGCCCGCTTACCACCAGAGGTTGTTTCGGGGGCCCGATGGGTATTTCTGTCCTCTTGGGATCACGCGGATCGAAGCGTCAGATTCCGTATGCGCACTAGGTTGTAGGCCGCAGCCGCGAAGGTGAAGATCTATCCCACCTTAAAGATTCGACGGTGCCGAACTTTCCGCAACAGTGCGATTGTTTTCAACCAACCGAAGCACTCTTCAATGCGCTTCCTCTTCCTCTGACTGATGGCATAACCGACGTGCCGAGTCGTGCAAGCATCAATCGCGCTCCCACCCGGCCGCTCCAGATTTTGGGCCACGTGCGGCGTGACCTTTAAATGTCGGCACTCGGCCACGAAGTCCGCCGTATCGTATCCCTTGTCACCTCCCACCGTCACCTGTTTTATGCCCGCAAGCTGTTCCAGCATCACCAGCGCTGCATCGCGCTCGGCCGTTTCGTTGGCCTCGAACACCTCGCTGTTTACGATCAGGCCGTTGCGGTTCTCCACCAAAAGATTCCCGTTGTAGCTCAACTTGGCTTCTTTGCCCCTGCCTTTGCGCGCCAACTTCGCATCCGGGTCGGTCCTCGATTCGTGTGTCTCGTTTGACCGCTTTTCGCCGCGGAAGTCTATTGTCGCGTTGCCCGGATCGTCCCGCGGAACCAGATGCTTGGCATCCTTCCGCTGGAAACTCTTCACACTCGCCCAAGCTTCCAGTAGCGTGCTATCTACTGTGAAATGCTCGTCTGAGAGCAGATTCCGCTTGTGGGCCTGCTTAAGCACCGCGTGGAAGAAGGCTTCAGCAATGTCCCCATCGAGCCAACGCTCGCAGTTTTTGGTGAACACCGTCACGTCCCAAATAGGATCGTCCATATTCAAGCCCACGAACCAGCGGAATAGCAGGTTGTAGTCGAGCTGTTCCATTAGCATCCGCTCGCTTGGTACCGAGTACAGCGCCTGCAGCAGGAGTGCTCGCAACAACTTCTCCGGTGCAATCGACGGTCGGCCAGTTTTGGTGTACAGCTTGTTGAACCGTGGTTGCAGTTCTCGTAATGCCTCATCGGTCATGGCACGCAGAGAGCGCAACGGGTGGTCTTGCGGGACTCGCTCCTCGGGGCTGATGTAGCTGAACACGTCCAACTGTTGCTCATCTTTTCCGCGCATAACTTCTTCTTATCAGCTTGCGTTGTGAAAACCGGAGAGTTTTCTGGTACAGGTCTAATTTTCGGAAGGACTGGATCATAATGTACCTTCAGCTCACGGGGGGCTGATTCCGATGCGATGCAGCAAACAAACGGCTCGCTTGCTGGTGCCGTCTCTGATTCTTGCCGGCGCCCTGCCCGCAGTAGCGGGACCTCTTCCTCCTTGTGTAAAGGCAGTCAGCTCGAACAATGGGAACTTCCTCGTCATTAGTGATCCCCAGCTGGAACCGGAGCATGAAGACAGGGCTAGAGTTCAGCAAGTATCATTGCAGGTCTTCCCCAAGGAGAACTTTATCAATGCGAAAGATAGGGTAACGTCGCCGGCGACGTACTGGACGAACTGGGTGCAATGGAGCGTGGTTCTCGATCCCCACAACACGCACCCGGTTCCGGGATGTCCCCTGTCACTTATCACCGATGATGGTGAGTTTTTGATCCTTCTAAACGTGCATGCCGTCGATTCCGCTTTGCAGATCTATCGACGACGGGATCACTTTGGTGATCCAGTGCGAGAAGGACCGGACCACGGCGTTTTCATTAAAGACATCGCGTTAAGAGAAATCTGGCCGGCGGACAAGATCCCGAACGTGCAGATTGTGACCGATGAAACGCCGCAATGGTTTGCCGGAGGAACTTTCGAGTTCTCGCCGGACTGTCGGCTGCTAATCCACAAGACCCGCTGGGGCAACATTGTCCGCATCAACTTACCGGATGGATCGGTCTCAAGGAACTAAACAAAGGACCTGAAAGCTTGATCGAATCTATCATTTCGGTACAAAGATCGAGTTTTTCCGCAACCTGCTAGGCTAGTCGAATAGAGTCTTCAAGCCTGTCTTGACGCCGATCCGTTTAGGATGGCAGGCTAGCTCCATGAACCTCAAGGAGTTCCGTATGTCTCTCGGGTGTGAAGGACCGCCCAAGGGCCTGAGCGTGGCACTGGCCGGCTTGTGGTGGGACGCCAAGGGCGATTGGACCAAGGCTCATGAATCGGCGCAACAGGACGAGGGTCCGTCGGGCGCCTGGGTGCATGCCTACCTGCACCGCAAAGAAGGCGATTCATCGAACGCCGCCTATTGGTATCAGCGGGCCGGCAAGTCTTTGGCGACGAACTCACTCGAAGACGAATGGCTTGCGATTGCGCGATCGCTCCTCGGCTGATTTCCCCACTCTCGCTCATCTATAAGTCTCCCGCATTCCTCTGCGGGTCGCCAAGCCTCCAGCTGTCGGTTTTGCCGGGAAACTCATTTGTCACTCCCGCAATCGCCAAAGCTCACGTAGTTTCGCTCCCATGAGCCACGCCGAACTGATCGAGAAGGCAGTGGAATGGCTGCGTTCCTATGGCTGCGGAGTGATTCTTTCCGAGCAGGCCTGCGTCACGGGTGAGATGCCCGACGCTATTGGATGGAAGCGAACCTGCCACTCGGTCCTGGTGGAATGCAAAATTTCGCGCTCTGACTTTCGTGCCGACGGAGACAAGCCCTTTCGCCAGAAATCCCAGCTGGGCATGGGTTGTGAGCGCTTCTATTGCACCCCTGCGGGATTACTCGATCCCGGGGAAATACCCTCGGGATGGGGGCTGCTTGAGTATCACCGTCGCAAGATTTTGGTCGCGCATCCGGCCAAGGAGAACCTCCGCACCGCAACCGGCTTTCGGCACGAAATGAATCTCCTGCTGGCTAGTCTGCGCCGGGTCGAAGTCCGCATCGAGCCGCGAACTCTCACGGACTTTCTTAAGTGGAAGAATCGAATGGCCCGATACAACGGGGGGTGGCTCCCCAAAGGCCTGGTCGGTTCCGAAGAAGAAGCGAACGTGTTCCTCGATACGAGATAGTAAAGCCCTGCGGTAAAGCTAGCTCATTCCCAGACTCCAAGTCACGATGCGAATGAAGTCTTCCGGGAATAAGCCGATGAAAACCGTGGCTAGGCCGCTGACACCCAAGGCAACC
>DATJVZ010000311.1:0-9910 GCA_035501575.1 Terriglobales bacterium | reverse complement strand
CTTGCGAGCGCTCGTCGGTCCATTAGAATCTCGCAACTCCTGGTTGTTATTTGCGCCTCCTACCTCGGTTGCTATGCCACCCGCAATCTGCCTACTTCAGGGTTGCTACTCGCGCTGGTTGTAGCACCGATCCTTTCGGATTCCATAGCACATGCCAATAGAAGTTCAACCATGGCTTTATGGTTAAAGGCGCTGTTGAGCAGGCTCGATTCCTTTGGCTTCCGCATGCGGAACCTCGAACTCGGGTTGCGCGGACACTTTTGGATGGTGGCGATTTTTGTGCTTGGCCTGTGGGCATGCTTCAACCACGGGCGGGTTGGCTCAACTCAGCTGCTGAACGCCTACTTCGATGACAAGCGGTTCCCGGTCGAAGCCACCAATTACATTTCCGAGCAGCGCATTCGGGAACCCATTTTCAGCCTGGACTACTGGGGAGGCTATTTGATCTACCGCCTGTACCCGCAGGACCGGGTCGTGGTGGACGACCGCCATGACCTCTACGGAAATCAATTCTTCAAGGAATACTTGAAGGTGGTGTTGATCCAGCCGGGGTGGGAGAAGGTGCTCGATCGGCTGGGGGCCGACTGGGTGCTGGTGCCAGGCGGATCGTCGCTCGCCAATATGCTTAGGCTTACCTCCGACTGGACCCTCGCGCACGAAGATGGAACGGCCGTGCTGTTTCACAGAACCAGAAATCCTGGCGCAAGCCTGACCCGCGAGTGAGGCGGGCGAATTCTGGCTACCTCAACAGGTACTGTTTCACGAACATGACGGTAGCGTAGAACTCGTAGTCCAGGTTCTTCTTCTTGGCGTAACCGTGGCCTTCATCTTTGGCAAGCAGCCACCAGACGGGCGTACCGTTCTTGCGCACGATCGCGACCATCTGCTCAGACTCGCTAGCCGGAACCCGGGGATCATTCTTTCCGGCGATCACAAACAGCGGCTTGGTGATGTTCTTGGCTTTGTTGTAGGGCGCAATCCGTTCGAGAAATTCGCGCATTTTGGGGTCGCGCTCATCGCCGTATTCCACCCGCCGCAAGTCTCTGCGATATCCCGAGGTATGTTCGAGAAACGTGACCAGGTTCGACGGACCTACCACATCAACCGAGCAGCAAATGCGATCGTTGTAGTTGGTCGCCACCGCCAACGTCATAAATCCGCCGTAGCTTCCACCTGTGACCAGGATTCGCCGCGAATCCAGGTCGGGCTGGGATTGGATCCAATCGAGCAGGCTGTTGATGTCCTCGTAGGAGCCTTCCCGTAGAAAACCGTTGTCGAGGGCAAGAAAACTCTTGCCATATCCCGAGGAGCCGCGCACGTTAGGGGCGAGGATCGCGATGCCCAGTTCGCTCACGTAGTAGTTCAAATTGCCGAGAAACCTGGGCCTAAATTGGCCCTCCGGGCCCCCGTGAATGTAAATGATCACCGGATGCTTGCCGGTAAACTTCGAGGGTGGTCGATAGAGAAAGCCGGCGATCCTACGTCCGTCAAAGGTCTTCCAGTGGATCAGCTCGGCGTCGGAAAAGCTCGCAGTATTGAGTCCGCCGGTTTCGCTGAAGGTCCACCGCTCCAGTTTCCCCGACTGGACATCGAGCGAATAGACATCGGAGCTGGAGTTCGAAGACGACAGACTGAATCCCAGGTCGCGATTGTTCCTGTGCCAGCGGATGCCAGAGATAACCCCTTTCGGCAGAGCTGGAATCGGCTTTTCTTGTCGAGTGTTGGTGTCGAGCAGGTGAAGTACCCCAAAACCGTCTTCGTTGGTGACAAACGCGATGGTCGCGCCGTCATAGGAAAGCTCAAATTCATCGACGTCCCAGGGAATCGCACTGCTCAGATACATGGGCTGGATGGTGGAGAAATCGATGTAAGCCAGACGGTGAAACTCCGAGTCTTTGTCGGTGGTGACATAAACCCCTTTGCCATCCTTGCTGAATTGTGCGATGCCGTAGGAGATCTTTACGCCGCCCCCTTTTGGGGTAAGCAGAGTCTTGGCGCCGCTCGCCGCATCGACCGTCCAAAGATAGCTTTCATTGGCGGAGATCACCTCCTTGGCCAGAAGCCGTTCTCCGTCGGGTGACCAGTCCAGGGCCGACCAGCCTCCGCCTTGCAGCTGTGCCAGCAGATGGTCGCTCTTGGGATTGGCCGGTTCAATTTCCCAAAGATCGACGTCATCGCCAGTCCGGCGGGTCGACCCGTAAACCAATTTATCGCCGGCGTAGGACCAGACCGGATCGGTATTGCGCGATTTGCCGTCGGTAAGCAGGGTGACATCGCCGCTCGACAGGTCGTAGGCAAAAAATTGGTAAAACTCGCCTCCCCCCACGTCCTTTGAAAACACGACAAAATTGCTCCTGGCGGGCGAATATTCCGCGGTCGCAACCCGGTCGGGATAGAACGTCAATTGCGTCCGTTCGCCGCCCGGCATCTTCACCAGGTGAATCTGGTTCGTATCGGCGAAACGCGTGGAGATCAACATTTCGCGCTGCCGTGGATCCCAACTATCGAGAGAGGCGCCGCGAAAGTTGGTATAGCGATCGGCGTCTTCGGCCAACGCGGCGGGAATCTTGGGGACGCCTTCGACAACCAGGCTTTCGTTTGGAACGATCTCGCCGGCTTGGGGGAGAGCGACGGTGGTCAAGAAAATGATGAGAACCGCTCGAACCAGATTCTTCATTGGGAGTACGCTCCTCGGCAGAGCAGACGTAGATCGGTGACGAACGTTAGCTTCACTCAGACGCGCATCTTAACGGCCAGAGCCCACCCAGTCAAACTTTAACCCCCATTTGGCCAATGCGCCGGTCTCCAAAACGAACAGACCCGTTCACGATCGGGATCGTCCCCCAACTTACGTTTTGCCCAAACGAGGTCAGAGCGGCTACAGTACTGACCGTGGAGCCCGAGCCAGAACAGGAAATCAGCGCGATCTCGCTGCCCGCTTATTTACGCCTGGTGCGGAGGAATGCGAACTTCCGGCGCCTGTGGATCGCCCAGATCGTCAGCGAGATTGGCGACTGGTTCTACTCCCTGGCGATCTATAGCCTTCTGTTGCAGTTCACCGGGCAAGCTCGCTCGGTCGCCCTAGCCCTGGTGTTGCAGGTCATTCCCCAGACTCTGTTCGGCCCGCTCTCCGGGATCGTCAACGACCGCATTCGCCGCAAGAAAGTCATGATTGCCACCGATCTGGCCCGGGTAGGGATTGTCTTCGCCATGCTGTTCGTGCGTTCCAGATCCCAGATTTGGTGGGTGTATCCGCTGCTGTTTCTGGAGAGCGTGATGTGGGCGTTCTTCGAACCGGCGCGCACTGCGGTGATTCCTAACATCACCACCAGCGAAGACCTGATTCTGGCCAACACCCTTTCCTCGACTACTTGGTCCCTGAATCTGGTCGCCGGATCGGCGCTGGGGGGAGTCGCTCTTGCCCTGCTGGGCTACAACGCTTCCTTCGTTCTGAATGCATTGTCCTTTCTGTGCTCAGCGTTTTTCCTCAGTCGCATGCATTTCGAGGAACCGCACGCGGCGGCCTTTCCCAAATTACGGGTTCTGGATTTGCTCGATTACTCACCGCTAATCGAGGGTCTACGGTACGTACGCCGCGATCCCCGGCTGCTGGCTACGGTGCTGGTGAAGAGCGGTCTGGCCCAGATGGGGGTGAGCTGGGTCCTGTTTACCGTCATGGGGCAGAGGGTGTTCCCGCTGCACGGTCCGGGCATTGATCGCCAACGAGGTGGGGTGCTCGGCATGAGTATGCTGATGGGTGCGCGCGGCGTCGGAGCGCTGTTTGGACCACTGGCTGCGGCCCGCTGGGCCGGCCATAGCGAGAGCCGGCTGCGCTTGGGAATTCTTGTCGGCTTCCTGTCGGTGGCCTTGGGGTACACGATGCTTGGCACCGCCGGTTCTTTGCCGACCGCTTGCTTCTGGGTGGTGATCGCCCACTGCGGTGGCTCGACGGTATGGGTCTTTTCTACGACCCTGCTTCAACTCAATACCGAGGACAAGTTTCGCGGCCGGGTGTTTTCCGCCGAGCTGGGGCTCTCGATGCTGACGCTCGCCGCCGGCGCCTATTCGAGCGGATGGTTGGTCGATCGAGGGATCGGTCCCCGCACCGTGGCGATTACGATTGGGGTGGTGATGCTCCTTCCGGCGGCTTTGTGGAGCTATGCCATGCGGTTGTGGAAAACCGAAACTCCGGAGGTCGAAAAAAAGCTGGCTCGCAGCAGTCAGTCTCAGTAACAGTGCAGCTTTCTAATGTCTGCCCAGAAATCTTGAACTGGCGTTTCTAAAGCTGATCGATCTTGGCTGCCATAATGAGATCGCTCTCCGTAAGGCCATCAACCTTGTGTGTCCAAAGGGTGATTTCCGCCTTTCCCCAGGTGAGCAGAATGTCGGGATGGTGTCCTTGCTCTTCGGCCAGAGCCCCGACTCGATTGACAAAATCGAGCGCCTGCTTGAAATCCGGGAAGGTAAAGGTACGGGTAATGTGATGTTCGTTGACGATCTTCCAATTGGCCCATTGCGGAAGTTGCTTGTAGATTTGGTCCAGTTCTTTACCCTTGAGCGCTGGCACGCCGCCACGGCAGGGAACACACGTTTTGCTGGCTAGAGAGGGCATAGCTCGACACTCCTCAGGCGAATAGCCGATTGGCTAGACCGGTAGTTGTACTCATTACGAGAACAATTGTACTCAATAGAGAGCATGTCAATCTGCAAAACGACGGACTGCGCCGAAACTGCCTTCGGATATCGATCCGCCCAAATCGGAATAATCCCCATTTCCCATGGGCGATTTCCAGTCTGGGCCACAACTCACGGGAACAGGCCGCTTTTGTACATTACAATAAGCGGCGTGCATTCGGCGGTAGGGAACTGCGCAGGCGTGCGCGCTTTCGATCACTGTGCGCTTGTTAAACAAAGTCGCTGTCATCACTGGCGGCACCTCGGGTATCGGGGAGGCCACGGCCATCCTCTTTGCGAAAGAAGGTGCAAGCGTCGCCATAACAGGCCGTAACGAGGAACGCGGCCGGCAGGTGCGCGACACGATCATCCGCGGTGGCGGAACAGCAATTTTCGTCGCCGCCGACGTGCGACAGGCCGAACAATGCCGTCGCGTGATCGACCAGACGGTGAGCGCCTTCGCCCACCTCGACATTCTGTTCAACAACGCCGGCGTCTTTTACCCGCACACGGCGCTCGGCTGCAGCGAGGAAGAATGGGACGAACAAATCGACGTAAGCCTCAAGGGCACCTTTCTGATGTCAAAGTTCGCCTTGCCGGAGATGATTCGCCGAGGTAGCGGAGTCATCATCAACAACAGCTCGGGGTGGGGGATGGTGGGCGGAGATTCGGCCGTGGCTTACTGCGCCGCGAAGGGCGGCCTTGTCCTGCTCACCAAAGCGATGGCGATTGATCATGGACGCCAGGGGATTCGCGTGAACTGCATATGCCCTGGCGACGTTGATACTCCCATGCTTCCGCAAGACGCGCGTCTGCGCGGCCTCGAGTGGCAGAACTATCTTGCCGGCTGCGCCAACCGGCCGCTGGGACGGATTGGAACGGTCGATGAGATCGCCAAAGCTGTGCTGTTTCTCGCTTCCGACGATTCTTCTTTTATGACTGGGGCTGCTCTGGTCGTGGATGGCGGCGGTATTGCAGATTGATCGGATCGCATGATGTTGACGGACCGATTCGACGGCGACGAAGCCGCTCCCGAAAAGCGACCCTTCGGGTGAGCCCGAAACGATCTCATTCCTGCGGCGTAAGGATGAGAAAGTAGTCCATGCCGTCATGTTTCCAGTCCAGCTGCTGCTCCGTCACATAGCCCGCCTCCGTCGCTTCTTGCATTACTACTTCGCGATTCACGCCGTGATTCTCGCCGTTGCCCATCCGCTCGATGATTCCTATCCGTGCTCCCGGTTTGAGTGACCCACGTAGGTTTCGCAGCAGAGTGACCGGGTGTTCGACTTCGTGGTAGGTCTTCAGCAGCAACACAGCATCCACCGCGTGAGGCGGCAGTTTCGGATCATCAGGTTCGCTCAGGATCACCTGCACGTTATGCAGGTTTTCCTGTTGCGCTCGGCGCTCGATGTACTTTGTAGCCTTGGGATTGATATCGACCGCGAAAACCGTTCCACTCGGGCTGACTCGACGCGCCGCTCGCACGGTGAACCAACCGGACCCCGCCCCGATGTCAGCGACGTCCTTCCCGGCGTTGATCTGGAGCAAGTCCATCACTCGATCGATCTGCAGACGCTCCGCGCGTCCCGGCGACTCGAATACGGAGAGATCACCGGTGTATGGTTCGCTGGTCTTGCGGGTTTGGGTAGCCTGAGCCGGAGTCGCGCTGTTCTGAGCGTAGGATGTCGTCGAACTGCAGAGTCCGAGGAGAAGGACGAGGAATAAGCGACGCATACCGGCAACCGCGTCCGCCCTCAACGTGAATGTGGTTCTAGGCAAGCGAGCACCATCGCCGTCGATCAAGGTTCCTTGGACTGACACCAGTCCCTGTTGGCAGCCTGAGCGCGCTGAGCATGCGAGCATCGACGGATAAACCTTAGAATGGTATGTCCTCGTCGCTGATCGGAGTTGGGGCCGCTACTGGTTCGGCCTCCGCGGTGCGCTGATCGAAATTATTTCCGCCAGCCGCGGCACCTCGCGAGAACTCCCCAGCCTCGCCGCGTCCACCGAGCAGTACCAGATCGTTGGCAACGATTTCCGTCATATAGCGCTTCTGGTTGGTTTGCTTGTCATCCCAGGACCGGGTCTGTAAGCGTCCCTCAATGTACACCTTGCCACCCTTTTTCAGATATTCACCGGCGATCTCGGCCAAGCGCTGCCAGAGCACGACATTATGCCATTCCGTGCGATCCTGCCATTCGCCGCTCTTATCTTTGTATCGCTCGTTGGTAGCCAGGGTGAGCTTGGCTACCGGCGTGCCTTGTGGGGTGTACTTGACTTCGGGGTCCTTGCCTAGATTGCCGATGAGGATCACTTTGTTGACGCTTTTTCCTGCCATGATGCTGCTCCTTCTGCCCCTTTCTCAGATCAGCACTCCACCGAGGGCTGGAGCACGCAAGGCGTGAACTCGGGAAGGGTGATGGAGGGGCTGAACGCTCAATATACCAGAATCGAAGATCACTCCAAGTGTATAAAGGCAAATTCTGCTGCTACCCAATGTGCATTCGGTGTGGTTGGCACGCGCCATCTTGGTTGCTACCGATCATGCGCTGTGTTTCTTAGAGCAATGTTGTTCTGTCGGCGTGGAGCGGGCAAGCTGCTCTGATCTCGGGGGATTGTCCCGTGGAGCCCGGGATGCGGGCTGGGGAGATCTCCGAGTCTCCGAATAAGGGCGTTCCTTCGTCATTGACGTGTAAGCTGACAGATCAAATTCTCATACTCGGGATATAGATCGACCAGCATCTCACGTGCGCCAGCCTCGAAGTCGGTGAATGCGAAACCTGGTGCTACAGTTGTCCCCAGTAATGCAAACTGTCCACCGGCAGCCAGGCGCGAGCCTTGCCAAGTGCCCCTTGGTACCACCACTTGGGGACGGAGGCCAGCCTTTAAATCCGATCCAATTTTGATCACTTTGCCCTTTCCGTCGGGAAACAATTGGAGCATTTCCACTAGATCACCGGCGTAAAAATGGAAAACCTCATCGCTCGGAAGCTTGTGCATTGCCGAGATAGTATCCGGGGTCAAGAGGTAGTAGATAGCCGTAGAGAAACAACGTCGCTCATTGTGGTATCGACTAGGCAGCACTTCAAAGCTTTCATCAGCCTGATAATTCTCGATGAAAAAGCCACCCTCTGTCGGCAGTGGTTTTAGGTTCAAGATGTCAATAATCTCTTCCGATTTCATACAGATGAACATCCTCCTCCCGCCAAAAATCGTCTTGGCAGCCAATTACTAAACAAAACCATCGACTTGACGACTTCCCATAAATATGGGAGTATAGCATTGTGAAGACGACGCTAGAAATTCCGGACGCCATTTTTCGCCGCGCCAAATCGGTAGCTGCCGAGCGTGGAATTGCGTTCCGAGAGTTTGTCACCCAAGCGGTGAAGGAAAAACTGGCCGAAAACCGCCGGACGGCGGACAAACCCTGGATGGCTGCTTTCGGCAAACTTCGACATCTCCGTAGGGAAACATCCAGAATCAATCGCATTATCGAGGAAGAATTCGAGCAGGTCGAAGCTGAGGACCGGCTGTGATTTTGGATACCAATGGACTTTCAGCGGTAGCGGAGGGCGACTCTGCGGTGGAACCCATCCTCCGCAAAGCCGCTCAAGTGGCCATTCCGGTTATTGTGCTGGGGGAATACCGATATGGGATTTCGCAGTCTCGTGACCGGGCGCACTACGAACAATGGTTAGCCGAATACTTGCCGAAGTTTCGAATTCTCGACGTCGATGAGCAGACCACCATCTCCTACAGTACTGTCCGGACCGAGCTACGGAAGGCCGGAACTCCAATTCCTTCGAACGATATTTGGATTGCCGCGTTGTGCCGCCAGCATTTTTTGCCCCTGCTAAGCCGCGACCGCCACTTCGACCTTGTTTCCGGAATCACCAGACTTGCCTGGTAGTTTTGAGAGTCGCGTGAACTCCTACCCGGGGACCGACTTAACGCTTAATTTCGGGGAAACAAGGATGACGAAAAGAGGCAGGTAGCGGTTGATAGCTCCCCACCTCAGGACTCTACCCTATCCCATAGTTATTGGCGGATGCCCGAACCCTCCTCGTAATTTCGGGCGTCGGTGGGATCCACCAGGTTGAAGACTTGGGCGTTTGGGGCCACCTGGATGTTGAAGTTGAACACCAGCCTCCATCGATTACGAGGGTTGCCTTCCATGAACCTGCCGGTTAAGACACCGTAATCGCACCAGCCGCCGCGGGAGCTACGAGTGAAACAAAAGTGCCAACGGTTAGCACAGCCAGAAAAGCAAGAGGTGTTGACGACGACCAAAGATCCTAGTTTTCTCGGTCGGCTGTCTTGCTATAAGTGAAGCTGTTTTCAAACATCTGTAAGTAGGTGCAGCATTATTCTTGGTCGTTTTCATTTTATTTTCTCCGTAATTTCCTTTTTCGTTCCCTCTTTGTCGGTGCAAGAACCCGTCACTTGATGTAGCGGCAATTACGGCGAACACAGGTCACCCCGGAAAAAAAATTGATCCGGCCGACTCACAGGCAGTCATGTTTTGGCAATAGTTAGCGTGCCCAAATCCCGCTGTGCCAGCCCGGCAATCTGAGGATGCTATAATCCGGGACATGTCCGAAGTTAGAGCTGTTGGGATGGTGCCCGACGAGCTAAAGTTCGAACCCAAGTCGACCGGCATAAGTACCCCTCGCAAGAAGAAACCAAAGGAGTTAGCGGTTATCACCGAATGTTGCACGGGCTGTGCCGGCTCCCCGGCCTGCGTCGAATATTGCCCGGTTGAGGACTGCATGTTTTGGGTTCCCGACGAAGACCACCCGCCGTTCGGGCGAATCCAGGTGGATCCCATCCTCTGCATCGGTTGCAAGAAGTGCACCAGCAAGGGACCAGACGGATGCTTCCTTGATGGTTGTCCATGGGATGCCATCGCAATGGTGGATACGACCGAGGTTGAGAAAGAAACTGGCGTAATGCCAATCTGAACCGGATTCAGATCTCTGACGACACGACCTCTCGCACTCCTGCCGCTCAACACTCATCGGAAACGCCAGAACATGACCACCTCAGGTGACAGGCGCGAACCGTTATTGCTATTTTTGCATTGAAGCTCCTATGAGAGGGGAACACACCGCTTCAGCCTTGCTGACCCTCGGTCTATGTGTGTTATCGGCGTTCTCCTTCGGGCAGGGGAAGCCGGTCGACGCGGAAGGTCACCAATGGTGGCAGCATGCGGTGTTCTACGAGATCTACCCTCGCA
>DATJVZ010000310.1:0-9360 GCA_035501575.1 Terriglobales bacterium | reverse complement strand
CAGGTTGCGTTGACCGAGTAACTGGAATCGGCAAAGAAGACTAGCGGCGGTTTTCCGAATGTCTGCCGGAGCATCTCCGCCAGCCGTCGCTTCATCCAGGGATGATTGACCTGGAACTTAATGAACAAAACACCGTCGGGGTTCAAGCGTTCTTTGGCTTCGCGAAACGATTCGAGCGTATAGACGAAGTTGTCGATCCGCATATTCGAATAATCGGAGAATTGGGTGTGCGAATCGAGGAGACCAAAAAGCACCAAATCGTACCGCTCCTGAGTGCGCTTCAAAAAGGCGCGTGCATCCGTGAGATGAACTCGCACCCGGGGAGAATCATAGGGATGCTCAGGATGCTCCTGCCTGCCTAGGGCGAGGATGGCGGGATCGATCTCGACGGCGTCGACCGTGCCCGCGCCATTGCGCAGCGCGGCGGCGGCATCGTTGCCGGTTCCTGAGCCTACGATGAGGACGCGAGGAGAAGGCACCGCAAAGCGGAAGGGCAAGTTATACGGATTCTCATCGGGGGCTTCCTTCAGCAGCTTAGGGTTTTGCGCCAGATATTGGGGCGAGAGGTCAACGATCATCTGGTAGCCGGTGTGATTTACCCAAACATAGTCGGCCCAGAACCCGCCCTGCGGGGAGGGCAATCTCTGGAACTCAATTTGCTGATAGGGGGTCCAGAAGCTAAAGTGATCAGGGGTCACCGGGTCGTGCAGCACCAGGATCAGCGGCAACAGGCACGCAGCCAAGGCGATGCGATCGCGGGGGGTGTCTTGCAACAGCGCGAAGCCAACCAGGACCATCCCCAGCCACACCGAAGGCGGCAGCATGAGCCAGCACACGCCCAGAAATGCGAGAATCCCTGCCAAACTGCCGAGCACATTCCAGGAATAGGCCGATAAGGTCTTGGGCGCGAGATCAAGTTGGCGGCTGACGATTTGCCCCAAGGGCACGAAGATCCAGATCAGCAGCAGAAACAACATCGCCGCCAGCATGGCCGCGTTAAGAAACCGAGCCCAGCTCCAGACATTTCCCGCCGACCAGATCTCCACGTCGGGGGCGGCGCCGAGATCCTGGGAAAGCTTTTCGAGCGCCCATCCCCGCGGCAGCGGAAGGCGAACCATCAGCAGGAGCGCAAAAAAGGCTTGCAACGCCAAAGGCCACCGCCGCGCCCGATGCGCCAAAGCGCAGCCCAGCCCAAAGCCCACAAAGCACAGCAACAGCGCAAGATTCTTGAAATAGGCAAAGACTCGCACCTCGACCGAGATCCAGCGGATGAAAGCCAACTCCGCGAATAGCGTCAAGAAGCTGGCCAGCAGGAGACGCCTTAAACTGCGGTGCTCGACCTCGCTCGGAGCAAAAAACCGTCTTCCGCGCCGCCTGCTCGCGATCATAAAAAGAGCGATGGCCAGCAACAAAGCGTCGGCCAAGAGGTAGCTAAAGACCCGCGAATTCAGTCCGGAGACACCAGTCCCCCCCAGGCTGATCACCGCGGTGGTCAGGCTGCGACCGTAGCATTGCGCCCCTCGAGAAAAACATTCAGACCCTAAGCCGGAAGCGAGCAGTCCACGCGCACCTAAGGCTGGTTGAGCAGGGAGGAGTGTCATAGTGTTGGTATGCCTGATTGTGACATGAATCGATTCGACTCTCCACAAAAATGGCCGGCCGAGGGTCACGTCCGTCACAAGACAGATGCTTTCTGTTGCCCGGCTCCGGCTTGGCGGATGGAATGAAATTCCCTGGAGTGAGTCCGACAGGGAATGAACGAAAATGAAGGGAAAATTCTTGTCCGGGTAGGTGAATCACCACTGACCTAAGAGACCACTCTATTGCGGCTCTTCCTGGGTAAGCTGAGGTTCAGGAACGGGGCCGACCTCGAGCTCCTTCTGCCGTTTTTCACGAGCGGCATTGGTGATTTCCGTAAATTTCTGCATCTCGGCCTTAGCTTCTTGAGTGCGCCCCAGTCGCTCTAAGATCTGTCCCCGCAGGTAGTGAACGGCTTCGTTCTCGGGTATGGATTTCATGGCCGCATCGACCTCGGCCAGAGCCAGCGTGTACTTTTGTTCGCGCTGGTAGACTCGCGCCAGCTGATAATGCGAGCTGCTGAGATGGGGTTGTAGTTCGAGCGCCTTGCGGAACATCTTTTCGGCCTGCTGGTCTTGCTGCTCGAGATAATCGATCAGGCCGAGCTGATCGTAGTTGTAGGCTACGTCCGGTTCGACGGCGATATCTCGGAGGAACTCCGCCTTGGCTTGATCGAGATCCTGCTTCTCCAAGTAGGCCATCCCAAGATTGAAGTGGACAAACGGCAAGTTGGGTTGAGCCTTGGCGGCCAAATTAAGTTCCGTAATGGCGTCGTCGTACTCCCTGCGATTCAAATGAGCTTTGCCCATAAGGAGATGAAACTCGGGGGAATCGCCGCCAATTTCGAGCAGCCGGCCCAAGGCGCGCTTCTCGAGATCCGGCCGTCCTGCGTCTCCTGCCGCCACGCCCAGTACGTATAGGTAGTTCAATTGCCCCGAGGCGCTTGCCCATAGGGGCTCGAGCGTGCGTGCGGCGTCGGCGTAGTCTTCCGTGATGAAGTAGCACAGACCGAGAAGATAGCGAGCTTGGTAGGAGTCGGGAACGTCGCGCACCACGGATTCAAAGGCCGGGATGGCGTTGCGGAAATCATTCTGACGATAATGGACCAGGCCGATGTTCAGGCGGATCCCGGCGACCTGAGGAGCCAAATGCTCTGCTTTCTGGAGCATCTCGAGTGCGGATCGCCATTGCTTGCGCCGCATATACACCACACCCAAATTGGCGTAAGCCTCGGCGATCTGCGGGTTGCGCGCGACGACGCCGCGAAAAGCTTGCTCGGCCGTCGCCAGATCTCCCGTTTTGAGAGCCGCTTGTCCCTGTTCAAAGAGCTGACGAATTTCGGCCGCCTGGGAGGAAGGGGGCGGCGACTTGGCAGCATCGGCCTGCTGAGCCGAGCCTTGCGAGCCGGGATCGGCGATCAGCAGAAGGGCCAACGCCAGCCAAATCCGGACCGCTCCGCGTAACTCGAAACTTGACACTGATTTCGCTCTCTGCTGTAGTGTCCGCCAGGTGCGAAGGTGATTGCAAGCGAGCTTCAAGGGGGAGCGGGCTTGTCTCGGCGCGATGCCAGCATGAAAGGTGCGATCGTCACGATTCGCGATGTGGCGAAAGAAAGCGGCTTTTCCTCGACCACGGTTTCGATCGTTCTCAATAATGCCCCACTAGCGCGGTACATCCCGGCCAGCACCAAGAAAAAGATTGAGCGGACGGCCAAAAGGCTGGGTTATCGGCCGAACCTGTTCGCCCGCTCCCTGCGCAGCCGGCGCAGCCACACCGTCGGCGTGATGGTGTTTGACATGACCGATCCCTACTGCACCCTGATCTTGCGGGGGATCGAGAATTCGCTCTACCAATCTTCCTACCTGCCCATTCTGACCGACGTCCACAACGAGCGAAGTCGGTTCGAGCGCTATCTCGAAATGCTTCTCGACCGAAGGGTGGAGGCCCTCATCGTGCTGGCGAACTGGCTGTTTGTCAACATCGACGTCTTGGGGGAT
Source organism: Terriglobales bacterium (assembly GCA_035501575.1). Taxonomy (GTDB): domain Bacteria; phylum Acidobacteriota; class Terriglobia; order Terriglobales; family Acidobacteriaceae; genus JAFAGX01. Next base: position 5,785 of record DATJVZ010000310.1, on the reverse strand, counting down.
CTCGAGAAAAGCAGCATCCCCACGGTGATGATTGGCCGCGAGTCGAACACGGACTCGATCAATTCGGTCGTCGTGGATAACGAACTCGGAGCCCATGCGGCTCTCGAGCACCTTCACTCTTTGGGACACCGCAAGGTGGCTTTTATCCGCGGTCCTAAAACCTTGGGAGACAGTGCCCCGCGCTGGAAGGGCATTCGCAGCTTTGCCAAGTCCAACGGACTGGAGCTCGATCCACAATTGATCGTGGACCTTCCCGAATCTAGCGAGCCGGTCTCGAGTTTTGAAGCCGGCTACAAATTGACCGAAGAGTTGTTGAAGCAAAAGCGCCTGTTCACCGCGCTCATGGCTTTCGACGACATGACCGCCTTTGGAGCCATACGGGCGCTGGCGAAATCGGGCGCACACGTTCCGGAGCATTGCTCGGTGATCGGCTTCGACGACGTGGCCGCCTCCGGGCTTTACACGCCTCCCCTGACGACCGTGCGCCAACCCATGGAGGCCATGGGTGCCATGGCGGTCAGCATCGCTTTGGATGGCATCAAGGCGGTGCTCGAAAAGCGCGAGATCGGTGCGGTCCACCGGAAACTGGCGCCTGAACTAGCGGTGCGAGAGACAACCCGGAGCCTGTTGTGACTGAGATCACAGCCATGGTTCCCGTCTGTTCAGGTATCTTTTCTCTTGACTAAGATCATCCTGATCCCGCACTATTCATTCGATTTAATAGGCGTGGGCGGTACTGCCAGCCTGTGGGGTTCGCCAAGGGAAGGGAAGGCTTGGCCCGTCGGTGGTCGATCGGGTGCTAGCGGAGGTAAGAGAGCATGAAGTCACGGGGTTTTGTCGCCGGATACGCACGCGTTTGGTTCTGCGCGTGTTTTTTTGTCTGCGTGGCTGAGATCGCCACGTTTGCGCAAGCCGGAAGAGGCACCATCAGCGGCACGGTTACCGACCAGGCCGGGGCGGTTGTTTCTGGAGCCCAGGTAGTGCTGCTCAACAAAGCAACCGGACTGACCCAGCACACTGCCACCAGCTCCGCGGGACTGTACACGTTCGCCTCTCTGAATCCGGGCGTTTATCAGATCACAGTCAGCCAGAAAGGCTTTGCCACGCTCATACAAGACAAGGTCACGGTCAATGTTGATCAGGTCACCGCGGTCAACATCACACTGCAGGTCGGCGCAATTACCGAATCGGTCACGGTCACGGGAGGAACCGAACTGGTCGAGGGCAGCAACTCTACCGTCGGCTTACTGATTCCTTCCGAAGCCATTGATAGGGTTCCGCTGCTGTACCGCAATGTTTACGACCTCGTTCAACTGAGTGCGGGCGTGAGTCCTCCCGATGGCTCGCCCAACTCGAGCGATTCGATGCAGTCGATTCAGAACATCTCAGTGGGTCGGCCTAATATCGATATCTCTGCCGCCACGATCAACGGCGCCATTGCCGGCTCCGTCTACTACATGGTCGACGGCAGCCCCATCGGAATTTCGGAAAACAATTCCGCAGCCATCATGCCGGCGATGAATATTCCCGAGGACGGAGTCGACGAGGTTCGCGTGGAGACTCAGAACACGCCAGCCTCTTTTCAAAGCGGCGCCGCCGGAGTCATCAGCCTGGTGAGCAAAACCGGCACCAATGCGTTTCATGGCGACGTTTTCGCGGTATTTCGCCCCAACGCCTTGTCGGCCAACGAATACTTCAATAAGAACACTCAGCTGTCGTCCGGTCTGGCCAATACCCCACCTGACTTCCACCGTTACCAGGAGGGCGCCGCCATCGGGGGGCCCGTCAAGCGCGACAAACTCTTCTTCTTCGGGGATTACGAGGCCACGCAGCAGCAGCAGTTCGAGGGGATCGACTACTTTTCCGTTCCGACCAGTGCCGAAAGGACCGGAGACTTTTCAAAGATGACGGGGTTTACAATCTACGATCCGACCAAGCCCGACATAGGCGGCCTGCGCCAACCTTTTCCCGGGAATAAGATCCCGAACCCGAACCCCATCGGCCTGAACTATCTGTCGATGATGCCAAAGTGCAATCTCCCGAACCCGACCACATGTGATTCAGCCCCTGTTGACGTCCAGAATAATTATGGGATGCCGGGCCTCGATCCGTTCCATGCCCAGAGGTTCGACGTCCGGGTGGATTGGAATGCGAGCGAAAAGCAGCGCATCTTTACCCGATTTTCCTACGACCGCCTGATCTTTAGCTCGGCCAATGTTTTCCCCAGCGGGTGGGACATCAACTATGCCCAGAACCTCACGAACGGGCGCAATATTCTCGTGGCCGACGACATAACTCTTAATCCAAGCACCATCCTGAACTTGCGTTATTCCTTTACGCGCCATTCCGAGAATCAGGGTGGACCGCCGTCGTACAGCAGCATCAACATTACCCAGCTGGGCTTTCCCGCCTCGCTGGCCGCGGCGCAGGTCTTCCAACAGCTCCCGTTCATGGTTTTTGACGACGTAGGCCAAGGAGTGGGCGGCACGGCCAACTACAACATCTTCCGCTTTGCCAGCGAGAACAGCGACGTCGCCATCGCTCTCACCAAGACTTACGGCAAGCATACAATCTCGACCGGGTTCGAGTGGATGAAGAGGTACCTCAACGTCGGCCAGCCGCCGGCCCCAGCGGGCTCGTACGGTTTCGACGTCAGCGCTACAGATCTGTCCGTTAACAGTGTCGTAGGCGGGAGTGATTTCGCCTCCCTCCTCATCGGCATGGGCGAGCCGCCGGGCAACGAAACGGGCTATGGCAGCTATCCCAGTTTCTCCAAGGACGTCTTCGCCGCCGAGTCCAACCCCTACTATGCGGCCTTCGTCGAGGATACCTACCACCCCCGCCCGACTCTGACCATCACCGCCGGCCTGCGCTGGGACATCTTTGGGGGGCGCAACGAGCGCTTTAACCGGCAGGAATATTTCAATCCCAACGTAAGCAACACGTTTAACGGTGTCCCCTACACCGGTGCCGAAATCTACGTGAATGGTAGCAATCGTTCCCCCTTCACAACGGTTCTGGACAATTTTAGTCCTCGCCTGGCGTTCGCTTACCAGCCGGTGAAGCGCTTTGTGGTTCGCGGCGGTGCGGGTATCTACTACGGTCCCACCACCCGCAACGTCGAGAGCGCCGGCGCCAACACTGACGGATTCTCGTCGAGTACGATATGGGACTCCACCTGCTATAACGCGAACGGCAATACGGTGTTTAACGGCACTTCAAACTGTGGTGCGAATTCGGGAAGTGTACTCGACAATTTCACTGTCCCCTACTCGTTAAAGAACCCGTTCCCCCAAGGAACCGTCCCCGTTTTCACCACGCCGCCGCCCGGCCTAGCCAATAACCTGGGGATCACTTTGAATACAGTGCTGCGCGACCAGCGCAATACCACAATCTATAACTATAACTTTGCCCTGGAGTATGAACTGCCGCATCAGGTAGTTGTAACCGCCGGCTACGTCGGCAGCCGGGGCTTGTTCCTACCCTTCTCAGGGGGTACGATCGACCTCAACACACTAGATCTGGCCACGATCCAGAAGTACGGAAATTCATTGTGCGTAACCGGAGTGGCGTCGTGCATGGTGCCCAATCAGTGGGCGGCTATTCAGCCCTCGACCAACTCGAACTTCGGCTCACCCACCGTTCCCAGGTGGGTAGCGCTTCAGCAGTACCCGCAATTCGGCAACGGCAGCTACGGCACGGGGAATGGAGTAATTATCAATGGCTACATGCGCGGCGATTCTGAGTACAACTCACTGCAAACCAAGGTGCAAAAGAGGCTGACCGGACACTTCACCACGCTCGCCACTTTTACTTGGGGCAAGCTTATGACCAACGACGGCAATCCTCCTCTAGACTTCGTAGGTGCTCACAATGGTGCACCCCAGGATTGGAGGGATCTCCAGTATGAACACTCCGTCAGCCCCCAGGACGTCAAATATCAGTTCACTGGAGAAGCGTCCTACGACCTCCCAGTTGGCAAAGGACAAACGGTGAACCTCGAGGGTGTGTCGAACGCCATTCTGGGCGGCTGGACCACCAATGCCATCCTCTATCTCAGCACCGGTGTTCCTGTCGCCTCGCCGCTTTCAGGCATACAACCAGGGTATTTCAACCAGCGGGCCGACATGACGTGCAATCCGAGAACTCCGCATACAGTCGCCGATTGGGTCGACATCAATTGCTTTGCATTGCCGGCAAATCCATTCATTCCCGGAACCGCCCCGGCCTATCTGGATCACGTTCGCACCAGGGGAGCCCGCGATGTGGATCTCTCGTTTTACAAGACGTTCAACCTAACCGAAACGAAGGCGCTCCGGTTCGACGTCTCCATTTACAATATCAGCAACACGCCCCAGTTCGGACAGCCAAATGTGCCGAGCATTACCGATGCGACGACGCAGCAGGGCATCCCCTTCGGAAACATCACGAGCACGCTGAATACTCCGCGCCAGTTCCAGTTTGGGGCGAGGTTTAACTTTTGACAGATGGAACAGGAGGGGTTGTTGGATCGATTTTCAACCTAGCAGGCGGCTGCCAACTGGCGTGACCGGTGTCTTTGCGACTTTGGAGACGTTGGACTTAATTAACGGGCCCTCCCCTTTCTGTTTGTTTGACTTGATCGCTGGGCTCAGCCCACCTGGATGTGCTCACGCCGAGAACCGACCACCGCCAGCGCCTGCTCTAAGTCCGCGATCAGATCCTCGGCGTGCTCAATGCCTACCGAAAGACGAATCAGCTGGTCGGTCACGCCCATCTTCGCCCGGTGTTCGGCAGGAACCATAGCGTGCGAAGTCAGCACCGGGATACAGACAAGGGAATCCACTCCTCCAAGACTCGGAGCCAACGTAAATAGCGTCAGGGCTTCGCTCAGTTTGCGCGCATCCTGGCCGGTTCCTGCGACTTCGAAGCTGACGATTCCTCCGCCTCCGCGAAGCTGATCCATAGCCACGGAGCGTTGGGGATGGCCCTCCAAAAACGGGTAATGGACGCGCCGGACATTCGGATGTTGCGCCAGGAATTGGGCGATGCGCAAAGCGTTCTCGTTTTGCCGCTGCACGCGGACGGCCAGGGTCTTAATACCGCGCAGCAGCAGCCAGGCCGCATGCGGATCCATGCTCGCACCCAAGGTCGTCCGACTTTCGTGAATTGCCTCGATCAGCTCGGCCCGCCCGGCCACGACTCCGGCAACCAGATCGGAGTGCCCGGCGAGATACTTGGTCGCAGAATGCAAGATGAGATCGATGCCAAATTCCGCCGGCTTCGAATTGATCGGCGTGGCAAAAGTACTGTCGATCAGGGTTATTAGGTTATGTTTCTTGGCTATCGCGACTACACGCCTTAAATCCACCACTCTCACGATGGGATTGGTCGGCGATTCCAGATACAGCAGCTTGGTGGCGGGGCGAATGGCTCGTTCGTGTTGCTCGTACTCGGTGGTATCGACGAAAGTGGTTTCGACTCCGAGTTTGGGCAGCCACTGGCCTAGAAATTTGGCGCTCCCACCGTAGATGTCCCGCTGCGCCACGATGTGATCGCCGCTCTTGACCAGCGCAAGGATCGAGGTTGTGATGGCGGCCATTCCGGAGGCAAACAGCAAGGCACGCTCGACGCCTTCGAGGTCGGCGATAGCACGTTCCACCACGGTGTGGGTGGGATTCCCGTAACGTGTGTAGAACATGTCGGTGGGGGTGGCTCGCAGCTGCTGATCGTTGTCGGTAACTTCAAACGTGGCCGTCTGATAGATCGGGGTAGCCAAGGGTCCATTTTTCTTGCGGAGGTCGGC
>DATJVZ010000309.1:0-2849 GCA_035501575.1 Terriglobales bacterium | reverse complement strand
GCGAACCCGCGTATCATCGCCACCGCCACCGCAATGCCTACCGCCGCCGACACAAAATTCTGAACCGTCAGAGCAGCCATTTGTGTCAGATAACTCAGCGTAGTGTCGGGAGAATACGCCTGCCAATTGGTGTTCGTCATGAAGCTGACAGCCGTGTTGTATGCGAGATCTGGCGTCATCGGCGTCGCGTTTTGGGGCGCATGCGGCGTTGAAAAGTGCATGGGATTGAGCGGCAAGTATCCCTGCAACCGCTGCAGCAGGTACACAAACAGAAAACTGAAGATGCTCAGCGAGATCAGCGACGCCGAGTAGTGGATCCAGGACTGCTCCGTGTCCTCGCGAATCCCGCAAACGCGATAGATCAGGCGCTCCAGCGGGCGCAAGACGGGATGGAGGAAGGTGCGCTCGCCCTCGAATACGCGGTACATGAACGTGCCAAGGGGCTTGGTGATAACCAGCACGATGGCAAAAAACACCAAGATTTGCGCAATACCGAGAACAGTCATGTCAACACCTCAGAATTTTTCTGGTCGAAGCAACGCGTACATCAGGTAAACGAACAGGCCCGCCGCCACAATTCCCGCGATGGCGTATTCCATTGAAATCCTCCTAAAGCCGCTCCGTTGCTCGTGTGAATCCCCAGAGCAATATGAAGAACCCGATTACAACCCCGACATAGAAGATGTCCAGCATAGTCACCTCGTGTGGGTTGGCCGCACCGGAACTGGCTCAACATTCCGAACCAGCACTGAAATACTTGCCGGCGTCAAGAAGGAAGCGGCCGTGATATTCGCTTCAACAGCAAAAACCGGTGGCCGCGCAGACCGGTGCTGCCGAAGCTTCTTTTGCACTGAGCCTAGTAGGGCGTCCAAGGGGGCGTGAGATCCGTTCGGGCTGGCATCAAAATAGGTCGGCTTTCCCCCCAGCACGTCGATGTACGCGGATGCCTTGAAGCTAGTTGCCAGAAGAGCCGCCGTGCGGACGACGGCCAGGACATCCTTGATCTCCGCCAGGACCGTCATCGCCAATATGGTTGATGAATTCGGAGCGCTCTCGCGGTGGTAGGGGAGCGCGGTCTCCGGCGCAACGCGGACTTGATGCCTGGTCTTCATCGCAGACTCTCCGCCGCTTCACCTTTGGCGGGAACGAAAGTAACCCGATGGCCCTTCGCGTGAAGCGCACTGGCCACCCGGCTTGCGGCGCTAGGCCACCAACGCCGGCGGCCTCCGACCACCACCAAGGAACCCGGCCTTAAGACGTCCAACAGTGTCTCCACCCAATTCCTGCAGACATACAGATGAACTGTGATCTCGCAGTCAGCCAGCTCCAGTTGCTCCGCCAGCTTTCGGAGGAGCCGTTCCACGAATTGCACCGAAACCAGAGGCTGATCGAGAGGCAATCTCACGGGGACAACGATCCCCGCCCGAAGTCGGATAACAGCTCCTAAGCCGCGGGCTAAGGATTGAGCTGCATGCAAAGCAGCCGCGGTGGCTCTCGGGTCGGTGAATATGACATTCACCTCGAACGTCTCTGGCCCTCGGCTTGTGGCTGTTTCCCAAGGCTCGGAAGGCTTGAACTGCTCGACCGTGCTGGCACTGCAAAGCTTGTTCATCTACGTTAACCAGGATCAATCTTGCAGCACCGGGAATAAACAGGGCATAAACGCGCCGTAAGAACGGCGTAAATTGTATTGAACCTGGCCGCGCCCCGGTCGCCTCCTTGGACATACCACCGAAGGCATCTCAGCCGGCTGTGTATAGCGGGCGAATCCGCTATTGAGTGGCGATCTTGAGAGAGGAAAATCGGTTGGTGCGGGGTTGTAGGTCTTACTTCCTGAGAGTGCTTGGTTCTGGCACTGAGAGGGCCTGCTCGGGAAGGTGAAAACGATACCCAGCCCACGCATCCGTTACGAGAAACTGCGGATTAGAAGGATCGGGCTCGATCTTTTTGCGCAGGCGATTTACAAACACGCGAAGATATTCCAACTCGTCGCCGTAGTCGGGTCCCCACACCGCCTGCAATAGCTCCCGGTGTGCAATCGTTTTGTTGGGATGGGCGAGAAAATATGACAACAGATCGAATTCTCGAGCCGTTAATTGCGCCGTCGAGCCGCGTACGGTTACGCGCCGTGAAGATAGGTCGATATCTACACCGAGTGATGCCAGTGGCAGAAGATCCGCGTGGCCGGGCGGCTGAGGAAGTCGCCGCATGGTCGCGCGAATTCTTGCCAGCAGTTCGGGTGTACTGAAGGGTTTGGTGACGTAATCATCCGCCCCCGCGTCCAGCGCGTCCACCTTGTCCCTTTCAGTGTTACTTACCGTCAGGACGATGATCGCGACCTCGGAACTGCCACGGATCAGCCTGCATGTTTCCGTCCCACCGATGCCGGGCATATTCATGTCCAGCAGCACAAGATCGTAGGCCTTGGATCGCAATTCCTCGAGGCCCTCTTCACCGGTTCGCGCATCGCCGACCTCATAGCCCCGGGCGGTTAAAGTAGTCCTCATCGTACGCCGAATCTGAGGGTCATCATCAATAACCAGAATCCTGCCTGCGCTCATTGGGCACCGTTCCTTGGGGCCATCGGTAATGCAAAAGAGAAGTCTGAGCCCTCTCCTGGTTTACTCGATAGCCAAATCTCCTCCCCGTGGGCATGAATGATCTCGCGCGCAATTGATAGGCCCAGCCCCGTACCTTTCAAATTCCGCTCATTCTTCCCCCGGTAGAACTTCTCGAAGATTCGTAATTGTTCATCTTCCGCAATTCCCGGACCCCCGTCGTGCACGCAGATAATCACCTTCTTTCCCGCGGTAGATAGCCCAATCGTTACGGGAGCGCGTGCAGGAGAG
>DATJVZ010000308.1:0-4358 GCA_035501575.1 Terriglobales bacterium | reverse complement strand
AGAATACTCCCAACGCCAGGAACTCCATGTGCTCTTTGCGGGTGCCATCGAGTGTGGCGTCGGCCAGCTCATCGAGCAGGGTATGGGTTTCGCGGTAGAGCACACGGAAGCCCTGTTTAATTTGCGGCTTGTCCGATGGCTTGCGCCAAGTGACTTTTCCCGCTCCCGTCGCCGTGTACCTCAGCCGAGACCTGCTACATGCAGAAGGCGTACTAGACATTGAAGGGGCGGAGCGACGAGAAGGTATCATCTTTTTTGTCGATCAGGCGCGTCAGCCCAACCACTAGTGGCAAGACAACCCACAGGCACGCTCCGATCACACTCGCGTTCCTAACAAAGAAGGGAATACAAAGGTGGGAGGTACCTTGCGCGAACCGCTCACATTCACGCGCTGAACGGTCTCTCTTCTGCGCACTCCACCCCGCGCCGGTGGCTCCCCAAGGAGTTAACCAGTCGGTAACGAGGGCAGTTTCAGATCGCTCTATCTCCTATCCCGTCAATCACATGAGGGGGTGGAAGGAAGGAACGGCAAACTGCCACACCGCACTCGTGCAAGCGAAAGACAAGGGCCGCTACGGCACTGTTCCCTCAGGACGTCGGGACGGACGTATTGTTGCTACACATCGATGACAACCGTGGCGAATTTCACGGCTGGGTAAAGTAGGGGCCTCGGATCACCCAGCGCATAGAACCTTGGCTCCTAGCTTGGGCACCCGGAATTCCCAGGTTTCGAAAACCCACCGAAACCCAGGGCATCCCAGCCAAAGTTGGGCAGCCTCCTCTCTGTTTCAGTTGAACGCGAGGAAGAAGTCGGAGAAATTGTTGGTGTCTCCCGAGAGGAGGTCGGTGGCGATGGAACGCAGGAGCACGAAGCGTCCGTCGGGGGAGATGAGTCCCTCGTAGCTGTGCGCGTCCCCTTGCGTACCGTCGGCGGCTACGGAAACGCGATAGGTAGAGGGAACGCATCCCGCAGGGGCGCCGATGCAGGTGTCACGTACGAATTCGTCGTCGGAACCGTTTGTGTCATTGGGAACAAGGTTGGTCGCAACCGAGGCGAACAGGACGTAACGTCCACCTGAGCTTACCGATGACTCGAGGCTGTCACCGTCGCTCTCGGTGCCGTCGCTGGCTACCGACACACGCATGGTGGAAGGCGAACATCCGGCGGGCGCCCCGAAACAGGTATCGCGAAGGAATACGTCGTACTTGCCGTTCGTGTCGTTGGCGACGAGGTTAGTGGCGAGTGAGGTGAAGCTGATGAATCGTCCGTCGGGGCTGATGGCGGACACGAAACTGCCGTCGTTGCCCTCGCTGCCGTCGTTGGCGACGGAGACGCGGGTGGTGGTTGGGGTGCAGCCGGCAGGAGCACTGACGCAAGTGTCACGCTCGAAGATATCCGATGTGTTGTTGGTGTCGTTGGGCACCAGGTTGGAGGCGTCAGACTGGAAGAGCACGAATCGTCCGTCGGGGGTGATGGCCGCGCCGGCCGAACCCGACGAGTTGACTTGGCTACCGTCTGTGGCCAGCGACACGCGCGTGGTCGATGGGAGGCAATTGAGCGGGCCGTTGATGCAGGTGTCGCGCACAAAGACATCGGCAAATCCATCGGTATCGTCGGGCACGAGGTTGTTTGCAAGGGTGGTAAAGGCGACGTATCGGCCATCGCCGCTGATGAGCGCGCTGCCCGTGTCGTAATCGGCCTGACTGCCATCGACGGCAAGGGAAATGAGGATGGTTGAGGGAACGCATCCGGCGGGGGCACTGGCACAGGTATCGCGAAGAAATACGTCGCCGGCAAAGTTCGTATCGCTGGGCACGAGATTGTCCGAAAGCGAGTAGAAGGCGACGAAGCGTCCGTCGGCACTGATGGAGGGATACCGGCTGAGGCTGTTGCCTCCCGAGCCGTCGGGCGCGACCGAAACTTGAGTGGTGGTGGGAGTACATGCCGTGGTTACGCCCAGGCAGGTGTCTCGGACGAAGACGTCGTAGTTGCCGTTCGTGTCATTGGGAACCAGATTCGAGGCCAGCGAATCGAAGGCGACGAAGCGTCCGTTGGCGCTAAAGGTCGCGGTTACGTTGTCACCGTTAGCCTGGGTGCCATCGGTGGCGACCGTGACGATGCGAAAAACTCCGATCGGAGGCTGGAGGACGTTGAAGGACAGCGCGTTCGAGACGCCGCCTCCGGGTGCTGGGTTCGTGACTGTGAGTTGGAGGGTGCCGAGTGCCGCGAGATCACTGGCGGCGAGTTGGACGTTGAGGGCAGTGCCGCTTACAAACTGGGCGGAGCGGGATACGCCGTTCACTTGCGCGGTGGATCCGGCCATGAAATTGGTGCCGGTCACGCCCAGGGTGAGTCCGAGGCCGAACTGGCTGGCCGACTGGGGCGACAGTGACGCCAAGGTGGGCGCGGGATTCAGCGGCGGCGGTTGCATCTTGCTGCCTCCGCAGCTCACGAAGAGTATGCTGGACAGGAGAAGTGAGAAGATCGAGATCACGCGGACACAAGACATGGTCAGCCTCCAATGGTCGTGTGGCCCGGGGTACTTTGCCAAAAGATGCGAGGATATCACCGGCAACACTAGAGCCTCGTAGGAGGTCTCATAGTTTAAGACCTCACAGCTAAAACCACCCATCAATGTCTGGAGTTGCGAGGTAGAGATCTTGCGGTTGACTTTCGTAAGGATGATGACCCGGTTCTTGTAGCGGGCGATGTCTTCAGTCTGGCTGACCTCGCACTGTAATTGACGAACCTTGCCATTATAAGGGTTGCCTTTTTCATCATTTTCCTGGCCATCCAGGACGCGGTTAATGTCCATCGCCAGGATTTCCTCTAAAAGGCAATCTCTTTGTGGATTGTGCCGTCCGTTATGAAGTCCTCCCTCTTCATGAAATCCAGCAACCCGAAGCTTACTTTCAAATAGAGATGTATGAATGCGCGCGACCGGCTCTGGTTGTTTGCTTCACTATCTGTCGATGGCGGAAGGTAGGTTTGAGCACGGTTGGTTGTGTGGATGCTTCATTTCTGATCCGATCTAGAATATTCAACAATATTTGGTATTTTGTCACCGGAAGCCGCGGCTCGTGTTCGGCGCACATATCTTAGACCATGTTGCTTTTCTTGCGCATGCCGACTTTTCAGCGAATTTAAAGCCGGGTTCAGTTTGGTTTGGGGGCAAATTGGCACTACTGGAGGTCGAGCCCTTAACGTCAAGTACCGGAACCCCAGTTGCCTCGCCAGGGCCTTGCGGCGCACGGCGCGCGTGACCAGCGTCGGGAATCCATATCTCCGGTCATTGTTGCCGAATGGCGTTACTTTCCGTTCTGGTCGCCCAGGTGTGGCAGTTTTGCCCTTCCTTCCTTCCAACCCGTCAATCACATGAGGGGATAGGAGATAGAGATGATGAAATGACACATCATGTTAATCATTTGATAAACACGTAGTGCTATTTGGGATGTGAACGCGCGGGTGAAGAGACGGCGCAAACATGTGCTAATGCCTTGCATGACACAAATGGGCGGTAGCGGATTGAGAGTTGCTGGTAATGTGATCTTCAAGTTAGATCGGACAGGGCGAGAAGCTGTACTGTACACGTTCAAAGGTGGACGTAATAGCTCGCAGCCAGTCTGGGGAGTGGTGGCCAATAAAGCTGGCAACTTTGTACGGCACGACCTACGAAGGCGGCGTCGGCAACGGCAATGGCACAGTCTTCCATTTGATTCAATGACCGTTTGACGGGCGATCAGCCAACTCTTACGCGCCAGCACTCACGAGGGGTGTCGATGCTGCCAGCTGACCTTCACTGCGGATCATCGATCCACTCTGCTGGGTGGCGGCAGCAGCCTACGGGGAAGAATTAAGGGCCGCTCTAGGAACCACCTCGTCGTTGACCATCTCCGGATTGTGGACATCTGCATTCTGAAGTCGAGCAACCAACTCGCCAATGACGAGAACCGAAACCCAACTACTGAATTATTAGGTGCCCTGATGCTTGTACTGACGCCACAAGCTCTCACAATGAAATGCCGGCGTATGAATGCAGCTCTCGCCGCCATGAAAATGGGCAGAGGATTCAGAGGGAACGTAGATATCACTAATCGGCTGCATAAGTTGGAAGGACAGTGCTGTGATTTGAAGGCCATCTTGGCCAACGCTCATCAGTGAGATTGACTTTGACGATCTGCTCTTCCAGTTCTATGGTGCTGCGATCCCGGATTTTGCTACGGAGCTTGCAAGAAATCCGAAAGTGCATTGGTCTCAATTTCAACGACCGCCCAGGACATTTCGAAGGGTCGAAATCGAAGGCACAAAGAAGTAACCGCCGCCAGTAGGAATGATCCACTGATTTGAGGATCGGATC